>NZ_JBFRFB010000001.1:0-486855 GCF_052114605.1 Microvirga sp. 2YAF29
AATCGTTCTGCAGCGCTTCCGCGGCGACCTGACGATCCTGGACGCCCGCTCGGGCGGCGGCGGCGGCTCGTCGGAATACGGCGAGGAGGAAGGCGGCGGCCAGATCAGCCGCGGTGGCGATTTCGGACGCTCATCCCCCATGGAGCGCAAGCCTGCTCCGTCTTCGGGCGGCGGCGGATCGCGCTACAACGATATGGACGACGACATCCCGTTCTAGTCCTGAATTTTTGCGGATTTCGCAAAGCCTTTGACGGCGCGGGTCAGGCGACCCGCGTCGTAATCTTTACTGGCGTCCGCTGAGCTGGACATCTGCGGTTGCATTACGGAACCGTAATTTGCGTGCAATGAACCCGGCATCCGGCCAAGCCTAGGATGCTCTCTGTTTCCTGAATCATTTTTTGTTAGACCAAGCGAGGACCTGCATGACTTCCGATTTCGAAAGCGCAGGACACGAGCGATCCCTGGTTTCTCTTCTTGATCTGGAGCAGATCAAGAACGCGGTGAACGAGTTGCGCGCTTCCAGCCCAAGAAGCGTTCTTGCCGATCTGGTCGAGGAGAAAATCCGGAAGATCGAGAATGGTCACCCAGCGCCTATGCAGGAGTTTCCGCTTCACTGGGAGAGGCGGGCCGCCAGCTGAGGGCTTAGCGAAAAGAGAAGGCTCATAGAGAAAAAGGCCCGGGAGTTTCCCGGGCCTTGTCCGTTAGAGGATAAAGTCGGCGGCTGTGAGGCTCGCCTTCTCAACGCCCTCCAGCCTGATATAGTGGGAGGAACCTGCCAGGAAGAGGAACGTGAAGCCGGTGCGCTGGCTGAACTCGATGGCGCCGAAGCTAGGGATGTGCCACGCGCGCAGGTCGATCACATCCTGTCCGGGCTGGAAGTCCAAGATGGTATCCTTGCCCGATGCAATGTCAAAGGCAAACACATCCCGGCCTCCTCCGCCAGCTATCGTATCATTTCCCCTGCCTCCGTGGAGGTAATCATTGCCGTTGCCACTATTGGCCGAGTCGCCGAACAGCCGGTCGTTACCGTCTCCTCCGTAAAGGATGTCGTTCCCATAGGTGACACCTGCGCTGGCGTACTGGGAATCTCCATAGATTGTGTCGTTTCCAGAGCCGCCATCGATAAAATCGTGGCCAGCCTGACTCGCGTCGCTCATGACAACCGCATCGCCATAGAGGGTGTCGTTATCGCTGCCGCCATTGATATGGTCATTCCCACCAATAGCCGACACATACATGGCGAACGCATCGCCATAGATCGTATCGTTGCCGCTATCGCCGTAGAGCTTGTCGATACCGCCGAATGCAAAATCCGTCATAATTTCTGCATCGCCATGAATGGTATCACTGTTGGAACCGCCATAAATGCGATCATGACCGCCAAAAGTGAAGGCGCTCATTTGGCGAGCATCGCCGAAGAGGTTGTCGTTGCCCTGATCGCCCCAGATCCTATCCGACGCGCCGCGCGCATAGGTCTTCAAGGTGAAGGCGTCGCCATAGATGCTGTCGTTGCCGGAACCGCCCCAGATGACATCGGATCCGCCACGGGCATGGCCTCCCAAGTTCTTTGCGTCGCCGTAGAGAGTATCGCTTCCGCCATGTCCATAAATGTTATCGCCGCCAGCAGTTCGCGGTGACGCAATCTGCTGCGCATCACCATAGATGCGGTCGGAAGAAGCTGTACCTTGAAGGATGTCTCGTTTCAAAGAGCCGATTTTCGATACCATTCTCTCAAAATCCTTTCCTTCTTATCCTCAAGAATACCGTCTAATATATCGTTAAGTTTATGGTGTCGCTGCGTCATGTGCGCATACTCCGCACTGTTAAGGTATCTCGATTGCCTTGATGTTTGCTCAAAGAGCCCTTACCCAGCCTGCAAATTCAAAAGAAGCGACGCCATGACCCCTGAATCTCTCGAAACGCTCTGCGCCTGGATCCGCACGGAAAGCCCCACTCATGATGTGGCGGGTGTGAACCTGATGATGGACCTCGTCGTCTCGCAGATGCAGGATGCGCCGGTCGCCATCGAGCGAATTCCAGGCGAGCAGGGCTTAGGAGACGCGCTGATCCTGCGCGTCGGTCCGCAGACGGACGAGCCCGCCATTCTCATCATGTCGCATCTCGACACGGTGCACCCCGTCGGCACGATCCTCAAAGATCTGCCGCTGCGGATCGAGGGTGACCGCATCTACGGTCCCGGCGTCTACGACATGAAGGCGAGCGCCTGGTTCAGCCTCGAGGCTTTCAAGGATGTTGCCCGGGCGGGGACGGCGGCGCGCCCGCTCATCTATCTCGTCACCCCCGACGAGGAAATTGGCTCACCGATGACACGGCCGATCATCGAGGATCTCGCCCGTCGCTCGGCCTATGCTCTCGTAACGGAGCCGAGCCGCGACGGCGGCCAGATCGTCACCGCGCGCAAGGGCGTCGGTCGCTTCGACGTGCATGTGGAGGGCCGTCCGGCCCATGCGGGTTCGCGTCACGCGGAAGGACGCAACGCCGTCTATGAAGCAGCGCGCCAGATCCTCGCCGTCGAGGCCATGACCGATTATTCGCGCGGCATTACCACGACGGTCGGCATGGTGTCCGGCGGTACCGCGGTGAACACGATCCCGCAGCATTGCAGCTTCCCCGTGGACCTGCGCGTTGAAACGGTTGCTGATGGCGAGGCGCTGACGAAGGCGATCCTTGGATTGAAACCGCACAACCCCGATTTCAAGCTCACCGTTACCGGCGGCATGAACCGCCCGCCCTATGAGCGGACGGAAGGCACGTCGAAGCTGTTCGATCATGCCAAGTCGGTCGCGGCCGAGATCGGTTTCGAGCTCATTTCAGCACCGCGCGTCGGTGGCGGTTCCGACGGCAATTTCACGGCGGCTCTCGGCGTGCCGACCCTCGACGGCCTCGGCATAGATGGCCATGGCGCGCATACGCTGCAGGAATACGGCGTGATCTCCACCATCGCGCCGCGCCGGGAGCTGATGAAGCGCCTGATGGAGACGCTGCGCTGACCGCGTTCTCCATCTCTGATCTGCGCGAGAAGCCGCATTTCGCGGAAGCTGTCGCGGACCGCGTCTGGCGCGCTTTCTGGAAGGATGACGGGCATCCGTTGGAACTGCTGACCGGATTGGTCGGCGAAAATTTCGGGGCCGGCCCCATTCCCACGGCGCTCGTTGCGCATGACGGCGAGCACTTCCTCGGCACCGCCGCGCTCATCGAATGCGACGAGGAAACGAGGCCGCAATACACTCCATGGATAGCGGCGCTCTGGGTCGAGCCCGAACATCGCCAGCGCGGGATCGGAGCGGCCTTGGTGGACAGGGCGAGCCAGCTCGCTTTCACCATCGGCGCGGAGCGCGTTTATCTCCTGACCCGTGAGCGGCGGCTTTCATTCTATGAAGGGCTGGGCTGGAAGGTACTCGAAGCAAATGCGCCTGAACTTGGCCTCTTCATCCTGAACAGGGATCGTGATGACTGACCTCCCATATCGCCCGAATGTCGGCATCGCGCTCTTCAACCGGCAGGGCCATGTGCTAATCGCCAAGCGCTTCGCGAATTCCGGTCCCGAGATCATCACGTCAGGCCTTGAATGGCAGATGCCGCAGGGCGGAATCGATGAAGGTGAGGATCTGATTGCCTGCGCTCGCCGCGAGTTATGGGAAGAGACGGGTGTCACGAGCGTCGAATATCTCGGGCAGACGCCGGCATGGCTGTCGTACGATTTCCCGCCCTATAACGGGCCTCCGCACCGGCTGACGGTGTTTCGGGGGCAAAGGCAGAAGTGGGTGGCTTTCCGCTTCGTCGGCGAGGAGAGCGAGATCGACGTCTCAGGTACTCGCAATGGCATGAAGCCAGAATTCAACGAATGGCGCTGGGAAGCGCTTGATCGCGTATCGAGTCTGGTGATCGGCTTCAGGCGTCCTGTTTACGAGCAGGTCGCGCGGGAATTCCGCCCCTTCGCCGCGCCGGTTTAGAGCATTTTTCGGCGAAGTGGACTCGGTTCGCCGTCAAAAATGCGGCCCACAAAGAAGAGAGCTGATTCCACGTATGTGGAAACAGCTCTAGGACAGCGCTTTCACGCCGTCGATGATGAACTGCACCGCAAGCCCCGCAAGGATCACGCCGAGCAGTCGGGTGAGCACCACATTGCCCGTCACGCCGAGCCAGCGTGCCACGCGCTCGGCGGCGGAGAAGACGACGAAGCAGCTGACGACGCCCAGCGCAATCAGCATGAGCAGAGAGCTCAGGTAAACTAGGTTCCCATCCGCGCGTCCGGCGAGCAGGATCACCGCCGTGATGGCGCCGGGGCCCGCCATCAGCGGAATGGCGAGCGGGAAGGCGGCAACGTTGCGGATATGATCCTCGGTGATGGCCACATCGGCCGTATGCTGCTTGCGCTCGTTGCGGCGCTCGAAAACCATCTCGAAGGCGATCCAGAACAGGAGCAGGCCGCCTGAGATGCGGAAAGCCGGAATGCCGACGCCCAGCAGCCGCAGCAGCACCTCTCCGCCGAGGCCGAAGAAGGCCAGGATGCAGAAGGCGATCAGGCAGGCCCTGGTCGAGACGCGCCGGCGCTCATCCCTGGTCATGCCCCTGGTCAGCGACACGAAGATCGGCGCGAGGGCGACCGGATCGAGCGTCACGAGCAGGGTGACGAGAGCGGCGGAGATGAAGTCGAGGAGCATCGGCTGGACCTTACCTTGAGCCTTGCTTTATGACTGTCTTCCTGCGGCTTGGCGAGGGGGAGAGCAACGATGTTCACGGTTTTGGATCGGCTCAGCTGGCCGGGTTCGCCCGATAAGGCCAACGAGGATATCTGCGGGGCGTCCGGGGATTGGGCCTGGATCATCGACACGTCCATCTTTCCCGGCACCGAGCCGGTCATGCATTCCAAGAGCGACGCCGCGTGGCTTGCAGCCTTCGCGGACGAGCGCCTGTCGAACCTCGCGCCCCATGCCGGGGACGGCGTCACCCTGATCCGGCACGTGATGGAGGAGGCCCGCACGGCCTATCGGGCCAAGGCTCCTGAGGCGCGGCATGAGGATTTCGTCACTTGGCCGCTCGGCGCCATGACTCTCGTGCGGCGTGACGGAAATATGCTGGATGTCTGGACCTTCGGCGACACCACGGCCTTCGTACGTCAGCCCGATGGCGAGGTTCTGACCCTGGGCGAAGCGCCCGGGCTGCGCGATTTCGAATCCGCCAAGGCCGCCGAGCTGATGCAGGCTTCAAACTCCCGCCCCAGCGCCATCCTCGATGAGCCTGTCTTCCTGGCTTGGCTCGGAGAGCGCCGTGAGCGGCAACGCAGGAGCGGCACGCCGGCTGCCCTGCTCAGCGTCAATCCGGACGCCGCCGACCGCCTGCGGCACGAGCGGGCTCCCTGCGAGGACGGCACGACGATCCTCCTTACCAGCGACGGCTTCTCGGCCCTGGTGGACCTTTACGGGGTGCTCGATGCCAAAGGCCTGATGGAGGCCGCCATCGCTTCCGGCCTGGAGCCTCTGGCCCGGAAGGCACGGGAGGTCGAAACCGAGCAGGATCCTGACGGCAGGCGCTTCCCGCGCTTCAAGCTGAGCGACGATACGACGGCGATTCTGCTGAGGGCTTAGAAAGAACTTTTGAAGGGTGTATCGAATTCGGTGAGATCGAATTGTTATTATGTAGAGATGCTTTATTATCCGCTCTAGCGAGGTGTTCTGTCTCTAATGCACTTTGGATTGCTCATGATTTTGCGCTCTGTCCTCACAGCTCTGGTTCTCAGTAGTATTACCTTCCATGCCGCTGCTGAAATGGCTTCTTCTGATAGTCGGCGGGAGCCCGTTCTCACAGTGCTTGGACAAGGCAGCTACGAAGTAAGGCCGGATATTGCCCGTTTTCGCGCCACGCTCTCGACCGAGGAGAAAACGCTAGAGGCAACGATGAGACAGCATGGCGAACGGGCAACGCGCGCTGCGGCAGTCTTGCAGGAGTTGAAATTGCTTGGTTTGGAAGTTGAGAAGAGCAGCTTCAGAACCAACGAGAGACGGGTTGTGAAGTCCGTCACTACAGAAGAACTAGCACGGGGGTTACGCCCTTCGAGTGTGATCGAAGGCTATACAGCTGCGACGGACTTCTTTTTGAGGTCGCCTTCTCTTGAAAATCTCAATCAGGCGGTGACGAAACTGGCCGCTTCAGGGCTTTTCGGCTTCCAGACGATTCAATTCAGTGTTCTTCAGGAGCGCGGGGCTTTGAATCAGGCTCGGCGGGCGGCGATGCTGGATGCACGTGAGCAGGCGCAGGCATATGCCGAGCCAGTCGATCTGGAACTCGGCCAGATCCTTGCGATTACAGATGGCGAAGCGCAGCCTCCACAGGGAGAGGCGGATCTACCATCCAGGAGTGCGGGCTATGGTGGGCCTTCCACTGTTCAGATCGTCCCCCCGGCCGTTGTAAAGTTCACGGCTTCGGTGAATGTGACCTGGCGGATCGCTCCTCGTGTGGTCAAGTGAGAGCTTGGGCTCTGCAGAAGAGCAGTAAGGATGCTCTTCGCTACATGAGTTCAACTTAAGGTGTAATTGCCGATCTCATTGGCCCTGCTGGCTAATCTCCCAAGCAGGAGATGATTGCGTTGCGAATATGCGTTCATCTTTTGTTCTTGACAATGATCCTAGCCGTAGCTATAACATTTGCAGCCTGATCCACCGAGGGGCGCGCTCGCGAGGCGTCGTGATTGTGGGATCAAGGCGCGGTCCTGCGGATGTGGCGACAACGCCAGCCCTCCGGCAGGAGGCCCATCGCAGTCCCGCCTGTCGGGATCGTGCGGTGTCCGCCTAAAAAAGCCGTGCGCGAGGGGCCGTCTGGTTCTTCACTCACTTCACCACAGCGAGCCGGACCGCCCTTCGCGCCCCCTCGACTGAAACACCCTCGGGCGAAACATGCCGCGAGGATACTCCCGCTTGTTCGATCGGCGAGTGGATCTCCATGCCTCGATTGCCTCCGCATGATATTTCTTAAACTCATAAATCCTGTAATGCCAATGGTTTAGCGGCCTTTCTGGAGTTGCTTTCTCGACATTGCAGCAATGGATGAGAAAGTGCCGCGGATCGGAAGCAGTGTAGAGCTATGGTCAAGCGCAAATAAGCTTCTGAAATATATACAATTTTTGTGCCTGGTCTTCCCTCTGGAAAACCCGCTAAAAAGCTTGAAAAGCGCTGCGTTTTCCCCCATCTAAGGATCTGAATTTCAATTGGATTCGCGGGGCTGCCGATTGGCTTGACGAAGCGGCATTTACAAGCCGCCTCTCGCGAAAGGGCAGACCGTTTTAAGAAAGACCAACCTTGACCGATCCGAACGATATCCGCCCTGGCGGGGACCAGCCGGCGAGCGACATCAAGCCGATTTCCATCGTCGATGAGATGAAGCGCTCCTATCTCGATTACGCCATGAGCGTGATCGTGAGCCGCGCTCTGCCCGACGCGCGTGACGGCCTCAAGCCCGTGCATCGGCGTATTCTCTATGCCATGAACGAGGGCGGCTATACGCCCGACAAGAAGCACGTGAAATCGTCCCGCATTGTCGGTGACGTGATGGGTCAATATCACCCGCACGGCGACAGCGCGATCTATGACGCCTTGGTGCGCATGGCGCAGGATTTCTCGCTGCGGCTTATGCTCGTGGACGGGCAGGGCAATTTCGGCTCCGTCGACGGCGATCCTCCGGCGGCGATGCGCTACACCGAGTCCCGCCTCGCCAAGGCGGCCATGCCGTTGCTCGAGGACATCGACAAGGACACGGTCGATTTCAATCCGAACTACGACGAGTCGAAATACGAGCCTTCGGTTCTGCCGGCGCGCTTCCCGAACCTGCTCGCCAACGGCGCGGGCGGCATCGCGGTCGGCATGGCCACCAACATGCCTCCTCACAATCTGGGCGAAGTCATTGGCGGCTGCCTGGCCTATATCGACAACGTCGACATCTCGGCCGAAGAGCTGATCGAGATCATTCCCGGTCCGGATTTCCCGACCGGCGCGCTGATCCTTGGTCGCGCGGGCGTGAAGTCGGCCTACACGACAGGCCGCGGCTCCATCATCATGCGCGCCAAGTCCGAAGTGGAGGAAGTGCGCAAGGATCGCGAGGCCCTGATCTTCTCCGAGATCCCGTATCAGGTGAACAAGGCGTCGCTGATCGAGAAGATCGCGGAGCTGGTGCGCGAGAAGAAGATCGAGGGTATCTCCGACCTTCGCGACGAATCCGACCGCGACGGCATGCGTATCGTGGTCGAGATCAAGCGCGACGCGATGGCGGACGTGGTGCTCAACCAGCTCTACCGCTACACGCCGCTGCAGACGAGCTTCGGCGCGAACATGGTGGCGCTGAACGGCGGTCGTCCCGAGCTGATGACGCTGAAGGATCTGATCAAGGCCTTCGTGGATTTCCGCGAGGAGGTGGTTTCCCGCCGCACGAAGTTCCTGCTCAACAAGGCCCGCGAGCGCGCCCACATCTTGTGCGGCCTTGCCATTGCTGTTGCCAATATCGACGAGGTGATCCGCCTCATCCGCACCGCGCCGGATCCGAACTCGGCCCGCGAAGCCCTCATGGGCCGCGACTGGCCGGCGCAAGACATCGCGCCGCTGATCGCGCTCGTCGATGACCCGCGCCACAGGATCAACGACGACGGCACCTATCGTCTCTCCGAGACGCAGGCCCGCGCCATCCTCGAACTGCGCCTGCAGCGCCTCACGGCTCTCGGCCGCGACGAGATCGGCGACGAGCTGTCCAAGCTCGCGGCCGAGATCTCGGAATATCTCGAGATCCTGCGTTCGCGCGCGCGCATCATGGACATCATCAAGACCGAGCTCATCGAAGTCCGCGATACTTTCGCCACGCCGCGCAAGACGCAGATCGTCGATTGGGATTCCGATGTCGACGACGAGGATCTGATCGCCCGCGAGGACATGGTCGTCACCGTGTCCCACGCCGGCTACATCAAGCGCGTGCCGCTCTCCGCCTACCGGTCGCAGCGCCGCGGCGGCAAGGGCCGCGCCGGCATGACGACCCGCGACGAGGATTTCGTCACCCGCCTGTTCGTGGCCAACACGCATACGCCGCTGATCTTCTTCTCGTCCGAGGGACAGGCCTATAAGGAGAAGGTGTGGCGCCTGCCACTGGCTAATCCGAACGCCAAGGGCAAGGCCCTGGTGAACATGCTGCCGATCAAGCAGGGCGAGCGCATCACCACCATCATGCCGCTTCCCGAGGAGGAGGCCTCCTGGGACACGCTCGACGTCATGTTCGCGACTTCGCGCGGCACGGTTCGCCGCAACAAGCTGTCCGACTTCGTGCAGGTGAACCGCGGCGGCAAGATCGCCATGAAACTGGACGAGGGCGATCACATCGTCGACGTGCAGATCTGCTCCGAGCATGACGACGTGCTGCTCACCACGGCCGACGGCCAGTGCATCCGCTTCCCCGTGACGGATGTGCGCGTGTTCAAGGGGCGCGACTCCATGGGTGTGCGCGGCATCAACCTTGCCAAGGGCGACGACATCATCTCGATGGCGATCCTGCGCCACGTCGATGCTTCGGGCGAGGAGCGCTCGGCCTATCTCAAGATGCGCCGTGCCGTGATGGGCGAGCAGACGAACGCTGAGACCGAAGCTGCGGACGATGCGGAGGAGACGGCCGAGAATGCGAACGTCTCGCTGTCTCAGGAACGCTATGCCGAGATGAGCGCTCTGGAGCAGTGCATCCTCACAATCTCCGAGAAGGGCTACGGCAAGCGCACGCTCTCCTACGAGTACCGCATCACCGGACGCGGCGGCAAAGGCATCACGGCCATGGCTGTGAACAGCCGCAACGGCAAGCTGGTGGCCTCGTTCCCGGTCGAGAACTCGGACCAGATCATGCTCGTCACCGATGGCGGCCAGCTGATCCGGGTACCTGTGGACGGTATCCGCACCGTCGGCCGCAACTCGCAGGGCGTCACTGTCTTCTCCACCAAGGGCAAGGAGAAGGTGGTCTCGGTGGAGCACATCGAGGGCGAAGATGCCGAAGAGGGGAATGACATCGCTGATATCGGTGAGGGTGATGTTGCCGAAGGCGGCGAGGAGTAAGATTCGTCCATCTTTCCCATGCCTTGCTGACAATGCAGACAAATAAAAAGGGCGCCACTCGGCGCCCTTCCTCATTATGTATTGTCGATATCAGATGCCTAGAAGTTTGGCATATTCCTTGAGAAATTCATCCGCGAATTTGTCCGCGTTCCTCTGGTTGGTCGTGAGGCGGATTTTGACGAAATTCGCATTTCTGACCGTGACGAACACGTACGAATCCCGCGTCTGTTGACGCTGTGTGATAGCCAGATGAGCCGTCGTGAAACCACCTGCTGTGGATTTGTTGATGAGCTTGGCGTCGTCATAGCTGCCGCTCGCGACATTAGCGGAGATATCCTCTAGGGCCGAGTCACGCTCACTGATAGCATCCGCGCGGGCGGTTGCGGATGTCAGCTTCTTATCGTGGTTATAGACATAGATGTCGGCCCAGGTTTGGGCGTTGCCGTACCTCACGCTGAACCCTAATGGAGCGTTGTGATAGTCGGTTTTTTCGAGCCGTGGCAGGCCGGCAAGCTGCCGGGGAAACGGATACCCGTCGATCTGCGTCATTGCAGCGGGAACGGCGCTCTTTGTCGGCTGCGCAGCGACTGGAGAGCCGAAAGCGCAGATGAGCGCAAAGGCTAGATAGACACTCAGGGAACGAGTAGCGTCCGAAAGGCGACCTATGAAACTCTCCTGCCATGGTGGAATAAAGTATCATATCCACGGCGGGGGTTCTGTCCAGGCGTCGATGACGCTTGAGATAAGTTCAAATTAGAGCCACATAGGCGCTCGAAACGGCGGCCGGAATCAAGATGGCAACGGCGGTGGCGACGACGAGAATGAGACGAATCATCATGGGAGATCTCCTTAACCTTTCGTAAGGATGGTTATAGAGACTTCTCCAATCATGGCCGTGCGCCAGCGCACGACTCCATATTCTGTAAAGCGCCGCTGGGCTGAGCGGGAAAAGCGGCACTATTGCTTCAGTCCGTAGGCTCCTTCGACCCGAATCCCGATCAAACCTCGCCTATGATAGATCCCTGAAGGCGCTGATGGTCTCTGCCAGATGGATGTATGAGCGCGTCCCGGTAATGATGATACCGTTGTCCACACGATCCGCAATGAACTGCAATGCCTCACGCAGCGCATTTATTTTCTGGCCAGTGGTTCCGGTTGCGACCGCGCCCATAGCCAGTGGACGGTTGATGATCGGGACGACGCCGGACCTGGATAGTTCCTCGAAGGAATTCTCGAAGCTCGTGTTCTGCAAGTTGAAGGGAACCTGGATGTGGGAAAAATAGCCGGTCCCGCATGCGAAGCTGAGATCGTCGCTGCTGCTGATGCTGGCTCCGAACTGCTCGATGCCGAGAGATTTTGCATAGCTGATCGCGCGGACCACATCGTTCGACTTCATCGCTTCGGTTGTTGCCTTGTGTATCTGAAGAATGTCGATGGTTCCCAACAAGGCCATGCTTTGATCGATGCTCCGGCAGAGCGCGTCATAGGAGTGATCGACATAGGTTGTTGCGGATTCTGCGATCCAGTGTTCTCCCGCCTTCGTTGCGATGGTGAGATCGCGGCGTTCCGCGCCGGAGGTTGAGAGATAGCGGCCCAACAAGCGCTCGCTCTCGCCATAAGCAGGCGCGGTATCGAAGAAGCTGATGCCGAGATCGACCGCTTTGCCGATCAGCGCAACGGCTTCGTCTGCCGATGGAGGCTGCCCTTTGTGGACGCCCCACTCGCGGCCGAGCGAAACCAACCCAAGCCCTAATGTAATTTTCTTGTGCGTGATGGGCATGATCAGCTCTTCGGGTGGAAATCGGTCTGCCGTTGAATGCTCGCCTGATCAAAGGAGCTTTTGCCGAAGATGACTTCGCCGACGCCGATGCGAAGCTTTCGCGCCGGTCCATGCCCTTTCAGTACTGCAGCCCTTTCGTCTGGGTCGTGATGCGTGAAATCCTCTCCATCGGCGAGAATGCAATCGATGACGGAAATCTGCCCGAGAATCTGGCTCCCCGTTCCCAGATGGCTCACGCCATAGACACTTGCGCCTGACGCGTAGCGCCCACGATCGCCGATTGTGACCTTCGCGCCCGGACGGTCGGCTTTCGCGGTAAAGCCGCCATCGCCGAATGTATTGCCGTTGCCGATGGATATCGTGCCGCCGCAGGCATCGATCATCGACATTGCGTGGAAGATGTTCCGATCTCCGATCTCACAGCGTGAGTCCGCCGCGCATCGTATCGTCGTGCAGGGGTAGAATATATTTCCCGAGCCGATATTGGCATGGCGTGAGAGCAGGGTGGAGAAGGGGTCGTAGATGGTGTTGCGGTCGCACAGCGACAGCGTCTCCTCAATCGTCAGGAAGCCGTCACGCCGGCGGATGTCGTCTATGATGGTCATCATGGCAGGAGCTTCCGAAATCCTTCAAGCTTGGACAAGACTGGACTTTCCGATGGATGGTGGCGCCATCGCCACAATATTGCAATGATAGAGCGTGATTCATGTTAAGGGGAAGAGTGAGGCCCTTTCCAGGGCATCTTGCCCTCCGGCCTGTCTCAAGCTACGCCTTGAAACCATGACACGTATCGCCCTTTATACCGGCAGCTTCGATCCCGTCACGAACGGCCACCTGGACGTCCTGCGCCAGGCCTGCCGCGTGGCGGATCGGATCGTGGTCGCCATTGGCGTCCATTCCTCGAAGGCGCCCATCTTCAGTCCCGAGGAGCGGGCCGAGATGCTGCACGCGGTCTGCGGACCCGTCCTGAAGGCCGAAGGGGTGGAGCTCGCGGTCGCGACCTTCAACGATTTGGCGGTGACGGCTGCCCGGCGTCATGGGGCGAGCCTGATCGTCCGCGGCCTGCGGGACGGCACGGATCTCGACTATGAAATGCAGATGGCCTCCATGAACGCCACCATGGCGCCCGAGGTCCAGACGGTTTTCTTCCCCGCTTCGCCCCTGGTCCGCCCCATCACCGCCACGCTTGTGCGCCAGATCGCGGGGATGGGGGGCGACGTTTCGGCCTTCGTGCCCGGCCTTGTCGCCGAGCGTTTGAAAGCCAAATTCACGCGGCAATAAAGTTTCTGAAATCAACAGGAGAATCCGACCCATGAAGCGTTTGATCGCAGCCTCCGCGCTTGTGCTCGCCGGCCTTGCCCCGGCCTTCGCCCAGCCGGCCAACGATCCGCAGAACACCGTCTTTCTTGACACCAAGGATGGCCGCATCACCATCCGCCTGCGTCCGGACCTGGCGCCGAAGCACGTGGAGCAGATCAAGACGCTCACGAAGCAGGGCTTCTACAACGGTGTGGTGTTCCACCGGGTGATCGACGGTTTCATGGCCCAGACGGGCGATCCGACCGGTACCGGCACGGGCAAGTCGGACCTGCCGAACATCCCGGCCGAGTTTTCTCAGACTCAGTACAAGCGCGGTTCCGTCGGCATGGCCCGTTCGCAGAGCCCGAACTCCGCCAACAGCCAGTTCTTCATCTGCTATGATGGCTGCGGTCCGCTGACCGGCCAGTACACCCTCTTCGGCGAGGTCGTGGCCGGCATGGACGTGGCCGACAAGATCAAGAAGGGCAATGCAGCCGCCAACGGCATGGTCTCGAGCCCCGACAAGATCGTGAAGATGCAGCTCGCCGCCGACGCGAAGTAATGAACGTCAGCCTTTATCCAGCGCGGCGAGCCATCGCCGCGCTTCTGCTTTTGCTGGCCGGGGCCTCACCCCTGGCCGCGCAAGGGGTTGCGCCCTTTGACGATCCGGATGAGAGGCAGGAGCAGCTGGAGCCGCCGTTGAGCCTGCCCGAGGGCCTCGGCGCGACGATCCGGCCCAATCCGCAGGCGCCCTCCGTTCCTCGGGTCAACCGCATCGCGGATGTCTTCGTGGCCATCCAATCCTGCTGGCGCCCGCCGTCAGGGAGCGGATATTCAGGGCAGGAAATTACGCTGCGCATGAGTTTCAAGCGCAATGGTGAGGTCCTGGGTCAGCCCAAGATCACTTATTACAACCCAGGGACCGTGCAGGATCAGCGTGAGCCGTTCACGCGTTCCGTCCGCGAGGCTTTCGTGCGCTGCACGCCCTTGCCTGTCTCGGAAAGTTTGGGACGCGCCATCGCCGGCCGCATCTTCACCTTCCGTTTCATCGATGCTCAGCCTATGTGAATGAGCAGGACGCCGATTTGGACAAGTATGACGCCAGTATAGGAGAATCTGATGGCAGATCCGGAAAATACCCTCATCATGGAAACCACCAAGGGCCGCGTGGTCATCGAACTGCGCCCTGACCTTGCTCCGGGCCATGTGGAGCGCATCAAGACCCTCGCCCGCAAGGGTTTCTATGACGGGGTCGCCTTCCACCGGGTGATCGAGGGCTTCATGGCCCAGACCGGCTGCCCCCAGGGCACCGGCACCGGTGGTTCGGACCTGCCGGACCTGAAGGCCGAGTTCAATGCCGAGCCTCATGTGCGCGGCACCTGCTCGATGGCGCGCACGAACTTCCCGCACTCGGCCAACTCGCAGTTCTTCATCTGCTTCGACGATGCCCGCTTCCTCGACAAGCAGTACACCGTGTGGGGCAAGGTGACCGAAGGCATGGACAACGTGGACAAGATCAAGCGCGGCGAGCCCGTGAAGGATCCGGACCGCATCGTTTCCCTGAAGATCGCGGCGGACGCGGCTTAAAGCCGGTCATACATCTGTCATCCCGGCCAGCCTCTGGCGTCCGGGATGACAGCTTAAGAAATCCATGCGCGTCGACCTCTTCGACTTCGAACTCCCTGAGCAAAACATCGCGCTCCGCCCCGTGGAGCCGCGTGATGCCGCGCGCATGCTCTTGGTCAGGCCAGACGCCGCTTTCGAGGACCGTACAGTCCGCGAGCTGCCGGATCTCTTGCAGCCCGGCGACGTGCTGGTCTTAAACAACACGAAGGTCATTCCTTCGCGGCTCTATGGTCTGCGCGTGCGCGAAGAGACGGCGGCGCGCGTCGAGATCATGCTGCACAAGCGCGAGGGAGTCGACCGCTGGCGAGCCTTTGCGCGCCCAGCGAAGAAGCTCAATGTAGGCGACCGCATCCGCTTCGGAGACAATTCCGAGAGCACGGCCTGCGAACTCGTTCGTCTCGATGCGGAAGTGGAGGAGAAGGGCGAGGGCGGCGATGTGGCCCTGCGGTTTTCCTTCTCCGGCCCGTTCCTCGATGAGGCCATCGCCCGTCTCGGCGAATTGCCTCTGCCGCCGTATATCGCGGGCAAGCGGGCGACGGACGACAAGGACCGTACCGATTATCAGACCGTCTATGCTCGGGACGAAGGCGCTGTAGCTGCCCCGACCGCCGGCCTGCACTTCACCGACGATCTGTTCCGCCGCTTGGACGAGCGCGGTATCTCCCGCCATTTCGTGACGCTTCATGTAGGTGCGGGCACCTTCCTGCCGGTGAAGGCGGACGATACCACCGAGCATAGGATGCACGCGGAGTGGGGCACCGTCACGGAGGAGACCGCGCTGGCGCTCAACGAGGCGCGGGCGCGAGGAGGGCGGATCGTCGCCGTCGGCACGACCTCGCTGCGACTGCTCGAGAGCGCCGCCCGCGAGGACGGGACGATTGCTCCGTTCTCCGGTGATACGGCGATTTTCATCACACCCGGCTATCGCTTCAAGGCCGTGGACGTGCTGATGACCAATTTCCACCTGCCGCGCTCGACCCTGTTCATGCTGGTTTCCGCCTTCGCAGGACTGGATTCCATGCGCGCGGCCTATGCTCACGCCATTGAAACAGGCTATCGCTTCTATTCCTACGGCGATGCCAGTTTGCTGTTTCGGCGTTGACTAGGTGTCATCCCCGGCGGCCTGAAAGGCCGGGAAGGGGATCCATTAATAGTATGCGGCGGTCGTGGATTCCCTTCCCCTCCGCTGCGCTCCGGCCGGGAATGACAAAGAGAGATCTTGAATGACCAACGAGACCTTTACCTTTACCGTCAACAAGACCGACGGCATGGCGCGTACCGGCGAGATCCGGATGCCGCGCGGGGTCATTCGCACGCCGGCCTTCATGCCGGTGGGGACGGCTGCGACCGTGAAGGCCATGTATCCCGATCAGGTCAAGGCTCTCGGCGCTGATGTGGTGCTCGGCAATACCTACCACCTCATGCTTCGGCCCAGCGCCGAGCGGGTCGCCAAGCTTGGCGGTCTGCACAAGTTCATGAACTGGCCCTATCCGATCCTCACTGATTCCGGCGGCTTCCAGGTCATGTCGCTCTCGGCCCTGCGCAAGGTCGATGAGACGGGCGTGACCTTCCAGTCCCACATCGACGGCTCGAAGCATTTCATGTCGCCGGAACGCTCCATCGAGATCCAGGGGCTTCTGGGCTCCGACATTCAGATGCAGCTCGACGAATGCGTGCGCCTGCCGTGCTCCGATGATGAGGCCGAGCGGGCCATGCGCCTGTCCCTGCGCTGGGCCGAGCGCTGCCGCATCGCCTTCGGCGAGCAGCCGGGAAAGGCCATGTTCGGCATCGTCCAGGGCGGGGCCGTGGAACGCTTACGCATCGAGAGCGCGCGCGAACTCGCTGCCCTCGACCTCAAGGGCTACGCAATCGGCGGCTTGGCCGTGGGTGAGCCGCAGGACGTGATGCTGCGCATGATCGAGACCGTCGAGCCGCACATGCCCAAGGAAAAGCCGCGCTATCTCATGGGTGTGGGCACGCCGGACGATATCGTCGAGGCGGTGCGACGGGGCGTGGACATGTTCGACTGCGTCATGCCCACCCGCGCCGGACGCCATGGGCAGGTCTTCACCCGCTTCGGGCGCATGAACCTGCGTAATGCCAGGTTCGCCGAGGATACCCGCCCCCTCGACGAGGCATCCAAATGCACGGCCTCGAACACCTATTCGAGGGCCTACCTGCACCATCTCGTCCGCTCCAACGAGATCCTGGGCATGATGCTGCTGACCTGGAACAACCTGGCCTATTACCAGGAGCTGATGGCAGGACTGCGCAAGGCCATCGCCGATGGACGGCTCGAGGATTACATCGGCGAGGTCAAGGAAGGCTGGGCTCAAGGGGAGCGCGACAGCAAGCCTGAGATCGGCCACCATGCGGACAACATCGCCATGCCGGCTGAGGGATAGCCGGCCTGGGACTGCCGGTGCTTGGCGTTATCCGCCGAGAGTTGAGGATTTCGACCCCGAAACGGGGCTTTTCGATTGACCCACCGGCCAAGAGCCCCTATTTCGGGCTCACCTCTGGGGGCGGGTAGCTCAGTGGTAGAGCATTCGACTTTTAATCGAATGGTCGTGGGTTCGAACCCCACCCCGCTCACCACCTTCTCCAGTGACAGCGCTGTGCAGCGAGACGGACCTCAGAATCGCATACTGAGGCCCAGGATCGGCCCATGCTGCACCATGTCGAACTCGTAGCGCCTCAGGCCCTGGCCTTGAGCGTAATCGACCGACAGGGCGCGGTAGCCGATGACCCCTGAGAAGGTGATGCCCTGATAGGTGCCGAGTTCGAAGCCGTAGCCGCCGATGGCCTGCCACGAAAACTCGCTTCCGACGCCGAATCCGCCGATATCGCCGCGCAGGAAAAGCTCATGCCCCGGCGCCACCGTATAACGCACCCGTGCGCCGATCACCGGGTCGAGCCAATCGACGGAGCCGGAGCGGGCGAAGGCCCGTGCTCCCTCGATCTGCAGGTCGCCGACATTGATACTGCCCGCGAGATCGAATGAGAGATCGGCCTCCTGATACCAGTAACGGGCAGCGCCGAGGATATCGAAGGCCACAGGCCCCGACCGCGCCACCTCATAGGCTGCGCCGAACTCCGCGATGGCCATATCGATATCCAGCTTGACGGAAGTGCCGATCGTTGCGGTCACGCCCGGTGCGGGATTGCGGGTTCGGACGTTGCTGTTCTCGACACCGACATTGAGCCAGACCAGATCAGTATAGAGGGCAAGCGGACCATGGCGGGCCTCGAAAGTGCCCATCAGAGCCATCAGCGTGTCGCTCTTCTCCACGATATCGATGAAGCTCGCATCGACCTTCACCGAGCGCCCGCGCACGGTCTGCGTGCCGTCGATGGAGATAAGCCAGCCATAGGGAATGAAACTGAAGCTCCAGGCCGGTGCCGGGCTCGGCGCTTCGATAAGCGGCGGCTCAGGCGCCAGATCGGCAGCGCGCGTCGCGAAGCCGGATATCGGCAGCAGGGATGCCGCCAGCAAAAAGCTGAACAGCCAGGGTACACGTTGGCTCATCGGACTTCTCCGTCTCGACACCCGGTGTGGAAGCATTTGAACCCGGTTTGCGGCCAAGGTCCAGCCGGATTTATCCGGCTGGACCGATGCATTTGATGCTCGCTCCCGCGTCTCACTGCGCCGCAAACTCGGGCAGGGCCGTCGTCTTGGTGACGGGGGGGGGATTCCAGCGGCCGACGAGGGCCTCCGCCTTGGGCGCGTAGAGCCGCATGGTGAGGTTGAACTGGCCCTTCGGCGCGGGAAGCCAGTTCGCCTCCTTG
Organism: Microvirga sp. 2YAF29; assembly: GCF_052114605.1. Lineage (NCBI taxonomy): Bacteria > Pseudomonadati > Pseudomonadota > Alphaproteobacteria > Hyphomicrobiales > Methylobacteriaceae > Microvirga > Microvirga sp. 2YAF29. Next base: position 18,586 of record NZ_JBFRFB010000001.1, read on the forward strand.
TCCTTGCCGGGATTTTCGCTCTGCACGTACAGCGTCAGCGAACCGTCGGGATCATGCGTGAAGGGCATCCAGCTGCTGAGGGCGAAGCGATTGAGCGGGTTTCCCACCTGGAAGCCTGCCATGTCATAGAGCGTCACCGACCAGAATGCCGCTACCGGCGGCAGCGCGTTCGCTTCGAAGTGCAGCGTGTAACGGTTTGCCCCATCGAGGGGCTTTCCGGCCTCATCGCCGAGACTGAGGGGATAAATCGCATCCTCGGGCAGGTTCGCGCCCAGCCCAGCCTGAGCGACGATGGCACGCTTGAGATAGTAATTGCCGTAGACACCCATCGTGTCGGTGTTCATCGACCAGTAATTGGCGACGCGGGCCATCGTGGGCGTCTTCCATTCCATCAGTCTCAGCGCCGTCTTGGGCGCGCCATCGATGGCCTTTTTGACGGCGGGGTCGAGCTTCGAGATGTCGAAGTCCCGGCCGGCCTCGAACCCGATCCGCTTCAGTCGGGCGATGATGGGCTGATCGGTGACATGTGGCGGATGCATCTTCAGCAGTTCGGCCGCGTAAGCAAAGAACTTGTCGCCCGCCATCGTATCCACCTGCGTCTTCGGCGGCGTCTTCAAGTCCACACTCGGGTCGATCCTGGCCTCGACCGGCTTCGGTTGTTTGCCCCATTCGGACAGGGGAGTGAGCTTGTAGCCGGCCTGGACCTTATGAACGGCTTCGTAATCCGGTGGGCCATCGGTCTTGGTGCGTCCGATGATCCAGACATAGGGGGTAGGGGCGTCGATGCGCGTGAATCCGTCAGGATCGGTGCCACTCCAGCCGGGCGGGACCAGCAGGAAGTTGGCCGCTTGCGTGCCCGTGGTGCGCCATCCGGGTGACGCGAAGACATCGGTCCACATGTCGAGCATGGGCAGCAGATAATAGCGCCCGTCCGTGTCCGGTGCGGACACGACCATCGGCTCGCGTGTCAGGTCGACCCAGCCGCTTGAGTACAGCGTGTCGAAGTTGGGGCGGACGACGGCCTTCATTTCAGCAGTCGGAAAGGCCGGAATATTCACGAAGGTGTTCATCGGTCCGCCGATGCCGCCATTCCCGGGCGGTGTATTCACGAGCTGCCTGCGGGTCACATCCATTGTGACGAGAGGGTAGAAGTAGAGATAGGCCTCGGTGGCGATGGTCCGCGCGTCCGCCTCGGAGATCGGCTGCGCGCTCACGGTCGCCGCGAAGCCGAATGTCGCTGAGGCCAATCCCACCGCAAGCAGGGTGTGGGCGGCGCGCAGTCTCCGTCGATCGATGGATTGTTGTCCATCGCTTTGAGCGTGCTTCATGATGTCCTCCCTCATTCGGCCGAGGCGGCGGGCGCGATGCCGGTAACCTGTGCCGATGGTTCTTCGCTCAGCCAGCGATAGAGAATCCCGCCGAGCACTCCGCCGATCAGCGGCGCGATCCAGAACATCCAGAGCTGCGCCAGCGCCCAGCCGCCTGCGAAGAGCGCGGGGCCGGTGCTGCGGGCCGGATTGACCGACGTGTTGGTGATCGGGATGCCGACGAGGTGAATGAGGGTAAGCCCAAGGCCGATGGCAATGGGGGCAAAGCCCACCGGCGCCTTGCCGTGAGTTGCACCCATGATGATGAAGAGGAACATCATCGTGAGTACGACCTCAGTGACGAAGCCGGAGATCATGCTGTATCCGCCGGGTGAATGCGCGCCATAGCCATTGGCCGCGAAGCCCTTGGCGGCATCGAAACCGGGCGCGCCGGATGCGATGAGATAAAGCACGAAGGCCGCGATGACGGCTCCGATCACCTGCGATACGATATATGGTGCGATGTCGCTTTTCGGGAAACGCCCACCCGCCGCAAGCCCGACCGTCACCGCAGGATTGAGATGACAGCCCGAAATATGGCCGATGGCATAGGCCATGGTGAGCACAGTCAGGCCGAAGGCAAGCGACACGCCGAGCAGCCCGATGCCGACATCGGGAAAAGCCGCGGCGATGACCGCGCTGCCGCAGCCGGCAAACGTGAGCCAGAAGGTGCCGATGGCTTCGGCTGCGCATTTGTGGAGGTTTTGGCTGTTGTGGAGATCCATGGGTCGCTCCTGCCTTACGCTGGTAGTTTATGTTCCCCCTCGTTCTCATGCCGCTTTTTTGCGGCTTTGAGCGTCATGTGCGCTCAGCCGGAGACGGCGTTCATCCAGTCATGGAATGTCCGCTCTCGGTTATCCGAAGTGTGCGGTCAATCGAGCATAAAAGCCATTAGGGAAAATCCTAAAAACGGCGAGGATAAACCCTGAGTATATCTTAGCCTTCGGCTGGGGTCGCCTCCACCGTAAGTGGGGAGGCTTACGCTACCGAATTGCCGTTGCCTCTCAAGAAACTGTCATCAAACTGTCATGGAAACTTCACTGTTTTTGCTGCCGCTGGGCTGCTACCGAAGCCATCTCCACAGCAAAGAGAGTACTCTATGGCGAAGAAGTCCAAGACCGACGGTGAAGAGCTTTCCCTCATCGCGAAAGCAATCCGTCGTGGTGAAAAGCTGGAACGGACGCTGACCAAACTCACCCGGCTGAATGAGCCCCAGTCTCATGTCGAAACTTTCCTGAAGGCCGTGCAAAAGGGCTTGGAGCAGCTTCGGCAAGAGCCCGCCGCTACCGAGACCCAAAGCAAAGCGCCGAAGAAAAAAGCCAAAGCCGTGCAGAAGCAGAAAATCGATGAGAGCGCAGTCGCCCCGGCTGCCGTAAAGCGTACTCGCAAGCCCAAAGCACCTGACCTTGTTGCGCCAGCGGATGCCAAGGCGACCTGATTTAACGCTGCGCACTTCGTCGCGCATGCGGGAAACATACATGTGAAGTCAGGACGGTAACTAAACATCGCCCCCTCCCGAGCGGGGGAGGGGCGAGGGTTAGGAGCCGCCCTTTCAGGAAATGACTATAATTCCTCGCCCGGTCGCATTGCTTGGCCTCGAACTACAATCTCGTGGCAGTGAGTGAATGCGTGGGAAAATCCACATGCGATTCAAAGCTTCGCCGAAGTATTAAATCAAATGATTGATTTAATTGCTCATCCGAATAGACTGCTGCTCTGTGAGGTGAGCGATGACGGCGAGACAGCAGGCCAAGGCAATCCGTGGCGATCTGACCCGTGAGCGGCTTCTGACGACGTCCATCGATGTGTTCGGGCGCTATGGCTTCGATGGGGCGACGACCCGGATGCTGACGGATGCGGCGGGCGTGAACCAGCAGGCAATTCCGTACTATTTCGGAAGCAAGGAAGGCCTCTATATCGCCACGGCCGAGTTCATCGCCGAACAGATCAGTGTCCACGTCTCTCCCATGCGCGACAAGGTGAGAGGGCGCTTCCTGAAGGCGGATGAGGAAGGCCGCCCTGTCGAGGTGGCCGAGGCCCGCGCCTTGCTTTCCCAGATCGTCGAGACTGTGGCTGCCCTGTTCGTCAGCGAGCAATCGGAGCCTTGGGCCCGCTTCATCATCCGCGAGCAGATGTATCCGACAGAAGCGTTCCGGCGCATCTACGATGCCATCATGAGCCCGATGTTCGATGTTGCAGGCCGCCTAGTCGGCATCCTGCTCCGCGACGATCCGGCGACCGAGCATATTCGGCTGAGGACGCTGTCGCTTCTCGGCAGCATACTGGTCTTCCGCATGGCCCGCGCCGCCGTGATGGCCAAACTCGGATGGGAGACCATCGGTGCGGACCAGCTCCTCGCCATCCAGGCACACGCCCGCGAGCTTGTCGCCGCGATCGGCAAGGAAGGTGCCGTGTCATGAACAGAAAGAAGATCGCTGCGATTGCCCTGCCTCTCCTGCTGCTTGGCGGAGGCGCCGCGTGGTGGTTCAACGTGCCAGCCCGGCTCGGCTTGGTCGAGTCGCGTCACGACAGCAGGACGCTGTACGGCAATGTCGACATCCGGCAGGTCCAGCTCGGCTTTCGCGTGCAGGGGCGCCTTGCCGAGGTCAAGGTGGATGAGGGCGACACCGTCAAGGCAGGCGACCTGATCGCCCTGCTGGATGCCACACCCTACAGGGATGCGGTCACGGCCGCCGAGGCACAAGTTCAATCCCTGCGCTCGACATTGCAGAAGCTCGAAGCCGGGCCACGCGAGGCGGAGATCGCCGGATCGCGGGCATTGCTCGCGGAAAGCCAAGCCGATCTGCAGAATGCCGAACTGGCATTCGACAGAGCCGAACGCCTGCGTCCGAGCGGAGCCGTCTCGCAGGCAAGCGTCGATCAGGCGACGGCATCGCGCGATATGGCGCGCGCCAGAGTGCAGTCGGCGCAGGAGGCTCTTAAGATTTTGCTGGAGGGCACGCGCCGGGAAGAGATCGATGTGGCGAGAGCCAACCTGCTCGCCGCCGAGGCCAGTCTGGCCTCCAGCAAAACTTCGCTCGGGGATACGGAACTGCGCGCGCCGTCCGATGGCGTCGTTCTCTCTCGGGTGCGAGAGCCGGGGGCGATCGTGTCGCCGAGCGATATCGTTTACGCCATTTCCCTGACGAACGATGTCTGGGTGCGAGCCTATATCGGCGAGCCGGATCTGGGCCGCATCCATCCCGGAATGATCGTTGATGTCACGAGCGATACCGCCCCGGACAAAGCCTACAAGGGACGCATCGGTTTCATCTCGCCCGTTGCGGAATTCACGCCGAAATCCGTCGAGACGCCTGATCTGCGGACCGATCTCGTCTATCGCCTGCGCGTGATCATCGATCAGCCCGACCCGGGCCTGCGTCAGGGCATGCCGGTGACGATCCGGTTGCCTGAGGTGACTGCAACCGCGCGGACCGACTAGCCGCCGCCGACGCTCGTAAGTGAAGGGATTGGGGCCGTGACCGAAATTCCGACATCCGCCATTGAAGACAAGCCCGCGTTCATCCAGCTCAAGGACGTCACCAAACGTTTCGGCTCCGCGCCTCCGGCTCTCGATGGTGTGTCCGGCGCGATCCGGGGCGGTGAGATCACCGGCCTCGTCGGCCCCGACGGCGCCGGCAAGACGACACTGATCCGGTTGATGACCGGCCTTATGGTGCCGGAAGCAGGATCGCTCTCCGTGCTCGGTTTCGACACAGCGGATCAAGCTGCCGACATCCAGGCTGCCATCGGCTATATGCCCCAGCGTTTCGGTCTTTACGAAGACCTGACGATCCAGGAAAACCTCAATCTTTATGCCGATCTGCGCGGACTGCCGCAGGCCGAGCGCCCAAAGGTATTCGACGAGCTTCTGACCTTCACCGATCTCAAGCAGTTTACTGCACGGCTGGCCGGAAAACTGTCCGGCGGGATGAAACAGAAGCTTGGTTTGGCTTGCGCGCTTCTCAAGAAACCGCAACTGCTTTTGCTCGATGAGCCGAGTGTAGGCGTCGATCCGATCTCGCGTCGCGAACTCTGGAAGATGGTCGAAAATCTGACCAAGGACGGCATCGGCGTCGTGTGGTCGACCGCTTATCTCGACGAAGCGGAGGCGTGCGACCGGGTTCTCCTGCTCAATCAGGGAAAGCTTCTTTTCACCGGCAAGCCCGCTGACCTGACCTCGCGCGTCGATGGCCGCGTCTTCCGTCTGACGGGAGCCACAGGCCGCAGGCGTCAGGTTCTTGCAAAGGCGTTGGGTGAGGACGGCGTTGTCGATGGCGTGATCCAGGGGGAGGCGATCCGGCTCGTCATGAAGCCGAACATGACGCCATCGGCCGCGCTCCTTAAGGATGCAGGGCCCGATGCAGCGGTCGAAAAGGCGGTCCCACGGTTCGAGGACGCATTCGTGGACATGCTGGGCGGTGGACCCGGTGGATATTCCAAGCTGGCGGCAGAGGCCCGCACCCTGCCTTCTCAGGGCGACAAGCCTGTCATCGAAGCCCGTGGCCTGACCAAGCGGTTCGGCGATTTCACGGCATCGGACAACATTACGTTCGACATTCCACGCGGCCAGATTTTCGGTCTGCTCGGCCCTAACGGCGCCGGCAAGTCCACGACTTTCAAAATGCTCTGTGGCCTGCTGAAGCCGACTGAAGGCGAGGGGCGGGTGGCAGGCTTCGACCTGCGCCGCGACGGAGCGCAGGCTCGCAACACCCTCGGCTACATGGCGCAGAAATTCTCGCTCTATGGCGATCTCAGTGTCGGACAGAATCTCGATTTCTTCGCCGGCGTTTACGGATTGTCGGGACAGCGTCGGCGCGAGCGTATCGCGCTGATGACGGAGATATTCGATTTCAGGGCGCGCAAGGACATGTCCGCCAAGGATCTGCCCTTGGGCCTCAAGCAGCGCCTGGCGCTCGCCTGCGCGGTCATGCACGAACCGCAGGTTCTTTTCCTCGATGAGCCGACCTCCGGCGTCGATCCCATTACACGCCGCGAGTTCTGGACTCATATCAACGGGTTGGTCGAGAAAGGCGTTACCGTTCTCGTGACCACGCATTTCATGGACGAGGCGGAGTATTGCGACCGCATTTCGCTCATCTATCGCGGGCGCTCGATTGCGCTGGGCTCGCCGGATGAGCTGAAAGCTAAGGTGGCCAATGCCAGCCATCCCGACCCGACGATGGAAGACGCGTTCATCGCTCTCATTGAAGCATCCGAGCGGACCGATGCTAACGAGAGGAGCGCCGCATGAGTGCTTCCGACCACTTTCGCAGGCTTGCCACGCTCATCCGCAAGGAGACCTACCAGATCGTCCGCGATCCGAGCAGCATCCTCATCACGCTCGTTCTGCCCGCAATCCTGCTTTTCCTGTTCGGCTACGCGGTTTCGCTCGATACTGCCCGCACCCGCATCGGTCTCGTGGTCGAAGATGCCACGCCAGTGAGCGAGGATCTGGCCGCGAGCTTCCAGGCGTCGCCTTACTTCGCCATCACCTATGGCAGGGACCGGCGGCAATTCGAGGAAGCCCTCGTTCTTGGGCGCGTGCGCGGCATCGTCGTGATCCCCGCGACATTCACCGCCGATTTCGCGGCCGGACGAAGGCCTGCGCTTCAGGTCATCGTCGACGGTTCAGAGCCTAATAACGCGAATTTCGTTCAGAACTACACTCAAGGCACTGTTTCCACTTGGGCAGCAATGCGCCGGTCGGAAGGAGCCGGTGAGGCGCCTCCGATCATGGTCGAGCAGCGCTTCTGGTTCAACCCGGAGCTGACGAGCCGCTTTTTTCTGGTGCCGGGTTCCATCGCCATCGTCATGACGCTCGTCGGCACATTGCTCACATCCCTCGTCATTGCCCGCGAATGGGAACGCGGGACGATGGAGGCCGTGATGGCGACGCCCGTCACCGCGACGGAGCTCTTGATCGGGAAAATTATCCCGTATTTCCTGCTCGGGCTGACGGCGATGACCCTTTGCCTGCTGCTTGCGGTCTTCGTCTTCGATGTTCCGTTTCGCGGATCCCTCATCGCGCTCTATGCCCTGTGCGCGACTTTCCTCATCCCCGCCCTGGGGCAAGGGCTGCTGATTTCAGCCGTGACCAAGAACCAGTTTCTGGCGTCCCAGCTCGCCCTGATCAGCGCCTTCCTGCCGGCTTTCCTTCTGTCGGGCTTTCTCTTCGAGATCGATTCCATGCCCGTCGCGATCCAATGGATCACGGTGATCGTGCCCGCTCGGTACCTGATCCCGAGCCTTCAAACGGTTTTCCTGGCGGGAGATATTTGGCCGATGTTCGCGAGGTCCATCGCCATCATGCTGCTGATGGGGATGATCCTGTTCACGCTCGCAGCGCGTAATATCCGCAAGAGGATCGCCTGACATGTGGTGGACGCGTCTCAGAGCCCTGATCGTCAAGGAACTGCTTGCGGTCCTGCGCGACCCCAAGGGACGCATCGTCCTGATCGCTCCGCCGATCATCCAATTGGTTGTCTTCTCCTATGCGGCGACGCTCGAGGTGCGCAACGTGGACATCATGGTGCTCAATCGGGATGCCGGCCGCTGGGGCTATGAGCTGGTGCAGCGGATCGAGGGTTCTCCGACCTTCCGCAAGGTTTCGTTCACGAACTCGCCCGACGTTCTTCATGAGGCTATCGACCGGCAAACCGTAATTGCCGCCGTGCAGATATCTCCGACCTTCTCGCGCGATGTGGAGGCCAAGCAGTCGACCGACGTGCAGATCATTCTCGACGGACGCCGCTCCAACGCATCGCAGATCGTGGGCGGCTATCTCAACCAGATCGTGGCCGGCCTGTCGACAGATACGCCTGCCGGGCAGAAAAACGCCTCCAAGACGGTCACCGTCATGCCGCGCAACTGGTTCAACCCAAACCTGATCTATCAATGGTTCATGGTGCCCAACCTGATCGGCAGCATCGCGCTTCTGATCGGTCTCATCGTCACGGCCCTGTCCATTGCCCGCGAGCGCGAACTCGGCACCTTCGACCAGCTCATGGTTTCGCCGTTGAGAACCCATGAGATCCTGCTCGGCAAGCTGCTCCCGCCCATGATGATCGGGCTCGTGCATATCACCATCTATATTCTGGCCGCTCTCCTGGTGTTCGGCATCCCGCTGCGCGGCTCCATCGGATTGCTCTATGGCAGCTCGATCTTCTTCATGGCGTCCATCGTCGGGCTCGGGCTGTTCATCTCCGCGCTGTCGACGACGCAGCAACAGGCAATTCTAGGTGCGTTTCTCGTTCTGGTTCCCGCCATGCTGCTTTCGGGCTTCGCGACGCCTATCGAGAACATGCCCGAGTGGCTGCAGCCCGTCACCTACATCAATCCGCTACGTTATTTTCTCGTGATCGTGCGAGGCGTTTTTCTGAAGGACATCCCGACTGGCGAGGTTGTCTCGCTCACAGTGCCCCTTGCGCTGATCGCAGTCGTGACCTTGGGAATGGCCGCATGGCTCTTTCGGGCAAAGCTCGAATAGGCGGCAAATCGAGCCCGGCATAAAATGCCGTGATTCATAGCCTCGTCGGCAGTTCCATGTTCTGCGCAGCCCAAATGGCTGCTTGAGAGCGGTTGCCGACGCCGATTTTTTTGAGGATCGCCTTGACGTGAACCTTGATCGTCGCTTCGGCCACATTGAGGTTGCGCGCGATGACCTTGTTCGGAGCTCCTTCCGTCAGCCAGCTCAACACCTGAGTTTCCCGGTTTGACAGAAGCTTCTTCTGCGCAGGACCAAAAATTTTCTCGGCGTCGAGATCGGCTTCAGGCGGAGTTTCCTGCTCGTTCACAGGCGCTGCTATGGCTTTGAGGATCAGTTCCGATGAAACGACGACTTCTCCTAGCATGACGAGCTGCATGGAATGAACCAGAACTTCCGGGCTGCTGCTCGCAAGGCAAATTCCATCCGCCCCCGCATGGTGAGCGGCAAGGACCGCATCGGCGTCGATATGATCGGTGAGGAGGATCAGGCGAGATTCCACGGTCAATGTTTTCAGGTCCTTGATCAAGTCGACCAAGTCCATCGGACAATGTTTTTCATCGATGATGAAGAGATCGGGAATGGAATGTTCACAGGCTGATGGGTGAGCCGGGCCGTGAAAATCGGAATCCGCCAGGAAAAAGTCCGTGCCTTCGAGGAGTTGCTCCACTCCCCTGCGGATCAGGGGGCGGCCACGAAAATGAACTCGTGTCACAGTGGCTTCCCGAACGCTCGCGCGAAGCGCCTGATGCTGAGGGGCGTGATCCATTAACATGAGGATTGTTCCATCCTTGGGGGCCAACTCTGCATTCGAGATCCGCGTCGCGGATCCGCTTTACCTGCTTGGATGCAGAACGGATGGCGTCGAACCTTATTCCGACACCGCAGAAATTTTCTGTGTCGGTGGGGCATAGTTGGGCACTACGCTTCCGGGTGTTCGAATTCAGCTCCAATAACTTGGCTCGATTCAGGTCGCGCTGTGAGTAATCCTAAAGAAATCAAGTTCGCTGCTCGATAACATGGCTACCTGTGATAAAATCATCATCAAGAAATCGGACAGCTGATCGCGCCTCTGAGATTTCATTCTCGTAGGAATGTCTTGATGAAAGGGGTATCATTCATCAGGCAGAGGACTCGGCCGTGCTCAAATCTGCGGTTGGCATCAGCATCTACGACATCCAGATCGATGCCGCGGAAGCATCGGGCCGTCCCGATGATGCCGAGCCGTCCATTATTTTTCCCGATCAGGACCTGCTCTTTACCGGTGATTACAGAAAATCCGGAACCGACCTCGTGCTTACAGGGCACGAAGCGACGGCCATCATCCTGAATTACTTCACGAGAGAGCGACGCCCAAGCTTGTTGACGCCCGAAGGCGCCGGTCTGACCGGTGAAACCATCGAATCCCTTACAGAGGACGAACAGTCGGAGCGATATGCCCAGAGTGCTCAAGCAGCCGACTTGCCGACATCGCGGGCTCCGATCGGTCGTGTGGAAAAAATCTCCGGGTCCGTGACGGTTCTGCGAAATGGATTTCCTGTCGATCTGCGCATGGGTGACACCGTCGCAAAGGGAGATGTCGTTCAGACGGGCTCGAACGCATCCGTCGCGATACGGTTCAACGACGGAACAGTGTTTCTCCTGTCTGCCGATGCCCGCATTGTCCTCAACGATATGGTCTACGCAGCGGGGTCAACCTCCAACTCGTCACTGATCACGCTCGTGCAAGGCGTCATCGGCTTCGTTGCGGGACAGATCGCCAAGACCGGCGACATGAAGGTGGATACGCCTGTCGCGACCATGGCGATCCGCGGGACGGCCGTTCATGCGGAGATTTCGGCAGTGAGTGGGGTAACCAAGATATCGGTGTTGACCGAGCCGGATGGACATGTCGGCTCGATCACGCTCTTCGACCGCAGTAACCCGTCGCGGGTGCTCGCCTCGGTCTCTGACCCTCGAACGGCAACCCTGCTGACCCCCGTTGCCGCCGCAGACCCACTGGTCACACACATCACCAAATCGGCAGACGATCTTCGTGGCGACAATGATTTCGTGAGAAGCCTCTTCCAGATTTTCACGCCGCAGCCGCAGAGAAGAGGCAGCAGTGACTCTGACGATGAGCTGATCGTCCCGGCGAACTTCCAGATGTCCATCGATCCGCCCGATCAGAATCCTCTCAACATCAAGTTCGTTGTGCCAGGGCGTCCCGAAACTGGCCTTGAGATCGCGCCGAGCATACCATTGCTGCCGAATCCTATCCGGGGCAGGGCGGTCGAGGATGGACCGCTTGCACGGCTTGCCGCCCTGAGCGGCTTCGGCACGTCGGACGATGGTGCCGCCGGGCCGTACGTGATCCTGCCGGCATTCTTGCCTGCGGGCGTGAGATATATCGAAAGCTCGCGGAGCTTCACCCTCGATCCTTCCCATCCAGCTTATCAGCATCTGGGTCAGGGAGAGACCGCGGCCATCGCCGTCAACTACACCCTCCTGATCGACGGGGCACGTATTCCGACTTCAGCCTCATGGACCGTTTCAGGCCGAAACGACGCTCCCATTGCAGGGGATGACATCATTGCCGGTGCCAGCGAGACCGGACGGACCACTCTTGCCCTTCGCGCAAATGATCGCGACGTGGATGGTGACGCCCTTCGCGTCACCGGTTGGACCGCTCCTCGCGAAGGCACCCTTCACCTCGACGCATCAGGAAACCTGGTTTTCGATCCTGGTAAGGACTTTGAAGCTCTGAGCGCCGGTCAAACGGCAACGATCTCCTTCGATTATACGGTTTCCGACGCGAAAGGAGGAAGCGACACCGCGCATGCGACCCTGACAGTGAAGGGTTCGGGAACATTCTCCGCGCCTCAGGCAACATCCTCGGCGGGCGGTACGCTTGGGTTCAACGACCAAGCCGTTGCTCTCAAGCTTGCTACGCAGTCGGCAACAACCGCATCTACTGCCGATCTCGACCTCATCATCAATCTCGCCCCCGTCGTACAGCCGCAGATGAACATTCTGTATCTCGTCGATGTGTCCGGCAGTACATTCAGCCGTTTCAATGGTGCGCCGGTTGGCGATTTGAACAAGGATGAGCATTCGAACACGGTACTGGATGCGGAAATAGCGGGCCTCATCACATTGACCGAGCGCATCAGGGAACTCGGATTCTCTCCACACGACGTCTCGGTCACGGTCATTCCCTTCAACGGCGGCGCCGACCCGACTTCCGATTGGAGCCCACACGAACTGGCCGTCACGGCTGCCACCTTCAATCTCGGAGGTGTGGGCGACGGTACGATTGCCGATTACCTCAAAGGTCTCGATGCGGGCGGGGAGACGAACTTCGCCGAAGCGTTGCGCGCCGCCAATGCCAGATTGGCCGGTTTGGATCAGGGCAATGAGAGGAACATTCTATACTTCCTCTCCGATGGCGCCGGGCGAGGATCGACCGAGGGCGAACTGGCGCGGCTTAACAATGACTTTGGCGCGGAGATCGTCGCAATCGGAATGGGAGCGGGGTCCAACCTGTCGCAGCTGAATGCCATCGACAATACAGGCGGAGCCTCGCGTCTGACCTTTCCGGAACAGATCGAGACATGGGTCCTGGGAACTCCCGTTAAAAGCGGAGAGGTTGCCGATATCGATATCTTCGTGAACGGGTATGAGATCGCCGGAATCGGCCGAGATAACCTCGTCGCTACAGCCAAGGGTTGGTCGCTCGATCTTACGACCGGCGGTCTGAACCGCATCGTGGGCGACCAGAACAACGTCTCCGCGCTTGTCACCTTCACAAGCGGAGAAGTGTTGAGAACCGAGCTGACCATCGCAGGCGCGCTGCCTCGCTCCACCGATCTGGTCTTGTGAGGTGCCATGGCGTCTCTTCTGAGGGGCATGCGGCGCATCGGGATGGGGCGGATCGTCGGCCTTCTGCTTCTCGTCGAGCTTCTGGCGCTGCGGGTCTGGGATCCAAGCCCTATCGAGGCCCTGCGCCACAAGTCTTTCGATATCTATCAGATCCTGCATCCACGCGACGCGCATGACGATCTTGTCGCCATCGTCGATATCGACGAGCGTAGCCTGCGAGCGCTGGGCCAGTGGCCATGGCCGCGAACGATCATGGCCGACATGCTCTCGAAGATCGCCGAGCGCGGCAGCATCGTGATCGGGTTTGATGTGCTCTTCCCTGAGCCGGACCGCAGTTCGCCGGAAGTCGCGGCCGAGACTTTTCAGGGGCTCGATCCGGAGACGAGGGAAAAGCTTCGGCAACTTCCCAGTAACGACATCATTTTTGCCGAAACCATTCGGGCGTCGAACGTCGTACTTGGGCATTCGGGTTATCGGGTGTCGGGGGCAACACCGGTTGCGCAGCCTGCATTGCAATCGGGCATCGCGACCATCGGCCCCGATCCACGTCCATTCCTGACCGATTTCCCCCACCTCCTGCAGAACCTTCCGGTTCTGGATGCAGCGGCGCGGGGGCACGGCATCTATTCGATGAATCCTGAACTCGACGGCACCGTCCGCCGCGTTCCGCTCGTGGCTCTCGCGAATGGCGTCGTCGTCCCGTCGCTGGCTCTTGAGATGCTGCGCGTCACCGCAGGTTCGAGCGCCACCCTGATCAAGACCGATGCCAGCGGCGTTCGCAGTATCGGCGTCCAGGATCTGGAGATTCCCACGGACGGCAGGGGGCGGATCTGGATTCATTTCTCGCCTCACGATCCTGGCAAGTACATCTCCGCCATCGACCTTCTGGAGGGGCGGGTGCCTGCCGAGCACATCGCAGGCAAGATGGTGCTGATCGGCACCTCCGCCGCCGGTCTTCTCGATCTGAAGGTCACCCCCGTTCATCCGGCCCTTCCCGGCGTCGAGCTGCACGCGCAGCTACTGGAGAGCGCGCTCACGGGCGCAACCCTCAGCAGGCCGAGTTATACGGCCGTCGTCGAGCTCGCGCTTGCAACGATCCTGAGCCTCATCCTCATCGCTTCGGCGCCGAGGGTGGATGCGGGAACGCTTTTCGTACTGGGCGGCATGACCGCCGCCGTGACCCTTGGGCTCTCCTGGTATTGCTTTAATTATCTTCACCTTCTGATCGACTACACGTTCCCCCTGATATCGAGCTTGCTCGTTTACGCGGTTTTGGTCTGCACCAATTACGTCACCGTCTCGGCAGACCGTTACAGGATCAGATCCGCCTTCAGCCAATATCTCTCGCCCGATCTTGTCGAGCAGCTGGCGCAAAAGCCTGAGAAGCTCACTCTCGGCGGGGAGCAGCGCGAATTGACCGTCCTCTTCTCCGATGTTCGCGGCTTCACGACGATCGCCGAATATTACAAGGACGATCCGCAAGGTCTGACGGCCCTCATCAACAAGCTCTTTACCCCGCTGACCCGCGATATCATGGAGCGTCATGGAACCATCGACAAGTATATGGGCGATGCCATCATGGCCTTCTGGAATGCGCCTCTCGACGATCCATCCCACGAGATAAATGCCTGCGAGGCGGCGCTTGCGATGCTGGACAGCCTTCGGCAACTCAATGAACAGCATAAGAGCGAGGTTGCAGACGAAAAGCCGGTGCCGCCGCTCAATATCGGCATCGGGCTGAACACCGGCCTATGCGTCGTCGGCAATTTCGGGTCCGATCTGCATTTCAACTATTCCGCCATTGGCGACGCCGTGAACCTGGCCTCCCGCCTCGAGGGACTGACGAAACAATACGGAGTCCCCATCATCATTGGCGAGAAGACCGCGCAGGCCGTCCGCCACCGTTTCGCCGTGCTCGAAATCGATTATATGCGGGTGAGGGGGAAGAACGAGCTGGAGCGGATCTTCACTGTTGTGGGCAATGCCGATGTCGCCCTCACAACGGATTTTCAGACGCTGAACGAACGCAATTCCGCAATGCTCGATGCCTATCGCAGCCAGGAATGGCAACGGGGTCTGGAGATCATTCTGCTGTGCAGGGAGCCCGGCAAGAATTTCGGGCTCGATGACTATTACGATCTCTACATTCAGCGAATCCGTCGCCAGATCGATACGCCTCTATCGGCCACGTGACTGCATAGTATTAGCCCGTGAGATCTAACGCTAGGCTATCCCTTTGCGCGCCTTCACTGCGCTCTCATTCAAGAATAGCCTCGTCCCCCGGCACATGAGCCTGATTTCGACGCGGAGACGACAGACGCATGGCCGCGTCATCGTTTCATGCAGGTGACGGCGCAACCCTGTCCATGGGAAGCCGGTGGAGGGCATGATCGCCGCTGGATCGATCTTGGATAATGAGGCCATCTCGCCATGTCCAAAAGGTTGGAGGGCCCAGAGGCCCAATATCGGATTGTGCCTCAGCCACGATCCCGATTAGGATACTTGTCGGACATCCGGCAATCGCCAGGCGCCGGACGCGGATTCGTGAAAAGATCAGAGGGTCATGAGCACAGCGCCTTCAACTCATCCGGTCGAGGAGCGGCCCAAAAGCCTACCTCAAGTCGATGCCTTCTTCGAACGGCGCACATGCAGCGTTCAATATGTCGTGACCGATCCCGGAACACGGCGCTGCGCCATCATCGATCCGGTTCTCGATTATGATGAGAAGTCGGGATCGGTTGCCACCTGGTCGGTCGACGCTCTGCTGGCCTTCGTGCGCGATCACAATCTTACCGTCGAGTGGATTCTGGACACGCATCCTCATGCGGATCATTTTTCGGCCTCCGCATATCTGAAAGACAAGACCGGCGCGAAGGCCGCCATCGGTGAGCGAGTGGTGGATGTGCAGAAGCTCTGGAAGAAAATCTACAATCTTCCGGATGCCTATGCCACGGATGGCTCGCAATGGGACCGCCTTTTCGCGGATGATGAGGTTTTCCAGATCGGCTCGATGGATGTGCGTGTCCTGTTCTCCCCCGGACATACGCTCGCATCCATCACCTACGTGATTGGAGACGCCGCCTTCATCCATGACACGCTTTTTATGCCCGATTTCGGCACGGCACGTTGCGATTTTCCGGGTGGAGATCCGCGAGCCATGTGGCGTACCATCCAAGGTATTCTCAGCCTGCCGGACGATACGCGGCTCTTTCACGGGCATGATTACATGCCCGGCGGACGCGCTCCCGCATGGGAGAGTACGGTCGGCAGGCAGAAGGCAGAAAACGTCCATCTTCAGAAGGCCGGCAGCGAAGATGAGTTCGTGGCGCTGCGCCAGGAACGGGATGCGAAGCTGCCGATGCCCAAGCTGATCCTGCATGCCCTTCAGGTGAACATGGCAGGCGGACGTCTGCCTGCGCCGGAGGAGAATGGGAAGCGTTATCTCAAGATCCCTCTCGACGCCTTGCCGGACGCCGTATGGGATTAGTATCCGGCTTCGCTGGAACGGTCAGGCTTCCCGATCATTGTCATCATTTAAGTTGATCTCCGCTTATGCGGCGAGGGGAGCCCGACCGGCATGAATGACGAACCGAAGATCAAGCCCTATACCGGCCCGGCGGGCGGCTGGGGTTCCGTTCGATCCGTCGAGAGCATCCTGGCGAAGGAGAAACGGCTCGTCAGCGGCAACGCGATCCTCCTCAAGCAGAACAAGCCCGACGGTTTTGCCTGTGTGAGCTGCGCCTGGGCCAAGCCAGCCGAGCCGCATCCCTTCGAATATTGCGAGAACGGCGCCAAGGCGACGGCATGGGAACTCACCACCAAGCGTGTGACGCCGGAGTTCTTCGCGAAGCATACGCTCTCCGAATTGCGCACATGGACCGACCACGAGCTGGAAGAAGCAGGGCGCCTCACGCATCCCGTGCGTTGGGACGCGGCCTCGGACAAGTACGTTCCCGTGAGCTGGGAAGACGCGTTCCGCGAGATCGGGCATGAGCTGAAGGCTTTCGACCCGCGTGAGGTAGTACTCTATTGCTCCGGGCGCGCATCCTTGGAGACCTCCTATATGTGGGCGTTGTTCGCGCGGCTCTACGGCACGAACAACCTGCCGGATTCCTCCAATATGTGCCACGAGAGCACTTCGGTGGCCCTGCCGGAGAGCATCGGCGTGCCTATCGGCACCGTCACCCTCGATGACTTCGAGAAGACCGACTGCATTCTTTTCTTCGGGCAGAACGTGGGAACGAACAGCCCACGCATGCTGCATCCTCTCCAGGAGGCCTCGAAGCGCGGCGTCCCCATCATCGCATTCAATCCGCTGCGCGAGCGGGGTCTTGAGCGGTTTACCAACCCGCAGGCGCCGACAGAAATGCTCACCGGCGCGGAGACGCGTATCTCGTCTCAATATTACCAGGTGAAGATCGGCGGCGACATCGCAGCTCTGATGGGCCTGGCGAAGATCCTGATCGAGGCCGATGACAGGGCGCGGGCGGAAGGCAAGGATCCGGTGCTCGACCACGCCTTCATCACCGAGCACACTCACGGCTTCGAGGAATTCGCGAAGGCTGCCCGGGAGGCCTCATGGCCGGAACTGGAACGCCGCTCCGGCTTGTCCCGCACCGCTCTGGAGGCCGCGGCCACGACCTATGCCCGGGCGAATTCCGCCATGGGCATCTACGGCATGGGCCTGACCCAACACAAGGCGGGCGTCGAGAATGTGCAGATGCTCGTGAACCTGCTTCTCCTGCGCGGCAATATCGGCAGGCCTGGAGCCGGTATCTGTCCCGTGCGCGGCCATTCGAACGTGCAGGGGCAGCGCACGGTCGGCATTTCGGAAAAGCCCGAACTCGTACCTCTCGACAAGCTCAAGGAGCAATACGGCTTCGAGCCGCCGCGCTGGAAGGGCATGACCACGGTGGAAGTCTGCGAAGGCATCATCAAAGGTGAGGTGAAGGCCTTTGTTGCGCTCGGTGGAAACTTTGTGCGGGCGGCGCCGGAAACGGCCGCTTTGGAAAATAACTGGGCCAATATTCGCCTGTCCGTCCAAATCTCCACGAAGCTCAATCGCAATCACCTTATTCCCGGCGAGATCACCTACATCCTTCCTTGCCTTGGGCGCATCGAAATCGACGAGCAGGCGACCGGACCGCAAGCGGTCGCCGTGGAGGATTCCACAGCCTGCATTCACGGCTCGAAGGGCATCGCGAAGCCTGCGAGCCCCGAACTTCTGTCCGAGCCTCGGATTGTCGCGGAGCTTGCCAAGGCGACGTTGACGCCGAACCCGCGCGTCCCCTGGGATGAATGGGTGGCCGATTACGCGCTCGTCAGGGATGCCATCGAGGAAACCTACCCGGATGATTTTCGTGGCTTCAATGAGCGCATGTGGAAACCCGGCGGCTTCCACCGTCCCGTCGCGGCCCGCGAGCGCAAGTGGAAGACCAAGACCGGAAAGGCCAATTTCATCAAGCCGAAGAGCCTCGAAGAGGATCTCGGGATTGCGGAGACGGACCGCAACATCCTGAAACTGATGACCGTGCGGTCCAATGACCAGTTCAACACGACCGTCTATGGCCTCCATGATCGCTTCAGGGGGGTCAAGGGCACACGTATGATCATTTTCATGAACCGCGACGACATCGTCCGCCTCAATCTCGAGGAAGGCGACATCGTCACGCTCACGACCGCGGTCGATGATGGGGTCATACGCCGAGTGTCGGGATTGCGGGTGGTACCCTACAACATCCCCGAAGGCTGCTGCGCCGCCTATTATCCGGAATGCAATCCGCTGATCCCCGTGTGGCATCATGCGGACAAGAGCAAGGTGCCGGCTGCGAAGTCGATCCCGATCCGCATTTCACTTGCCGAGGAACAACCTACCGAGGCCGCCGAATGACGATGCATCAACCGCCCGTCATTCGGTTGCCGCGAGTGAGCGTGGTCGGGGCTGTCTCATCCGCAGGCGAGCGCACGGTGCCGGAGGAAACGCCCATCGCGCTTACCTATAATGGATCGACCCATGCGGTCATGATGGGCAGCCCTTCCGACCTTGAGGATTTCGCTTACGGATTCAGCCTCTCTGAGGGCGTCATCTCCGATCCCGCCGATCTGGTATCCATCGAGGTTGTGGACCATGAGAGCGGCTGCGAGATCCGGATGCGGCTTTCCGATCGGTGCGCGCAAGCTTATCAGGTGCGAAGGCGCGCGTTGGCAGGGCCTGTCGGCTGCGGCCTGTGCGGGGTAGAATCCTTGGCCGAGGCAGCGCGGCCCGTTCAGCACGTCGTGAGCGATTTCAGATTGTCTGCGGATGCCATATCGACAGCGATGATGGACCTTTCCCTCGCGCAGCGTCTCAACCGCGAGGCGCGCGCCATTCATGCCGCTGCGTTCTGGAGACCGCAGAAGGGCATCGTCGCCATCCGTGAAGATGTCGGCCGGCACAATGCCCTCGACAAACTCGCTGGAGCTTTGGCGGGAGCTTCAGAGGAATGCTCCAATGGGATCGTCCTGCTGACGAGCCGTGTCTCGGTTGAGATGGTGCAGAAAACGGCCCGCATGGGAACACCGATCCTCGTTGCCATATCGGCGCCGACAGCATTGGCTGTGCGGGTTGCTGAGAGCTGCGGCATCACATTGGTGGCGATTGCGCGTGGCAATTCATTTGAGGTCTTCACCCATCCAGACCGTCTCATGATGGGACAATCACGTTAGCGCGACATCACCCCGGTCGGATGGCACGAGGACAGGGCTGCGCTAGGTAGCCCCCCGCCTATTGATAGTTACAATATGACATTGCGGCCATTGCGCTTGAATGATCCTACGGGATGTGGATTGTGGCGAAGAGTAGGTGCCCGACCGCGATTTCGCCCTATTTGGACGCGAAGTCTTGGGCATTGCCTACAGCATCGGACCAAAAAGTGGATTTGCGCTTTTTGGGTTGAGCCGATGCTTTCACTCTCTGAAGAGAGCATCGTTCGCACGCAAAACCGGGTCCACTTTTGCGCACGATGCTCTAGGTCAAAATTTGTAACGAGTAGTTAGGGGAAACGTGGCTCAAAGGGTATGGTCGGGAACCAGGAAATATTCCGCATTGGTCGTCCTTGCAGGACTCTTGTCCGGTGGCTTGTCGATTCAGCCGGCCATTGCGTTTGATTTCTTCGGTCTTTTCGGTGGCGGCGAGGATGCGCCACCGCCGCCGAATGCGACGACGCTTCCTTACTCCCTGGACTTCACCGTTACGGGCAATGAGCGGAGTTTGCAGCAAACTCTCAAGGATGCCTCGACTCTCCGCAGCCTGACGGACGATCCCCCACCCGATGCCGAGTCCCTGGTGCGCCGCGCCGAGGCCGATCTTCCGCGCCTGACCGATGCTTTGTGGGGGGCAGGGTACTACAATGCCCGCGTCGCCATCTCGGTCGCGGGAGTGCCGCTATCCCTGCAACAGCCGGGCTCGGCCTCGGCGATCCGGGCAGCGTCAGCCTATTCCGCGCGGGCGCTCGTGCCGGTTCAGGTGATCGTCGATCCCGGCCCGCAATTCGTCCTGCGGAACATCACGGTGTTGAATGCAAGGACGGGCCAGCCCTTTCCGCCTGAAGAGTTGCCGCCTCGCACCCTCGGTATAAAGTCCGGAGATCCGGCGCGTGGTGCCGACATCGTCGCCGCCCAAGCGCGTATCGTCGATCACTTCCGCGCCCAATCCCGTCCTTTCGCGAAGGTGACGCGGCAGGATCCGGTCGTCACTCACCCGTCTCAGGTCATGGATATCACCGTGGCGGTGGATGCGGGTCCGCTTGCGGGCATTGGCGCCATCACGGTTCGGGGCGCGGAAGGCGTCGATCCGGCGGTGGTGCGCTCGTTCATCTATACCGATCCGGGCGATCCCTATTCCCCTGCAACCCTCGCCTCGATGCGCAAGTCGATCCTGAATATCGAGGCGCTCTCTTCCGTCCGCATCCGCGAGGCGGATACGCTCGATGCCTATGGCAACCTGCCGCTCTTCGTCGATATCACCGAGCGGCCGCCACGCGTGATCGGCGCCTCGGTGCAGTACTCCACTACCGACGGTCCTGCGGTCCGGGCCTATTGGGCGCACCGCAACCTCTTCGGCGGCGCCGAGCGACTGAGGCTGGAGGGCAGCGTCTTCTACCTCACCGAGAATGGCGGCATCCCGGACAACGACAAGAATAAGGACTTCGACTGGAACGATCTCGGAGGGCGCTTCACCGCGAGTTTCCTGAAACCCGCGCTCTGGGGAACGCGGAACGATTTCCTCGCGGATGCCATGGCCGAGCGCGACCGCACGGAGAGCTATACAAGCCGTCGCGTCAATGTCACGACAGGCATCCGCCATCGCTTCAACGAGCGTTTCTCGATCCAGGGTGGCGTCGAGTACGAGAAGGGCCAGGCTTCGGACATTCTCGGTCAGATCGATTACACGCTCGTGGGCCTGCCGCTCTCCGTCACTTACGATTCCACGGACAACCCGCTCGATCCGACACGCGGCATCAAGC
This sequence comes from Microvirga sp. 2YAF29, assembly GCF_052114605.1. NCBI lineage: Bacteria > Pseudomonadati > Pseudomonadota > Alphaproteobacteria > Hyphomicrobiales > Methylobacteriaceae > Microvirga > Microvirga sp. 2YAF29. Next base: position 39,804 of record NZ_JBFRFB010000001.1, read on the forward strand.
TGCTCGCGTCCGTCGCGCCGTACCCCGAGTTTCTGGGCTCCTCAGTTCCCATCACCATCGCGAGGGGTACGGCGTCCACCTATTTCTCGCTCGATGAGGAATCCCGCTATGTGCTCGCCGGCCGTATCGGCCTCGGCTCCATCGTCGGTTCCGACCTGGAGGATATTCCGGCCAACCGACGCTTTTACGCGGGCGGCGGCGGCTCCGTGCGCGGCTTCGCCTATCGCTCCTTGAGCCCCAAATTCGAGGGTGAGCCTATCGGCGGAAGAAGCCTTCTGGAGGGGTCTCTCGAGGCAAGGATCAAGATCACGGACACGATCGGCATCGTGCCCTTCATCGATGCAGGAACGGCGTTCGAATCGAGCTATCCGGATTTCGACGACTCCATCCGCGTTTCAGCGGGCTTGGGTCTGCGCTACTACACGGCCATCGGCCCGATCCGCCTCGATGTGGCCAAGCCCATCCGCCGCGAGCCGGGGGATGACCGATCCTTCGCCATTTACATCGGCATTGGACAGGCGTTCTGACCATGAAAACATTGCGCCGTTCCCTTATCCTCGTTGCCGCCGCCCTGGTTGTGGCGCTTGGCGTTCTCTGGATGGCATCCGGCTCTCCAAGCCGTGCGCAAAGCGACCAGAGCGCCCTGGCGAACCTGATCTCGCGCCTGCTGTCGACCCCGAGCACACAGGTCACCATCGGCGGTATCGACGGAGCGTTGTCGTCGAACGCGATCATCCGTGATGTACGCATCGCCGACCGCGATGGCGTCTGGTTGACACTCGACCGTGCTCGCCTTGTCTGGACGCGAACGGCGTTGCTGCGTGGGCGTCTTGAGGTCAATGAACTCGAAATCGACCGTCTGCAGGTGTCGCGAAAACCCGTCTCGACGGAAGAGGAGAAGGCTGCGGTCTCCGACGAGCCGCTTTTCCCCGAGCTGCCGGTGAAGGTGATCGTCGAGCAATTCCTTTTGAAGGAACTCGCGTTGGGCGAGCCTATACTCGGCACGCCCGCACGGCTCTCGGCGGAAGGTTCGGCCAATCTCGGCGATCCCGCGGAGGGATTGAAGCTCAACTTCACGGCACAGCGCCTGGATGCGGCCGGGCGCTTGGCGATCAATCTCAATTACGTGCCGCAGACCAACAGCCTGGCGCTCGACCTGAGCCATCAGGAGCCGGAAGGCGGCATCGCCGCCCGCCTGCTCAACCTGCCGGGGCTGCCGCCTGTGGACCTGAAGCTCGCCGGTAACGGCCCCATGAGCAACTTCGCGGCGCGGCTCGACTTTGGGGCGGGACCGACCATTGGTGCAGCCGGCACTACGACCGTCAGGCGTAACGGCGCTGCTTATCAGGTTGCCGCCAACCTCGATGCGAGGATCGAGGGGCTTCTGCCGGCGCCCGTCTCGCCCGTGTTCTCAGGCGTCACGCAGCTCGTCGGCAATGTGACGGTGGGCGACGATGGCGCTCTGCGCTTCCAGCCGGTTCGCATCACGTCGAATGTCGCCAGTTTCGACCTGGAGGGTACGGTCAGTGCGGGGCAGGCTCTCGATCTGACCTTGCAGGCCCGTGCTCTGCCGACCGATGGCACGACGACCCGCGCGGGCTCTGCCGAGATCCGTCGCCTGACCTTTGACGGGACCGTGCAGGGCACGCTCACGGCTCCTCGCATCAACGGTTCGCTCGATGCCGCCGGAGTGCGGCTGCCGCAGGGCGCGCTCGATGCCTTGACCGCACGCGTCACCATGAATCCGGTCAACGATGCGGCTCTGCCCGACCGCTTCTCCTTCGCGGTGGATGCGCGCGCCAGCGGCATTCAGCCCGCCGACAAGGCTCTCGCCCGCGCGCTGGGATCGACACTGGCGCTGAGTGCCAACGGCACCCTCGACCGCGATGGTGTTGCCAGCGTCGACAATGCCCGCCTCGAAACATCGACGGCTCAGGCCAGCTTTACAGGCCGGGTCGGGCCGATGGTTCTAGAGGGCAACCTCCAGGCTCAAATTCCAGCGCTTGCCCCATTCTCGGGCATCACTGGCCGAACGTTGCGTGGTTCCGCCTCCGTCACGGCGGGGCTCACCGGCAACCCACGACGCTCCGACATCGCGGCGAACGTGAATGCACAATTGCGGGAACTCTCGACAGGAACACCGGCGCTCGACGGCCTCCTGGGCCGCTCGGTCACGGCCAACGGCATCATGCGCCGTGTCCCCGGAGGCTTTGCCTTCGAGAACTTCCGTCTTGAAGGCGCTCATCTCGATGCGCGCATCGATGGCCGCGCGACGCAAAGCGCCGCCGCTCTGGGCCTCGACATCACCATCGACGAGCTCCGGCATGTTGACCCGCGTATCACCGCAGGCCGGGCCAATATCGCGGCGCGCCTGACGGGCTCGCTTGAGCGGCCCGATGTGAACGCAACGGCGACACTCACCGATCTGCGCGCACTCAATCGTCCGGTTCCGCGCCTTATGCTCAATGTGAACGCCAAGGATGTAACCGGCGTGCTCGATGCCGATGTGACGCTTGAAGGTCAGGTCGACAACAAACCCGCAACAGGCAGCCTTCATCTTGCTCGGCCCACGGATGGCGGTTGGCTTCTGAATCGGCTCGATCTCATTATTGGCTCAGTCGCCCTGAACGGCAATCTGCGTCTCGGTGCGGACCAGCTGGCGCAGGGGCAGGTTTCGCTGTCGGCCCGCAATCTCGATGATCTCACGCCGCTTGTGTTGACCAAGCTCGATGGCGAAATCGACGCGGAGATTTCGCTGAGCGCCGAGGGTGGCCGCCAGAATGCTTCCGTTGTCGCCAACGGCTCCCGTGTAGCTGCGGCCAATGTCGCGGTGCGGGACTTCGTGGCCCGCGTTTCCGTGTTGGATCTCTATGCCCGGCCCGTGATCGACGGCAATGTCCAGGCCGATGCGCTCAATGTTGGCGGCCAGACTTTCAGGACAGTGCGCCTCACGGCTGAAGGCACGCCCAATGCATCGCGCATCATCGCTTCCGCGATGGGGCAGGGGTTCGATCTCGACGCGGAGGGAACAGTGGTCCCGGGCGAAGCCATCCGCATCGATCTCGCCAGCTTCAATGCGCGGCGCGGAAACCGGCGCCTCGCCCTGGCTCAGCCCACAAGCATTTCACTCCGGAACGGTGTCGCCACCATCAGCAACCTGGTGATCGCGGTGGACCAGGGGCGGATTGGCGTCTCCGGCACTGTCGGCAGCCGTTTCGATCTTGCGGTCGATTTGCGAAACCTGCCGCTTCAGGCTGCCGAAATCGCCGTGCCAAATCTCGGTCTTGCAGGCAGCGTGAACGGCAACGCCACGATCAGAGGCGAGGCAAGCAATCTGACTGGGCGCTATGACCTGCGCGTTGCGGGTCTCGCAACGCCCCAGACCCGACAAGCCGGTCTCCCGCCTCTCACGATCTCCGCGAAGGGACAGATCGCCGACCAGCGCGCGACGGTCGATGCGGACGTCGCGGCAGGACGCTTTGGGACTTTGGGTGTTGCTGGCAGCGCTCCGCTCGATGCTGCGGGTGAATTGGCGCTGCGCGTTTCGGGCCGCACCGATCTGGCTGTCGCGAACGCCTTCCTTTCCACGGGCGGCCAACGCGTGACAGGCGCCGCAACGCTCGATCTCTCGATTAATGGCGCAATCGCCGATCCGCAGGTCCAGGGTTCGGTCGTGCTCTCCGGCGGCAGCTTTGTGGATTCCCTGCAGGGCGTTCAGTTGAACAACATCAACGGCCGGTTCGCCGCGCGCGGGCGCGTCGTCACCATCGAGAGCCTGAGCGCCGCCACGCGCAATGGAGGTTCCATTGCTGCGCGAGGGCAGGTGACGATTGACCCGGCGGCAGGAATGCCAGCCGATATCCGCATCACCGGCAGCCGCGCTCAGCTCGTCTCGAGTGAAACCGTGGACGCAACGGCGGATCTCGATCTCGCCTTGTCGGGCCCGCTCCTGAGCAGGCCGCGCGTCGCGGGACGGGTCAATATCATCACGATGAATGTTTCCGTGCCGGATCGCCTGCCGACCACCTTGCGTCCGCTGCCGGGTACAAAGCATGTCGAGCCGCCGCCAGCTGCCGCCGCGCGGCTCGCACTGGCACGCCGGCAGCAGGCCTCGACTTCGAGAGGGCCTGTATTCAGCGCCGATCTCGATCTCACCGTCACAGCGCAGAACCGCATCTTCGTGCGGGGACGCGGCATCAATGCGGAGCTTGGCGGAGATCTGCGCCTGCAAGGCACCTCGCGTGATCCGGTCGCTATCGGTGCCTTCGATCTTCGGCGCGGGCGCCTCGATCTCATCGGTCACCGCATCGAGTTCGTGCGCGGTCGCCTCGATTTCACCGGCGACCTCACGCCCTCCCTCGATTTCCTCGCTGAAACGCAGGCCGGTGATGTGACGGCGCGTATCGGTGTTACCGGACCTGCATCGCGGCCCGAATTCATCTTCAGTTCCAGCCCCGATTTGCCGCAGGACGAAATCCTGTCGCGGGTTCTGTTCCAGCGTCCATCCGGTGGTCTCTCCGCCGGGCAAGCGCTCCAGCTCGCGCAGACAGTAGCTCAGCTTTCCGGCGGGACCGGCTCTGATGCCTTCGAAGCGTTGCGCCGCTCGCTCGGTGTCGATGGGCTCGACATCAATCTCGGTGCGAGCGGTGATCCTACGGTCGGCGTCTCCCGCTACATCAGCGACAATGTCCGTGTCGGCGTGCGCGCGGGGGCTCGGCCGGAGGACAGCGGCGTCACGGTGGATGTGGACCTGACCCGCCGTCTTAAGGCGCAAGGCGCAGTCGAGGCAGACGGAGCGACGTCAGTCGGTCTCGGCTTCGAGATGGAATATTGAGCGACCAAAGACCGTCTGCGAGGGACGCCATGTCTGCTCAGGCTCAGGAAAGAGACTGGCGGCATGGTCGAGGCTACTCGTGAGCAGGGCGTCTGTAGATTATTGATGGATCCATCGAGTCCGAAATTCGGCTTTGGCCAAAAGCGCGTTATTTCAATAATGCAATGAACTTTACTAAATTGCAGTATTTATATTGCGTCTATGCAATGAAAGTGGGATAGCGCTTTGCTCGGATCGGCTTATCTCTGATGCAACACGGGGCGGCGATGCCCCGTTTTCAGAGGATACGACAATGCGTCAGAACGGCATTCACCACATCACGGCCATCGCAGGTCCTGCCCGCCGCAACCTCGACTTCTACACCAATACGCTCGGGCTGCGCCTGGTTAAGAAGACCGTCAATTTCGACGATCCCGGCACCTATCACTTCTATTATGGCGATGAGGCCGGGCAGCCCGGCACGATCCTGACCTTCTTTCCGTGGGAGCATGCGGCTCCGGGCCGTCTCGGCGTCGGCGAGACGCAGGAGACCGTCTTCCGCGTGCCGGAAGGCTCCGTCGGGTACTGGACGCAGCGCCTCATCGAAAACCACGCGCCGCATGAGCTGCCGCAGAAGCGCTTCGGCGAAACCGTTCTGTCCTTCAAGGATCCGGACGGCATGCGTCTGGCGCTGGTGGCAGTGCCCGGTATCGAGAACGAGCCTGCCTGGACAACAAGTGACGTTCCCGCCGAGCATGCGATCCGCGGCTTCCACAGCGCCAGCCTGCTGCTGGACAAGGCGGCTGCGACCGGTGCGATCCTGACAGACGTGTTCGGCTTCACGGAAATTGCCCGCGAGGGGACGCTCACCCGCTACAAGGCGGCCGATACGGCGCTCGGCGGCATCATCGATCTGCGTGAGGCCGGCGGCTTCCTGCGGGGCCGTCCCGGCGCGGGCAGCGTCCACCACATCGCTTTCCGTGCGGAGAACGATGCGGTGCAGGCGGAGATGGTCAAGCGGCTTGCCGAGAACCACGGCATCCACACCACGGAACAGAAGGACCGCGATTACTTCCGGGCCGTCTACTTCCGTGAGCCTGGAGGCCTGCTGTTCGAGATCGCGACGGACGCTCCCGGTTTCGCGGTCGACGAGCCCGCGGCATCTCTCGGCCAGGAGCTGAAGCTTCCGCACTTCCTGGAAGAAAGCCGCGGGGCCATCGAGGACATTCTGCCCAAAGTGGCCTGACGCGATCCTTCTCACCTCGCCGCCCGCATGTTGTGGGCGGCGAGGGTTCTATCGAATTAGCAGGGGTAAGCCCCGATCCGAGGTTCCCATGACCACCAAGAACGAACTCTCGTTCCTTCACCGTTTCGTTCCCGCTTCCGAGCCGGGCCGTCCGCCGCTCCTGCTGCTGCACGGCACCGGCGGTAACGAGGACGATCTCCTGCCGCTCGGGCGCATGATCTCGCCCGGCTCGGCGCTGGTATCGCCGCGTGGCAAGGTGCTGGAAGGCGGCATGCCTCGCTTCTTCCGCCGTCTGGCTGAGGGCGTGTTCGATGAGGAAGATGTGCGCCTGCGCGCGAACGAGCTCGCAGATTTCATCGCCGACCTGCGGGAGGTGTACGAGCTGCCTGCGCCCATCGCGGTCGGCTTCTCGAACGGCGCGAACATCGCGGCCGCCGTGCTGCAATTGCGGCCGGAAGCTTTGGCAGGTGCTGCGCTCTTCAGGGCCATGGTGCCGCTGAAGGATGCGCCTTCCGCCGATCTCACCAGCAAGCCGGTGCTGATCACCTCCGGCACGTCGGACCCGATCATCCCGGCGGAGAACGCCAAGCAGCTGGCTGCACAATTGCAAGCCGATGGCGCGATCGTCCAGCACCACATGCTGCCGACGGGCCATGGGCTGTCGCAGGCCGACGTGACGTTGGCGAAGGCGTGGATCGAGAAGCTCTGATGACCAGGGCGGGGAGGGTGCTTGATTGCCCTTCTCGCCGTTCTTTATGAACATACCGTCTTCTCAATTGCCCATTATGAGCAATCCACAGAGCCGAACAGGCAAGGAGGCAACCTCATGAGCTGGAATCCCGCCGATGATCCGAAGCCCGGCGACAAGCTTGCGTGCGAGGCGATTGAAACCGTAATCGTGCCCCGTGCGCGCGATCTCGGCGGCTTCGAGGTGCGCCGCGCCTTGCCCTCCGCGCAGAAGCAGATGGTTGGCCCGTTCATCTTTTTCGATCAGATGGGCCCGTCCGAATTTCTGCTCGGATCGGGCATCGACGTGCGGCCTCATCCGCATATCGGGTTGTCCACCGTGACCTACCTGTTCGACGGCGAGATCATGCATCGGGACTCGCTCGGAACGGAGCTGCCCATCCGTCCCGGAGAACTCAACTGGATGACGGCGGGGAGCGGCATCGTGCATTCCGAGCGCACGCCGCAGGACCTGCGCAGCACGGCCTCGAAGCTTTTCGGCATCCAGAGCTGGGTCGCTCTCTCCGCCAAGGATGAGGAGACGACGCCCGGCTTCGTCCATTACGATGCGGGCAACATGCCTGTGCTCAACGGCGATGGAAAGACCGTGCGCGTGATCGCCGGTTCCATCCTCGGTGCAAGCTCTCCAGTGACGACCTCAAGCCCGATGTTTTATGCCGATGTGGTGCTGCAAGCCGGATCCTCGGTGCCGCTCGATCCCGATTATGACGAGCGGGCGATCTATACGGTCTCCGGCGAGGTCGAGATCGCGGGAGATGTGTTCGGGCCAGCCCAACTTCTCGTGTTCCGTCCCGGCGACCGCATCACGATCAAGGCGCGCAGCAACGCCCGGTTCATGATGCTGGGTGGCGAGCCGATGGACGGCCCGCGTTATATCTGGTGGAACTTCGTCTCTTCGCGCAAGGACCGCATCGAGCAGGCCAAGGCCGACTGGAAGGCGGCGCGGTTCGACACGGTGCCGGGCGACGAGGAGGAGTTCATCCCGTTGCCCGAGCCGCCTCCGCCTCCCGTCAACTACCCTTGATCGTTAATGAGGTGCATCGGCCTGAATGGCTTCCACGCGGATCTCTTCTGTGAGATGGGCCTTCAGTTCCGAAAACTCAGGCGTGGTCTTCATCGTGTAGTGCCGGGGATGCGGCAGGCCTACGGGGATGTCGGCCTTGATCCGGCCGGGACGCGCGGTCATCACGATCACACGCGAGGCCAGAAAGATGGCTTCCTCGATATCGTGGGTGACGAAGAGCACGGTCTTGCGCTCCCGTTCCCAGATGCCAAGCAGCAATTCCTGCATCAGCCCGCGGGTCTGGTTGTCGAGGGCGCCGAAGGGTTCGTCGAGCAGCAGAATATCCGGGTCGTTCGCGAGCGCGCGAGCAATGGCCGTGCGTTGCTGCATGCCACCGGAAAGCTGCTTGGGATAATGGTTCTCGAAGCCGCGAAGGCCGACCTTTTCCGTGTAAGACGCGACAATGTCCTGCCGCTGCGATTTCGGCATGCCCTTTTCGCGCAGGCCATAGGCGATGTTTTCGGCAATCGTGAGCCACGGAAAGAGAGTGTAGGATTGGAACACCATGCCCCGGTCTGCGCCCGGGCCCTTGATCTCGCGTCCGTTGAGCAGCACGCGTCCACCGCTGGGGCGGTCGAGGCCCGCCACGATACGCAGGAGCGTGGATTTTCCGCAGCCGGACGGGCCGAGAATGGTGATGAAGTCGTTCGGCGCGACCCGCAGGCTCGTAGGTTCGAGCGCACGCACGGGCTCGCCGCCGCGCACGGCCGGGAACACGCGCGATACCTGGTCGACCTGGAGGACCGTGCTGCTCATGCGAGCCTCCAGGAGAAGAGAGAGCGGTTGAGCGCCTTGAACAGGAAATCGGAGATGAGGCCGATGACGCCGATCACGATGATGCCGAAGATCATCTGGCCGGTCGCAAGAAGCGCCTGGCTGTCGATGATCATATGGCCGATGCCGGAAGACGAGCCTATAAGTTCCGCCACGATCACATAGGTCCAGGCCCAGCCGAGCACGAGGCGCAGGATCTCCGCGATTTCCGGCGCATTGGCCGGAATGAGCACGCGCTTCACCACGCCATGATCACTGGAGCCGAGAGTATAAGCAGCCTCGACCAAGTCGCGCCGCGTGTTGCCGACAGCGACCGCCACCATGAGAATGATCTGGAAGACCGAGCCGATGAAGATGACGAGCAGCTTCTGCATTTCGCCGATCCCCGCCCAGAGAATGAGAAGAGGCACGAAAGCGGAAGCGGGTAGGTATCGCGCGAAGGATACGAAGGGCTCAAGAAAAGCTTCGAAGGATTTGTAGGCCCCCATCATGATGCCGATGGGAACGGCAATGGCCGCGGCTAGAATAAAACCGCCGACAACGCGCCAGACCGTGACGCCGATATCGCCCATGAAGCCGAAGCGCGTCAGCAGCAGCCAGCCATCCTGAAGCATGGTGATCGGATCGGCAAGAAAGGTGCGCGAGACGAAACCGCCGAGGGTCGCGAAGGCCCAGGCGGCGACAAACAGGACGAAGAAGGCAATGCCGAGCGTGGCGCGCTTGCGTTGGCTGACGGGTTCTAATGGGCGAGGCATGAGCGATCTGCTTGGCGCTCCGGAACCATGGCTCTGGAGTGCGTGGAAAAGGAAACGGACCACGGCCTGGATAGGTCATGGTCCGCTTGTCGAAGGCGTTACTGGATGAAGCTCGTGTCCGCCAAAGCTTCCATGTCTGGCTTCTGCTTGATGATGCTGGTCTCCAGAAGCAGGTCGGCGGCTTCAGCCGAGAAGGTCTTGAAGTCGCCTGCGAAGAACTTCTTGTTCGCCTCGCGGTCCTGCCAGCGCAGGAACTGGGCCGACTTGCCGAAGGCTTCGCCGGTCTGCTTCACATCTGCGCCCATGATCTCATAAGACTTCGCCGGATCCTTCGCGATCATCTCGAGCGCCTCGAAGTAGCTGTCGGCCAGCGCCTTTGCGGCTTTCGGATTGTCGGTCAGGAATTTCGGGGTGCAGCCGAAGGTGTCCATCACGGCAGGATAATCGAGGGTGGTGGCGATGATCTTGCCGGATTGGGGCGCCGCGCGCACGGAAGAGAGATAGGGCTCATACGTCATGGCCACGTCATTCTGACCGGCGATGAAGGCCTGGGCCGCGGGGCCCGGCTCCATGTTGACCACGGTGACATCCTTTATCGAGAGGCCGTTCTTCTTGAGCATCCAGGAGAGCACGAAATAGGGCGAAGTGCCGGGTGCGGAGGCGGCGACCGTCTTGCCCTTGATGTCCTTGATCGACGCAACGTCGTTACGAACGACCATGCCGTCGGCGCCGTAGCTCTTGTCGAGCTGGAAGATCTGCTTGATGGGAACGCCATTGGCGTTCCACACGATCCAGGTTTCCACCGTGGTGGCGGCGCATTGGATATCGCCGGATTGGATCGCAAGGTGGCGGCTCGCCTGGGGAACCTTCTTGATCGTCACGTCGAGGCCGTTCTTCTTGAAGATGCCGGCTTCCTTCGCGAGCGTCAGGGGGGCAAACCCCGTCCATCCCGAGATGCCGACGGCCACCTTCGTTTCCTGCGCCGAGGCGGAGCCGACCGCCAGGGCCAACACGGCCAAACCACCCAATACAGCCTTCATGACAGCCTCCGTTGCTTATGTTCCCTGGCCAGTTCCGCCGACCAGCACGGAGCCTTCAGGCTCACTTCCGGTGATCGGTCTCTCTCGAGCGGGCGAATGGCACCATGACGCAACGGCAATGTCAAATGTATAGACATTTGACATTGCTATAGTTTTGGGCACGGCGCGCCTAAGATATGCGCTCTGGAGCCGAAGGCCTGAATCAATCCGGCAGGGTGAAGACCTGCAATGGCTCATCAACGTCACGCAGAGTGTGGTGACCAAGATCGATCAGGGGCTGGTCAACCTCCCGGGCGAGCGCTTGCGACACCAGAACCTCGCGGTCCAATTGCTTGGCGAGGTCCAGAAGCCTGCTGGCCCGGTTCACGGCAGGGCCGATGACGGTGAAATCCAGACGGTGCGAGGCCCCCACATTGCCGTAGGCGACCTCGCCCACATGAAGAGCCAATCCATGGCTGAGGGATGGCGCGCCTGTCGCCGGCCGCTGAAGGTTTTCCTCTGCCGTCCTGCGGCAGAATTCCTGCGTGGCCGCGAGGGCTTTCCGGCAGGCCGCCGCGCGGTCGCGTCCATCCGATGTCGGGAAGATGGCAAGCACCGCATCGCCGATGAATTTGAGCACTTCGCCTCCATGCGTTTCGACAACCTCCCCGATGATGCCGAACCAGGTGTTCAGATGCGTAAGCACGTCCGGAATGGGCGAGCGCTCCGACATTTGAGTAAAGCCGCGCAGATCGGTGAACAGGATCGCTGCTTCGATCAGCTCGAACTCTCCACGATCAACCCTGCCTTCGATGATGCGCTGTCCCGTTCGCGGGCCAACATAGGTATCGAGCAGGTCGACCGCGATGCGTTGCAGGACATGTCGTTCTGCATAAGGAGCGAGCAGCTTCGATGACAACTCCAACCGTTTCAGGGCTTCTTCATTGAAACCATCAGGGTGCTGCGTGGCGAAAGAAAGTGCTGCAGTCCGGGTCCGATCAAGGAAGGGTAGGGGATAAATCACGTAGTCGGTCGCCCCACTTTGCCGCAATTCCTCAAGAAGAGGCATGTCCAGGCAGGGCGCATCGAGACGGCGGCGGAAGGGATGGCCGGTGTCATCCACCACGCGGGTGGGGCTATTCAAATATGACGGCGAGGTCGCCGCATTGGCCCTATCCGATACTTGAATGGACAGGCTTTCATCGATCCACACATGCTGCCACCCGCTCACCTCGGGATGCAGCACTTCCAGGCTGAGCGATGCACGCCAGACAGGCGCTATGAGGCGGACGATATCCCGGCAAAAGGCGGCGAACAGGACCTCGACGCTGGCATGGGGCGCCTCATCGGCCAGCCATCGCGAAATGTCTTCGGGAGTCCTCTGGGGCGCATCCATTGATTCAGCCTTCACTTTTCGCAAGTGTGCCTCATTCGTGGTCCCGATGGAACTCCAAGGGTCTTCGCGGCTTTGCAGGCTTTACCGTTCGTGCATCGCGCCCGAAGGGAGAGGCCATGACATTGCCCACCAACCCGGTCACCCTCTGCCGCATCGTTGTTTTGATGAAAGGAGCATTGTGGTGCTGAGATCGGATCGTGCCGCGATGGATGGGGTGTTGTTCGCAATTCCTCCGATTGCATCGGCATGCACAGCTGCTGCGCCAGAGGCTGCAATCGCAGCGATGCCGCTACAGGTGCTTCGCTTCCTGGCAGATGCCGCCGAGCGCGGTGAGCGCAATGCCCTCGTGACCATTACCGGCCTCAGCGGTTCGTCGTCGCGGCCGGTCGGCACACTTATGGGCGTGACGGAGGATTGCAGCTTTGCCGGTTCTTTCTCCGGCGGCTGCATCGAGGCTGCCGTGGTGGCGGAGGCGCAGGAAGCGATCCGCGCGGGCAAGCCACGGCAAGTGCGTTATGGAGCAGGCTCTCCTTACCTCGATATTCGTCTGCCCTGTGGCGGCGGAGTGGACCTGCTGTTCCAGCCTAATCCCGATCCCGAGAGTTTGCGTCGGGCATCTTCGCTTCTGGAGCAGCGATGTCCGCTCTCACTGATCCAGGAGGTCTCGGGAGGTCTGCGTGTCATTCCCGATGCGTCCAGGATCGTAGAGGGATGGAAAGGGGATACCTTCGTGTCCTGGTATGCGCCATCCCTGAAGATCGTCGTCGTTGGGCAAGGAGCCGAGAGTTTGGCGCTTGTGCAGCTTGGCAGTACTTTCGGCGCCGACATGCACTTGCTGACGCCGGACGGGCGGGTGGGAGCGCTTGCCTCGGATATGGGGGCTCGGGTCGAGTTTCTTAATATGCCACGCCCCACGCAGCCACTCGCCACCGATCCCTGGAGTGCTGTTGTCTTTCTGTTCCATGATCACGCCTGGGAGCCTGCCCTGATGGCTCAGGCGCTGTCCCAGCCGGCCTTCTTCATCGGTGCCATGGGAAGCCGGCGAACACATGCTCAGAGGATGGAGAAGCTGCGTGAGCGCGGTGTGCCGGAGGCAAGCCTGTCGCGCATTGTCGCTCCGCTTGGTCTTATCCCGTCGGCGCGAGACCCCTTCACACTCGGGCTTTCCGCGCTGGCGCAGGTCGTCGAGGGCTACCGACAGCAAACGGCCATCCCGTCCGAGGTGCGCAATGAAGTTCAGGCCTCCGTGGACAGGTCTTTGAAATCCTCGACCGTATCGACATCCTGAAAAACAGCCCGCTCAACGACTGCGTATTCCACCACGTCCGAGCGACCGCGAAGGATCGGCCCGGCGCCGGTATCTCCCGTCAGCCTCATGATCTCCGGTTCGAGCGAGCGCGAAAGGATGACCGGGTTGCCGCGCCGCCCATCCATGGTGGGGATCAGCGCCGCCGGCTCGCCCTTTTCTCGCCATGCGTTCACGAGAGTGTCGATCAGATCAGGGCGGATCAGAGGCATGTCGCCGAGAAGGACGACCGCGGCCTTCGTATGGTTCGGCAGCGCGCGAAATCCGGCCTTCAGTGATGTCGACAGGCCATTCTCATAGGATGGATTCAATACAAACCGAGCGTCGAGACCAGCAAGAGCGGTTTCAACTTCGCCAGATCGGTGACCCGTCACAACGATGACCGGATCGGCTATCGAGACGGTGGCGGCCTGGACGACGTAGCGGAGCAATGGCTGACCCTTCAATGAGGTGAGCAGCTTCGGCCCTACATCGAAGCGAATTCCGCAGCCTGCCGCGAGGATGATGGCGGCAACATCATTCATGGAAGAGGGCACTCCTCGGCGGAACTGCTGTGAACAAGTGGTTGCGCATGCCCTTATCGTGGTCGCGACCTCTTTTCAGGTCAACTCCGGAAGCGGTGAAAGCCTTCGGAACGGGGATTGGCTTGGCTGCGTTGTCAAGCGTCGTCGCTACACGAAACAAGTGCCCGAACGAGGCTGAACGCTGGCCGGTATGTGCCCTCGGGCCTCTCCGCCGCCTGCTGCTCCTCCGAGGGTTCTCACGCGTTGGAGAACTCCCTTGAGTGCAAGTGTCACCTCAACCGCGCCTGATGAGGTTACCGTCACGCTGACGCTGAATGGCGAGACGCGCCACCTCAACATTCAACCTTGGACGACCCTGCTCGACCTGCTGCGCCACGACCTTGGCCTGACCGGCACGAAGAAGGGGTGCGACCATGGGCAATGCGGCGCCTGCACCGTGCTGATCGACGGCAGGCGCATCAATTCCTGTCTACAGCTGGCCGTGATGCAGGACGGGCACGAGATTACAACCATCGAAGGGCTTTGCCAGAACGGTCAACTGCACCCCATGCAGGCCAGTTTCGTGGAGCACGACGCGTTTCAATGCGGCTATTGCACTCCGGGCCAGATCATGTCCGCCGTCGCTCTCGTTCATGAGGGCACGGCGCGTACGCGCGAGGAGATCCGGGAATATATGAGCGGTAACATCTGCCGCTGCGGTGCCTATCCCAACATCGTCGATGCCATCGAGGACGTGCTTGCGCAGGGTCCAGCCAGAACGCGGGAGGCTGCGGAATGAACCGGTTTTCATACATTCGCCCTGAGAAGATCGACGATGCCGTGAAGGCGCTCACGGCCGATCCCACAGGCAAGATCATCGCCGGCGGGACGAACCTGATCGACCTCATGAAGTACAATGTCGAACGGCCGACGCAGCTCATCGACGTCACGAGGATCGCCGATCTTGCGACGATTGAGGAAACCGAGGCGGGTGACCTGCGGATAGGGGCGCTTGTTCCGAATACGGATGTCGCCTCCGACCCGCGCGTCACGAGCCGCTATCCGCTTCTGTCGAGCGCGATTTTGGCCGGAGCCACACCGCAACTGCGCAATGCAGCCTCTACAGGCGGAAACCTCAATCAGCGCACCCGCTGCTATTATTTTTATGACCCGGGCACGCCCTGCAACAAGCGCAAGCCGGGTACAGGCTGCCCGGCCATCGAAGGCGTCAACCGCATTCACGCCATTCTCGGCCAAAGCGAGCATTGCATTGCGACGCATCCTTCCGACATGTGCGTGGCTTTAGCTGCTCTCGAAGCCGTGGTTCATGTGACCGGCCCCAATGGGGCCCGCGCGATTCCGATGGCGGATTACCACCGCCTGCCAGGCGACAGGCCCGAGATCGACACCACCCTGGCCCATGACGAAATCATTACGGCTGTGGAACTGCCGGCAGAAAACGCGGCATTCGCCACGAACTACACGTATCTCAAGCTGCGAGACCGTCTCTCTTATGCCTTCGCGCTCGTGTCCGTTGCTGTTGGGCTCGAGATGGATGGCGGCGTGGTCCGCAAGGCGCGCATCACATTGGGTGGTGTCGCCCACAAGCCTTGGCGCCGGCCAGATGCGGAGGATCTCCTTGTCGGAAAACCCGCCGGACAGGATGTTTTCGCTGCCGTGGCCGAGCGGTTGCTGGAAGGCGCCAAAGGCTATGAGCACAACGCCTTCAAAATCGAATTGGCCCGCAAGGTGATCATTCGTGCCCTGACACAGGCTGCTGCCGGAAATCCGCAATCTCAAGTCGACAAGCGCATTCGCTAAGGGGCTGTCATGTTGAAGAACGATCCCAATATCGGCTCTCCCCGCAACCGCGTCGATGGTCGGGCCAAGGTGACGGGCGGCGCCCCATATTCTGCTGAGTTCGACGCTCCCGATCTCGCTCATGGTTATGTGGTCTCGAGTGCGGCTGCTCGTGGTCGCATCGTCTCTATCGATACACAGGCCGCAGAGTCTGTGCCTGGGGTGGTCAAGATTTTTACTCACGAGAACCGCCCGAATACGGCATGGTTCAGTCATAACTACAAAGATCAGGTTGCACCGCCCGGCACGCCGTTCCGACCTCTCTACAGCGATGAGGTCATCTATAGCGGCCAGCCGATTGCGCTTGTGGTGGCGGATGACTTTGAAGTGGCGCGCTATGCCGCGTTCCTGATCGATGTGGAATATGAAGTCGCGCCGCACGAGACGGACCTGCGTCTCGTGCGCGCAAAGGCCTATGTGCCTCCGAAGAAGCGTTCAGGCATCACGCAGCCGCCCAAGCCGCGCGGCGATGCCATGAAGGCGTATAGCGAGGCGCCGGCCCGCATCTGGGGCGAGTATTCCATAGCGACCGAACATCACAACCCGATGGAGCCTCACGCAACCACGGTCGTGTGGGAAGGCGAGGGCAAGATTACCATTCACGATAAGATCCAGGGCGTGATGAACACGCAAGGGTATATTGCCGGCGTGTTCGGCCTCTCGAAAGAAAATATCCATGTGGTGTCGCCCTTTGTCGGCGGCGCGTTCGGGTCTGGCCTTCGGCCACAATACCAGCTTTTCCTGGCCGTCATGGCCTCGCTCGACCTTGAACGCTCGGTGCGGGTCGAACTCACTCGCGACCAGATGTTCACCTTCGTGCACCGACCGGAAACGATCAACACGGTCGGGCTCGGCGCCAATCCGGATGGCACCCTGGTTGCCATGAAGCATGATGCGGTGGCTGTCACATCCCGCTTCGAAGATTACCAGGAGGTCGTCGTCAACTGGTCGAGCCTGCTTTACCATGCTGACAATGTCGAGCTGACTTACAAGATCGCCCAGGTCGATACCTATACTCCGGGCGACATGCGTGCACCCGGCGCGCCGCTTGGGACTTTCGCGATAGAAAGCGCGATGGACGAGTTGTCCTATGCTTTGGACATCGATCCCGTCGAGCTGCGCTTGAAGAACTATACCGAGAAGGACGAGAACGAGAACAAGGCTTACACCTCGAAGGAGCTGCGGGCCTGTTACCAGCTCGGGGCCGAACGCTTCGGTTGGGCGCAGCGCGATCCGATGCCGCGCTCCATGCACGAGGGCCGTGAGCTCATCGGCTGGGGCATGGCGAGCGGCGTCTGGGAAGCGCAGATGAACAAGACCAGCGCCCGCGCCATTCTGACGATTGACGGCAAGCTCGAGGTGGCAAGCGCGACAGCCGATATCGGGACCGGTACCTATACCATCCTGACCCAGATCGGTGCGGATGCGTTGGGGCTTCCTATGGAGGATGTCACGGCGCGTATCGCCGATACGACGCTCCCGAAATCTCCTGTCCAGGGTGGCTCATGGACAGCGGCCTCCGCAGGTTCAGCTGTCGATGCAGCCTGCAAGCTGGTTCGCGAGGAACTGTTCAAGCATGCCCAGAAGATGGATTCCTCGCCACTGAAGGACGCGGCGATCGAACAGGTGACTTTCGCCAACCGCCGAATCCAGATGACAAATGATCCGTCCCGGTTCGTGACATTCGAAGATGCCATGCGCTCGGGTGGGGTTGACCGGATTCAGGCCGAGGAGACTGCGGCTCCCAGCAAGACCAACCAGCAGCTCTACTCGGCATATACCCATGCCGCCGTTTTCGCGGAGGTGAGGGTGGACGAGGATCTCGGCGTCATCAGGGTGACGCGCATCGTGAGCGCGGTGGCGGCTGGGCGGATCATCAATCCCAAGACCGCGCGAAGCCAGGTCGTCGGCGGCGTGGTCTGGGGCATCGGCATGGCCCTTCATGAAGAGACCTTCACCGATCACAATCTCGGTCGCTTCATGAACCACAACTTCGCCGAATATCATGTGCCGGTGAATGCGGATATCCACGATATCGATGTGATCTTCGTGGAAGAACATGACGACAAGGCAAGCCCCATCGGCGTCAAGGGACTTGGCGAAATCGGCATCGTCGGCACGGCGGCCGCCATCGCCAACGCCGTCTATCATGCCACTGGCAAGCGGATCCGCGACCTGCCTATCACCATCGACAAGGTTTTGGATCAGGCCAGCTAATCGAATTGGTCCGAGAACAACATTCTCTCACGTCATGGCCGGCACAAGGCTGGCCATGACGGGGAGTGTAGTTGCAGTCGGACGATCAAGTCGTCAAACCGTCACTTCCCCCAGCGCAGCACTATCGGGTCGAGACGGCGGGCAATCTCGATCAGCCCCTTACGCGTCTCGGGGTGGAGAGGCTGAAGAGGATGACGTACGGCCTCGGAGCGGATGACGCCGCCTTCCTTCATGAGAGCCTTCGCTGCCGAGAGGCCGCATTGCCGGTTCTCGTAATTGATCACCGGTAGCCAGCGCTCGTAAGCCGCAGCCGCCTCTTCGCGGTTCCCTGCGAAGTATGGGTCGATGATCTGGCGTATTCCATCCGGGTAGGCGCCGCCCGTCATGGCGCCCGTGGCGCCTGCATCGAGATCGGCCATGAGAGTGATAGCCTCTTCGCCGTCCCAAGGGCCCTCGATGCTGTCGCCGCCCAGGGCAATCAGGTCGCGAAGCTTGTTGGCGGTGCCGGCCACCTCGATCTTGAAGTAGGACACATTAGCGATTTCCTTCGCCATGCGGGCAAGAAAGCCCGGTGACAGGGAGGTGCCCGCCATGGGCGCATCCTGAATCATGATCGGAATGCCGATGGCATCCGACACGCGGCGGAAAAACTCGTATATGCCGGGTTCCGAGACGCGCAAAGTCGCCCCGAAGAAGGGCGGCATGATCATGACCATGGCCGCGCCTGCTTCCTCAGCGCGCTTCGAGCGGTCTGCGCAGATGGCGGTCGAGAAATGGCTCGTGGTGACGATGACGGGGATGCGACCGGCTACGTGATCGAGCACCGCATGCATGACCTTGTCGCGCTCAGCGTCCGTCAGCAGGAACTGCTCGGAAAAGTTCGCGAGGATGCAGATGCCGTCCGATCCGGCGTCGATCATGAAATCGATGGCGCGCTTCTGGCCTTCAAGATCGAGTTCTCCATTGTCGCTGAAGATGGTCGGAGCCACCGGATAGACGCCGCGATAGGGGCGATTTGAAGATCTGCCGAGCGAAGACATATTCTCTCCCTAAGATTCTTGTCGTTTGCGTTAATGATTGTCGCGGGCCACCGGCGCGCCGGATTTCCCGACAAGGAAGTCCAGATCGGCGCCCTTGTCGGCCTGCATCACGTGATCGAGATACATTTTTAGATAGCCACGGGTGGCATGCGGCTCCGGTGGTGTCCAAGCCGCGCGACGACGCTCCAGCTCCTCGGCTTCCACGTGAAGGTGCAGGCTGCGGGCCTCGACGTCCAGGGTGATGAGGTCTCCGTTCTGGACGAAGGCGAGCGGCCCGCCGGCGGTCGCCTCGGGGGCGACATGCAGGACGACAGTGCCGTAAGCCGTGCCGGACATGCGCGCATCGGAAATGCGGATCATGTCTCGGATGCCCTTCTTCAGAAGCTTTTGCGGCAGCGGCATGTTGCCGACCTCGGCCATGCCCGGATAGCCCTTGGGGCCGCAATTCTTGAGCACCATGATGCAGGTCTCGTCGATGTCGAGGCTGTCGTCATCGACGAGATGATGCAGCTCCTCGATGCTCTCGAACACCACCGCGCGACCGGTATGCTTCATCAGCTCAGGCGAGGCGGCGGAGGGTTTGATGACGGCGCCATTCGGCGCAAGGTTGCCGCGCAGGATCGCGATGCCGGCCTCTGGCTTGAACGGTTCCTCGAAGGTGGTGATGACGTCCCGGTTCCAGCACGGCGCGTCCTTCACGTTCTCCCAGATCGGCTTGCCGTTGGCAGTCAGAGCGTCCTTGTGGAGCAGGCCCTTTTCGCCCAGCGTGCGCAGCACCACGGGCAGGCCGCCGGCATAGTAGAAATCCTCCATCAGGAAGCGGCCGGAGGGCATGAGATCCACGAGGCAGTGGATATCGCGGCCGAGATTGTCGAAATCGTCGAGGGTAAGCTCGATGCCCATGCGCCCGGCGATGGCGAGAAGATGCACGACCGCATTTGTCGATCCACCGATGGCGGCAAGGGTGCGGATGGCGTTCTCGAAGGCATGGCGCGTCATGATCTTCGAGAGCACGAGGTCTTCGTTCACCATCTCGACGATGCGCCGTCCCGCCATGCGGGCGAGGTGGTTGCGGCGGGCATCGGCAGCGGGGATGGCGGCGTTCTCGGGCAGCCCGACACCGAGTGCTTCCACCATGGATGCCATGGTCGAGCCGGTGCCCATGGTCATGCAGTGTCCGGCGGAGCGGTTCATGGCGCCTTCCGCCTCGTGGAACTCCTGCAGCGTGACTTCGCCAGCACGCAACTGCTCGCTCATGGAGATGATGTTGGTGCCCGACCCGATGATCTTGCCGCGATAGACGCCGCGCAACTGCGGCCCGCCGGAGACGCCGATGGTGGGAAGGTCGGCGGAGGCTGCGCCCATCAACAGGGCAGGGGTGGTCTTGTCGCAGCCCATCAGCAATACGACGCCATCGAGCGGATGGGCGCGGATGGCTTCCTCCACATCCATGGCCGCGAGATTGCGGAACAGCATCGCGGTCGGGCGCATGGTCACTTCGCCGAGGGACGAGACAGGGAACTCGAGCGGATAGCCGCCGGCATCCAGCACGCCGTATTTCACATGCTCGGCAATGGTGCGGAAATGAGCGTTACAGGGTGTCAGCTCAGACCATGTGTTGCAGATACCGATGACGGGCCGCCCCTCGAACTGGTCCTGCGGGGTACCGCTGTTCTTCAGGAAGGAGCGGTAATAGAATCCCATCTTGTCCTGACGGCCAAACCAAGCCTGGCTGCGCAGTTGAGGCTTCTTGTCTTCGCTCATTCCCGTTTCCTGACCCTTGTCGGCGAGACTTCGCCTTTTGGGGAGACCGCAGGCTTAACCCAGCGGTTGCAATGCCCTGGCCTTCTGTGCATATAATAGTATTAATAAGAGGGCTGGTAAGGCCTCAAAAGTCAACATGCAATGAATTTATCGGGAGAAAACGCGATGAAGGCTCGTCATCTGCTGACGACGATCGGGATGGCTGCTCTGATGATGGCATCGGGCGCCGCCTATGCACAAAATAAAATTACGGTAGGCTTCTCACAGGTCGGTTCCGAATCCGGCTGGCGCGCCGCCGAAACGAAGGTCTCGAAGATCGAGGCCGACAAGCGTGGCATTGACCTGAAGATCTCCGATGCTCAGCAGAAGCAGGAAAATCAGATTCGTGCCGTACGCTCCTTCATCGCGCAGGGCGTGGATGCGATTCTCCTGGCTCCGGTCGTGGCGACCGGCTGGGATGCTGTGCTGAAGGAAGCGAAGGAAGCGAAGATCCCTGTTGTTCTTCTCGACCGTTCCATCGAGACGAAGGATGACTCGCTCTACCTGACGGCTGTTACCTCGGACACGGTCTATGAAGGCAAAGTCGCTGGTGAGTGGCTCGCCAAGGAAACCGGCGGCAAATGCAATGTGGTCGAGCTGCAGGGCACCGTTGGTTCCAGCCCCGCGATCAACCGCAAGAAAGGCTTCGATCAGGTCGTTGCCGCTAATCCCGGCATGAAGATCGTTCGCACTCAATCCGGCGACTTTACCCGCACCAAGGGTAAGGAAGTGATGGAGAGCTTCATCAAGGCCGAAGGCGGCGGCAAGAATATCTGCGCCGTCTATGCCCACAATGACGACATGGCCATCGGCGCGATCCAGGCCATCAAGGAAGCTGGCCTGAAGCCCGGCAAGGATATCAAGATCGTCTCCATCGACGGCGTGCCGGATATCTTCAAGGCCATGGGCGATGGCGAAGCCAACGTCACCGTGGAGCTGACGCCGAACATGGCGGGTCCCGCGCTCGATGCTCTCGCGGCCTACAAGAAGGACGGCACCATGCCGAAGAAGTGGATTCAGACGGAATCCAAGGTCTTCACGCCTGATACCGCCAAGGCCGAGTACGAGAAGCGCAAGGAACTCTACTGATACTCCCAACTGGCGGCGTGCTCCTGGAGCATGCCGCCGTTTTTCTTTATGCGGCGTGTCGGTGAGGAGTTCATGGCGTCATTGGATGAAGGGCCTCAACTGCTTGAGATCAGGGGCCTGACGAAGGGATTTCCGGGCGTGCAGGCGCTCGACCATGTGGATTTCACCCTGCATCGCGGCGAAATCCATGCGCTGCTCGGCGAGAACGGCGCGGGAAAATCCACGCTGATCAAGGTGCTCACCGGAGTCTTCAAGCGCGGTAACGGTACCATCCGCCTCGACGGGCAAGACATCGTTGCCCGCGATCCTGCCGATGCGCGCTCGCTGGGCATCGGCACGGTCTATCAGGAAGTCAATTTGCTGCCGAACCTGTCGGTGGCGGAAAACCTCTTCATCGGTCGCCAACCTGTCCGTTTCGGTCTCGTGAACGGTGCCGAAATGCGGCGGCGCTCTTCTGAAATTCTCGCAGGCTACGGCCTCGATATCGATGTGTCCGATCCGCTGGGCAGCTTTTCGGTGGCCGTTCAGCAGATCGTCGCCATTGCCCGCGCAATCGATTTATCCGCAAAGGTGCTGATCCTCGACGAGCCGACAGCGAGCCTCGATATGCACGAGGTCGAAACGCTCTTCGGAATCCTGAGAGGCCTGAAGCAGCGCGGCATCGGCATCATCTTCGTCACGCATTTCCTCGATCAGGTCTATGCGGTCTGCGATAGGATCACCGTGCTGCGCAACGGTCGTCTCGTCGGTTCTCGACCCACAGCGGATCTGCCGCGCATCGAGCTTGTCTCCATGATGCTCGGGCGAGAGCTTGCGGCTGAAGCCCTGCACCGCAACCAGCGGCCGGAAGTCACCGGCGAGCCGCTGGTCGCATTCAAGGATTACGGCAAGCGCCGTCTCATCGAGCCCTTCGATCTGGCGATCAGGCCGGGCGAGGTAGTGGGATTGGCTGGACTGCTCGGCTCCGGGCGGACGGAGACGGCGAAGCTCGTCTTCGGTATCGACAAGGCCGAGAGCGGGCAGGCTTTCGTCGATGGTAAACCTGTTCGCATCGCATCCCCCCGGGATGCCGCGCGGTTGCG
Organism: Microvirga sp. 2YAF29; assembly: GCF_052114605.1. NCBI lineage: Bacteria > Pseudomonadati > Pseudomonadota > Alphaproteobacteria > Hyphomicrobiales > Methylobacteriaceae > Microvirga > Microvirga sp. 2YAF29. The sequence goes on from NZ_JBFRFB010000001.1 coordinate 62,517, forward strand.
GTTCGGGTTCACGCCCGAGGATCGCAAGACCGAGGGCATCGTCGCGGAATTGTCGATCCGCGAGAACATCATTCTCGCCCTTCAGGCGCAGCGCGGCTGGATGCACCAGATCCCCCGGCGCAGGCAGGAGGAAATCGCCAGCCGTTTCATCAAGCTTCTCGACATCCGCACGCCGGATGCGGAGAAGCCTATCGGGCTTCTGTCCGGCGGCAACCAGCAGAAGGCGCTGCTCGCGCGCTGGCTCGCCACCGAACCGCGCTTCCTCATCCTCGACGAGCCGACCCGCGGCATCGATGTGGGCGCCCATGCGGAGATCATCCGCCTCATCGAGCGCCTGTGCGAGGAGGGGATGGCGCTTCTCGTCATCTCGTCCGAGCTTGAGGAAATCGCCTCCTATAGTGACCGGGTCGTCGTGTTGCGCGACCGCCGGCATGTGCGGGAATTGATCGGATCGGAGGTGAATGCCGATAATATCATGACGACTATCGCGAACACTTGAAATGAGCAGCATGATTCAAGCCAGCGCTCCCCGTACATTTCCCAAAGGACTGCCGCAGGTTGCCGCTCTCCTCATCGTCTTTCTCGTCAACTGGCTCGTCTTCCGCGACTTCTTCGCCGTGCGCCTTCAGGATGGACGCCTCTTCGGCAGTCTCATCGACGTGTTCAACCGTGGAGCGCCCGTCGCGATCCTGGCATTGGGCATGACGCTCGTCATCGCAACGCGCGGCATCGACCTGTCGGTTGGCGCGGTCATGGCCATTGCGGGCGCGGTCGCGGCGTCACTGACGGCGGAGGGCTATTCGCTTCCGGTCGTCTTGGCCGCAGCGCTCGGCGTCGGGCTGCTTTGCGGCTTGTGGAACGGTATCCTCGTCGCCGTGCTCGAAATCCAGCCCTTCGTGGCGACACTGATCCTGATGGTCGCGGGCCGTGGCTTCGCGCAGCTCATCACCGAAGGCCAGATCATCACTTTCGTCAGTGAGGGGCTCGCCGCCATCGGCAGCGGTTCCTTCCTTATGCTGCCGATGCCCGTGGTGATCGCGCTCGCCATGCTCGTGATAACCCATCTCGTGGTCAGGCATACGGCGCTTGGTCTCTTCATCGAATCCATCGGCGCCAATCTGCGCTCCAGCGCCTATGCAGGCATCGGCACCAAGGCGGTGACCATCGCCGTCTATATGTGGTGCAGCCTTTGCGCTGCGGTCGCTGGCCTCATCGTGGCAGCCGACATTCGCGGGGCTGACGCCAACAACGCGGGCCTCTGGCTTGAGCTCGATGCCATCCTCGCGGTGGTGATCGGCGGAACGTCTCTGTTCGGCGGAAGGTTCAGCCTCGGCCTCTCGATCATCGGAGCGCTCATCATACAGGCGATGAATACCGGCATCCTGCTGAGCGGCTTCAGGCCGGAATACAACCTCATCGTGAAGGCGGTGGTGGTTCTTGCCGTTCTTCTCGTTCAATCGCCTGTCGTCGCCGGCCTCCGTGCCATCTGGAGGACCAAGGCATGATCCGGCGTTACCTCCCGGTCTTCGTCACCCTTGCGGTGTTCATAGTCGGTTATCTGATCTGCCTCGCCCAGTTTCCGAGCTTCGCTTCCACGCGCGTGATCGGCAATCTTCTCACCGACAATGCGTTTCTCGGCATCGTCGCCGTGGGCATGACCTTCGTGATCCTCTCAGGCGGCATCGATCTCTCGGTCGGCTCGGTCATTGCCTTCACGGGCGTGTTTCTGGCGGTCGCCATCGAGCATTACAGCCTCAACCCCTATCTCGCCTTCATACTCATCCTCGCGATTGCCTCCCTGTTCGGCGCAGGCATGGGCTATGTGATCCACGTGTTCCAGATCCCAGCCTTCATCGTGACGTTGGCGGGCATGTTCCTGGCGCGAGGCATGTGCTTCGTGCTCACGACGGACTCGATCCCGATCAACGCGTCAGCCTATGGCGATATCACGGACATCGCCATGCGGCTTCCCGGAGGAGGGCGCCTGACCTTCATCGCCATCGTCATGCTCATCACCTTCGCGGTCGGCATCGTGCTGGCGCATTTCACCCGCTTCGGCACCAATGTTTATGCCCTCGGCGGCAACCGGACCTCGTCGGAGTTGATGGGAGTGCCAGTGGGGCGCACGACGATCCAGATCTACATGCTGTCGAGTTTCCTGGCGGCGCTCGCCGGCATCGTGTTCTCGTTCTACACGTCTGCCGGCTATTCCCTGGCCGCGACCGGGGTGGAGCTGGATACCATCGCCGCCGTCGTGATCGGCGGAACGCTACTTACCGGCGGCTACGGCACGATCTTTGGGACGCTCATCGGCGTTCTCATCCAAGGGCTGATCCAAACTTACATCACCTTCGAGGGGACCTTAAGCTCCTGGTGGACGAAAATCGCAATCGGTGGGCTTTTGTTCGCATTCATAGTATTGCAACGCGGTCTCGCGGCAGCATCGCTTCGGTCACGTCAGGCGTAAGGCAGTAGAATGGTTTCGGGTAGCAGCTTCAAAGTGGCCGGCAGAGCACGTTCAGCCCACGATCTCGTGACGCAGGGCATCGGCCAGAGCATCATGCAGGGCCGCTTCCCCATCGGCAGTACCTTGCCGGGCGATGCGGAGCTGATGGAGCATTTCGGCGTCTCTCGTACGGCGCTTCGCGAAGCCTTGAAGACCCTCGCCGCAAAGGGCCTGATCGAGTCCAAGACCAAGGTCGGCACGAAGGTTCTGGACCGCCAGAATTGGAACATGTTCGATGCCGACATTCTCGGCTGGCACCTCGAGCTCGGTGTCGATCCCCAGTTCCTGGGCTGGCTGTTCGAGATCAGGCAAACCCTGGAGCCGCTGGCCTGCGCCACCGCTGCCCTTCGCTGGACGCCTGAGCAGCTGGAGAGCATGAACCGCGCGCTCCAAGCGATGTATCAATGCGAAAAGAACCGGCAGGGCTTCACCAAGGCGGATCTCGCGTTCCATCAGGCCATCCTGGAAGCCTCCGGCAATCCGTTCCTGCAATCCATCGGCTCCGTCATCGGCGCGGCGCTGGCGACCTCGTTCACCATCAGCTCACCGGTTTCGAGCGATGCGCAGTTCAAGCGGGTCATGCGCCAGCATCAGGACGTGTTCGAGGCGATCAAGGCGCGCAATCCGCAAGCCGCGAGCGATGCCATGTCCACGCTGATCATTCAGGCCGCCGAGCGGGTGCAGATTAAGCGGGCTGAGAGCGCCATCGCAGACATTCAGGTGCACGCCTTCTCGAAGGCCTGAAGGCATAGCCGCAGATCAGGATTTATACGAAGGATCCTCTTGCGGCATCAAAATAGTATTATAGTATTAATTGACGGTCGGGTGGATGAGGTCCATCGCTGATCGCCTGAAACGAGGGTCCCGCGCTTTCGGTGCCCTGGCTCCATCGCCCCACCAGCGGGAGGATATGAGAACGGCCCTGGTCAGCGGGTCACGGCTGACACAAGTTCATTGTCGAGAAGCATAGAGGGTCATGCACCGGGCACGCCAAATACCGGCCTGGGCATGCACATATCAAAAAGGGAGAACGGCCTTGAAGAATTTCAAGACAACTCTGGCTATCCTGGCTCTCGGAGCCGTCGGCCTTATCGGCGCGGCTCAGGCCCAGGATAAAGGCACCGTTGGTGTCGCCATGCCTACCAAGTCGTCCGCACGCTGGATCGACGACGGCAACAACATGGTCAAGGTGCTCAAGGAAAAGGGCTACAACGTCGATCTGCAATATGCCGAGGACGACATTCCCAACCAGCTCGCCCAGATCGAGAACATGATCACGAAGGGCCCGAAAGTGCTGGTGATCGCGGCTATCGACGGCACCACGCTCTCGGATGCGCTCCAGCAGGCCGCCGACAAAGGCATCAAGGTCATCGCCTATGATCGCCTCATCCGCAATTCCAAGAATGTCGATTACTACGCAACCTTCGACAACTTCCAGGTCGGCGTGCTCCAGGGCGGCTATATCGAGAAGGCGCTTGGGCTGAAGGAAGGCAAGGGCCCCTTCAATGTCGAATTGTTCGGCGGTTCGCCGGACGACAACAACGCGTTCTTCTTCTACAACGGCGCAATGTCGGTGCTCGACCCCTACATCAAGAGCGGCAAGCTTAAAGTTCAGAGCGGCCAAATGGGCATGGACAAGGTCTCGACCCTGCGCTGGGACGGCGCCGTCGCCCAGGCCCGCATGGATAACCTGCTCTCCGCTTATTACACCGACAAGCGCGTCGATGCGGTGCTGTCTCCCTATGACGGCCTGAGCATCGGCATCATCTCCTCGCTCAAGGGCGTCGGCTATGGTTCGGCCCAGCAGCCGATGCCGGTCATCACCGGCCAGGACGCCGAGGTGCAGTCGGTCAAGTCGATCCTCGCCAAGGAGCAGACATCGACGGTCTTCAAGGACACTCGTGAGCTCGCGAAGGTGACCGTGAACATGGTCGATGCCGTGCTGTCCGGCAAGCAGCCGGAAGTGAACGACACCAAGACCTACGAGAACGGCATGAAGACGGTTCCGTCTTACCTGCTGAAGCCCGTGAGCGTGGACGCCTCCAACTGGAAGGAAGTTCTGGTCGGCAGTGGCTACTACAAGGAAGACCAGCTCAAGTAAGAGCGATAGCGGAAGCGGACCCTGCGCGCGAGCGCAGGGTCCTCGTTCATTTCTGGAAGGCCTATGCCTGAGGACATGCGATGAATGCGATCCTTGAAATGCGAGGGATCACCAAAACATTCCCCGGCGTGAAGGCGCTGGACGACGTCAACATCACCGTCAAGGCCGGCGAAATCCATGCGCTGGTGGGCGAGAACGGCGCCGGCAAGTCCACGCTGATGAAGGTGCTGAGCGGCGTCTATCCGCATGGCTCCTATTCCGGATCCATCGTTTATGAAGGCGAGGAGCGCCGCTTCAAGGGCATCGCCGACAGCGAAAAACTCGGCATCATCATCATCCACCAGGAGCTTGCCCTGGTGCCGCTCCTGTCGATTGCCGAGAACATCTTCCTCGGCAACGAGCAGGCGGAATACGGTATCATCGACTGGTCGCTCGTCTTCTCGCGCACCAAGGAATTGCTCAAACTCGTCGGGCTGAATGAATCGCCCGAGACGCTCGTCACCAATCTGGGAGTCGGCAAGCAGCAGCTCGTTGAGATCGCAAAGGCCCTCTCGAAGAAGGTGAAGCTCCTCATCCTCGACGAGCCGACGGCGAGCCTGAACGAGAAGGACAGCGATGCACTCCTGAACCTGCTGTTGCAGTTCAAGGCGAAAGGCATCTCCTCCATCCTGATCTCCCACAAGCTCAACGAGATTTCCAAGGTCGCGGATTCCATTACCGTCCTTCGCGACGGCAGCACGGTCGAAACTCTCGATTGCCGGGTGCAAGAGGTGAGCGAGGACCGCATCATTCGCGGCATGGTGGGCCGCACCATGGAGGACCGGTACCCGCATCGAGAGCCGAAGATCGGCGAGACGATCTTTCAGGTCGAGAACTGGTCAGCTTATCATCCCCTTCACAGCAACGTTCAGGTGGTCAAGAACGTCAACCTGCACATCCGGCGCGGCGAGATCGTCGGCATCGCGGGCCTCATGGGGGCAGGGCGGACGGAATTCGCCATGAGCCTGTTCGGCAAAAGCTACGGCCAGAACATCAGCGGCCGGGTCACCTTGCACGGCAAGGAGATCAACGTAAGCTCGGTCGAGAAAGCCGTCTCGAACGGGATTGCCTATGCCACCGAGGACCGCAAGACCTATGGCCTCGTTCTCGATGAGGACATCCGCAAGAATGTGACGCTGGCGCATCTGGACGGAGTCTCGAAATATCTTGTCATCGACGATATTCGCGAACTGGCCGTCGCCAACGACTTCCGCAACAAGCTGCGTATCAGAAGCTCGAACGTCTTCCAGCAGACGGTGAACCTGTCCGGCGGCAACCAGCAGAAGGTCGTCTTGAGCAAGTGGCTCTTCTCGGACCCGGAAATTCTTATTCTCGATGAGCCGACCCGAGGAATCGATGTCGGTGCGAAGTACGAAATCTACACTATCATCAACAAACTGGCGGATGCCGGGAAGGGCGTTCTCATGATCTCGTCCGAAATGCCGGAGCTGCTCGGCATGTGTGATCGGATCTATGTCATGAACGAGGGCTCTCTCATCGCGGAGCTCGATGTCGCAGAGGCATCCCAGGAAAAGATCATGCACGCCATCGTGAAGTCGGGGAGACGCTGAAGATGGATACGAGAACCGCAGACGAGCTTCACGTTCCCCAGAAGACGTCATGGCTCGACTTCGTCAAGACGCATTTCCGCGACTACGGCATGATGCTGTCGCTCCTCGTCATCATGCTGTTCTTCCAGGTGGTGACGGACGGAACCCTGCTGCGTCCGCTGAATCTCACGAACCTCGTTCTGCAGAACAGCTACATCGTCATCATGGCTCTGGGCATGCTGCTCGTCATCGTGGCGGGCCATATCGACTTGTCCGTCGGCTCCATCGTCGGCTTCGTCGGCGGTCTGGCGGCGGTGATGATGGTGCGATGGGGTATCGACCCAATTACCACGACCATTGCCTGCCTGATCGTTGGCGGCCTCATCGGCGCGGCGCAAGGGTATTGGGTGGCCTATTTCAAGGTGCCGTCCTTCATCGTGACGCTGGCCGGCATGCTCGTGTTCAAAGGCCTGACGCTTGCGCTTCTCGGCGGCATGTCGGTCGGCCCATTCCCGGTCGCCTTCCAGCGCCTCAGCTCCGGCTTCATTCCGGACGTTTTCGGCGGGCAGGGGTTCAACTACACGGCTCTGTTCCTTGGCGCCGCCAGCATGATTGTGCTGATTTATTTCAGCATCCGCAACCGCTCGAACCAGCTCAAGCACGCGGTCGAGACTGCGCCGTTCGGCCTGTTCGTGTTCAAGAACGCGCTGCTCGCGGCTCTGGTGCTGGCCTTCTGTTATCTGCTGGCCACCTATCGCGGCTTGCCGAACGTTCTCATCATCATGGCGGTGCTGATCGCGCTCTATGCCTTTGTGACCAACAGAACGACCATCGGCAGACGGATCTATGCGCTCGGCGGCAACGAGAAGGCGGCAAGGCTCTCGGGCATCAAGACCGAGCGCCTGACCTTCCTGACCTTCGTGAACATGGGCGTCCTGGCGGGGCTCGCCGGTCTCATCTTCGCCGCACGCCTGAACACGGCGACCCCGAAGGCCGGTCTAGGCTTCGAGCTCGATGTGATCGCCGCCGTCTTCATCGGCGGGGCTTCGGCGACAGGCGGCGTCGGCAAGGTCACGGGGGCCGTGATCGGTGCCTTCGTCATGGGTGTCATGAACAACGGCATGTCGATCCTCGGCATCGGCATCGATTACCAGCAGGTCATCAAGGGCCTCGTGCTCCTGGCCGCCGTTTCGCTGGATGTGTACAACCGGAAGAAGTAAACGAAGGCTGTTCGTCAAGGCAGCCGCATTGGCTTAAACGTACATCGCGATGCCGCCGGTCGATAAGATCACGGGTGGCGGTGCATGGAATGGAGTGAGAGATGACGAAGAATTACATTGCAGGCGAATGGGTCGCCGCATCCGAGGCCGCGCCGAACCTCAACCCATCCAACACCAATGACGTGATCGGTGACTTCGCCCGCGCCTCCGCCCGGGAGACCGAGGCCGCCATCGCGGCTGCTTACGATGCCTTCCCGGCCTGGTCGCGCTCCTCCATCCAGACCCGTCACGATATCCTCAAAAAAATCGGTGACGAGATCATCGCCCGCAAGGACGAACTCGGCCACCTGCTCTCCCGCGAAGAGGGCAAGACGCTTCCTGAGGGTATCGGCGAGGTCACCCGCGCCGGTCAGATCTTCCTCTTCTTCTCCGGTGAGTGCTTGCGGATGGCCGGCGAGAAGGTGCCCTCGGTCCGCCCCGCCATCGATGTGGAGATCACCCGCGAGGCGGTGGGCGTCGTCGGGCTCATCACTCCCTGGAACTTCCCGATTGCCATCCCGGCCTGGAAGATCGCCCCGGCCTTGGCCTACGGCAACACCGTGGTGTTCAAGCCCGCCGAGCTGGTGCCGGGTTCCGCCCATGCCTTGTCCGAGATCATCATCCGTGCCGGCGTGCCGGCGGGCGTGTTCAATCTGGTGATGGGCAAGGGCTCGGTCGTCGGCGAGGCGATGCTGCAAAGCCCGAAGGTTTCTGCCGTTTCCTTCACGGGCTCGGTGCCCACGGGCCGTCGGGTCGCCATGAGCGCCATCACCGCTGACCCGATGAAGAAGATACAGCTGGAGATGGGCGGCAAGAACCCGATGGTGGTGCTTGACGATGCCGACCTGAACGTGGCGGTGGAATGCGCCATCAACTCGGCCTTCTTCTCCACCGGCCAGCGCTGCACCGCCTCCTCGCGCCTGATCGTGACGGAGGGCATCCATGACCGCTTCGTGGCGGCCATGCAGGAGCGGATGGCCAAGCTGGTGGTGGATGACGCCCTCAAGAGCGRCACGCAGATCGGCCCGGTGGTGGACCAGAGCCAGCTCGACCAGGACCTGAAATACATCAAGATCGGCCAGGAGGAGGGCGCCAGGCTCGTCGCGGGCGGTGATCTGCTGAAGCGGGATGCGCCGGGCTTCTATCTGCAGCCGGCTCTTTTCACGGAAGTCGCCAATTCCATGCGGGTGGCGCGAGAGGAAATCTTTGGGCCGGTGGCGACCGTGATCCGGGCGAAGGACTATGACGAGGCGCTGGAACTGGCCAACGACACGCCGTTCGGCCTGTCCACAGGCATCTGCACCACGAGCCTGAAGCATGCGGGCCACTTCAAGCGCAATGCGGAAGCGGGCATGGTGATGGTGAACCTGCCGACCGCCGGCGTGGACTATCATGTGCCGTTTGGCGGCCGGAAGGGGTCGTCTTACGGGCCGCGCGAGCAGGGTCGGTATGCTCAGGAGTTCTACACCACAGTGAAGACGGCCTACACCTTCGACGGCAACGGGCCATACGTGCCGAAGACAAAGGGCAGCGAGTAGGTTTTGCGCACCGTCATGGCCGGGCTTGTCCCGGCCATACACATCATTTTTCAGTAACGGCCACGATTGTTGGAACCTGGATCGGGGTCGCCCGTTTCCGCTCAATGAAGCCGCGACGCGAGATCCTCAATCGGCCTGTCGTCCTCCTTGTCGAGGATGAATCTCTCGTGCGGCTGACTCAGGTCGAGATCCTCAAGGATGCCGAGTTCTGGGTGGTCGAGGCTCAGGATGCGGATGAGGCGTTCGATCTCCTGAAAAGTCGCCCCGATATCAGTGCCGTTCTCACGGATGTGAACATGCCCGGCTCCATTGACGGGTTCGAGTTCGCCCGTCTCGTCCGGCAAGGCTGGCCGGATGTCGGCGTGCTGGTGATCTCCGGAAAAGTTGCCCCCAAACCGGGCGACCTGCCGATAGGCGCTCAATTTCTGCAAAAGCCCGTGAGGCCTAAGGATTTGGTGGAAGCACTCAAGCAGGTCATGGCCTCCAAGAAGCTCGATGCATGATCAGGTGAATGCGCCTGGACCGGCGTCTGGCAGCTTGTGGATCGGGTCACGAAGGGGTGAGTCATGACAAGGCCGAAGATGGGTTTTGGCGGCCGTCATGTGCCGCTGCCCCGCTCCAGATTGTTGAGGATTTCGCTCGGTGTCGCCCTGGTGACGGGTGGACTTCTCGGCTTCCTGCCGATCCTCGGCTTCTGGATGATTCCGCTCGGGATCATCATTCTCTCGATCGATCTGGCGATAGCCCGCCGTTTTCGTCGCAGAACCGTCGTCTGGTGGGGGCGCAGACAAAGAAAGAGGCGGATCTGAGAAGACCCGCCTCGCTCTCAAAAGGGTTCAGGAGGGAAGGCGTCCCTCCGGGGTGTATTGATCGACCGCATTAGGCAGCTCCTTCGACAGGCGTGAAAGAAGTTCCTCGCGCGAAAGTCCGGTCTGTTGCGTCAATGTATTGAGAACATCCGGTCCGATGGCTTGTTCGAGCTGCGTGGGTGCGATGTCCTTGTTGGGACCCGTGCCGACCCAGGAATCCGCAACATCGCCCTGACCGCTCTGGCGGAAGCTGTCGAGCAGTTCCCCAAGCCCACCGCCGAGAAGGCCACCGGCGCCTGCGCCTGCGCCACCAAGTCCGCCTAGCAACCCGCCAAGGCCGCCGAGGCCGCCAAGGCCACCCTGCTGTTGCGGCTGCCCGGGAAGGTTGGGATCGGCAGAAGCCTGACCGCCGCGCAGCATTTCCGAAATCTTGTCACGATTCTGATAGCCTGCAATGGCAAGAAGCCCAAGAAGGGCAGTCATGGAAGGGAATCCGCGGCTCATGTCACTCCTCCTGTGTTGACCGGAAACGAACGACTTGGCGGCGAAATCGGTTCCGCTAAGCAACGCTGAAGCAGTGTTGTTTCAGAAGTACTTCGGGCTGGCATGACATGCGAACTGACCGTGCTAGAAAACAAGGTGAGGCGAGGGTAGGCGCGATGATTGTCGTGTTCGGATCGATCAATATGGATCTCGTCGCCAAGGTGCGCAGCATTGCGCGCCCGGGCGAAACGGTTCTGTCCCGGCGGGCCGACAGCTTCTTCGGCGGCAAGGGCGCCAATCAAGCGGTCGCGGCCGCGCGTGCCGGAAGGGTGCCCGTCGCCATGGTGTCCGCCGTCGGCGACGATCCGTTCGGGCAGGCCTGCCTGACCAACCTCAAGGATCAGGGCATCGACATTGCCGCTGTGCGGATCAGCAACGAGCCGACCGGATGCGCCTTTATCGCCGTCGATGACGCGGGCGAGAATGCGATCACCGTCGCGAGCGGAGCCAATATGGCCGTCCGCTCCGTGGATATGACCGATGAGCTTCTTTTAAAGGCATCGGTACTGGTGCTTCAGATGGAAGTGCCTCTGCCGGAAAATCTCGATGCGGCGGCCCGGGCGCGACGGGCAGGCGTAAAGGTCATCTGGAATTTCGCACCCGTGCCGGATGGAGCCGAACGCGACACGATTGCCGAATTGCTGGCAAGGACCGACGTGCTTGTCGTCAACGAGCATGAGGCTTCGTCCATCGCCGCCATGATCGGGGAAAACGTAGATGAGGATTGTCTCAAGGCTGGGCGCATCATCGCCGCCTCGTTCGGGACGACGTGCATCGTCACGGCGGGTGCGCGGGGCGCTTACGCCATCGATCCCGATGGCACGCAGACCCACGCAGCCACCCGCTCCATCATCCCTGTCGATACGACGGGTGCCGGAGATACCTTCGTCGGTGTTCTTACGAGTGGGCTGGCGGAGAGCCTGCCGATCGATGCGGCCATGCGGCGCGCCTGTTCTGCTGCATCGCTCGCATGCCTTGCATCCGGCGCGCAGGCCGGCATGCCGATGCGTGCGGCTATCGACGAAGCGCTCAGGGCTTAAGCGAGGCTCTGCGGAATGACGCGCGTGAGGCTGCCCGTTGCCGGGAAGAGCGGGATGAGGCATGCCTGAAGCGCGTGGTAGAGATCGGGCTTGCCGGTGAAGACAGTCGATGCCGGCGCGAGATCTTCCGTCAATTCAGGTCGCCAGCCGCCATGCACATGATCGATGAGGTGGTTCTGCGCGAAGCTCCATGCCTGCCGATACCATTGCTCATGGAAGTCGCTGGGCCGGTGTTCGATGAGGAACGATGCCGCGCCGATGGCCTCCGCGCAGGGCCACCAGAGTTTTTCCGGACGTCTCGGCTGATCGTTCCAATCGAGCGCATAAAAGAAGCCGCCCCTCTGACGGTCCCATCCGAGTTCGATGGATTGCCGGAACAACTCACTTGCTGCATCCGGCATCCAGGCATGGCGCTCGCCTCCTAAACTCCAGAGCTGAAGAAGAAGCCGCGCCCATTCGAGCCAGTGGCCCGGCGTCGTGCCGTAGGGCCGGAACATGTCGGACCCGCGATATTCCTTGTCGAGGCTCCAATCGGCGTTGAAATGCTCCGCAACGCGGTAACCGAGAGAAGCGGCGTGGCGCCCGATGATGAGGCTTGCAATGCGCTCGGCCCTGTCGAGATAAATGCGCTCGCCCGTGGCTTCATATGCAGCCATCAAGGCTTCCGTCAGGTGCATGTTGGAGTTCTGGCCGCGATAGGCGCTCAACGGCGACCAGTCGCGAGCGAATTCCTCACGCACCGCCCCATGCCGCTCCTCCCAAAACCGCTCGTCGATCACCTGCGATATATCCGCCAGGAGCGTGTCGGCGAGCGGATGGCCGACGACCTTGGCGCTCGAAGCGGCAAGGAGGACGAAGGCATGTCCATAAGCCTGTTTCGTGTCGTCCTGCGGGCCATCGTTGTCGAGCGACCAGAGATAGCCGCCGTGCTGCGCATCGCGATGGCCGTTCCAGAGATCGCTCATGCCGTGATCGACGATCGTATCGCAGCCGGGCCTGCCCAGCAGATGGCCGATGGCGAAGCAATGCACCATGCGTGTGGTGCTGTGGATCTGGCGTAGCGGATTGGATCGGTTCAGCGGTTTTCCGGAATCAGCGAGATTGTAGAAACCGCCCTCGGGATTGATGAGTCCTGGCTGGAAAAAATCGAACAGGTCATTAACCTGCTCCAGAAGCCATTGCCTGTGGAATCTGTTCGCTTTCCAGCTTGAGCCGGTGGGTGGAAGGACCGGAAATGTATCTGCCATGGGGAAAGCCTCTCGAACGCTTCCGCTCGCACACAGAATAGTGATTCCCCGCATCCAAGGGGAGTGAGACCTTCGATGCGGTCGGATGACGCACTTTCTATAGGCGAATTGTCACTCCAGGTATTCAAATCTCAAAACTGTGCCCCAGATAATCCGGCATGCCCGATACATTGAAATCCACTCCTTCGATCACTCATTCGGACAGCCCCGCTGCGGCCCTGAGCGCGGGCGTCCGGCTTCATCTCGGCAAGCAGCTCCGCGCCCTCTATGGGGACCCCGCGGAGAGCAAGCTCCCACGGGACTTGGCGAAGCTCGCCGAGCGCGTGTCCCAGGTTATCCGCGCCCATACGGAGCCGGTGGACCAGGCTTTCGTGGATGGCGTCATGGATGCCCTGCCGAACCTGCGCGCCTTCGCCTTGTCCCTGACGGGGAAGCTCGATCAGGCCGAGGACCTGGTTCAGGATACGGTGCTGAAAGCCCTGACAAAGCAGGATACTTTCGAGTCCGGCACGAACCTTCAGGCCTGGCTCTTCACCATCCTGCGCAACGGCTTCTACTCGACCCACCGCAAGACGAGCCGTGAGGTCGAGGACGGAGACGGCAGCCATGCGGCAAGCATGGTCGCGATTCCGGATCAGGAAGACAAGCTCGCCCTGCAGGATCTCTCGACGGCTCTGGAAAAGCTGCCCCAGGAGCAGCGCGAGGCGATCATCCTCATCGGCGCGGAAGGCATGTCCTATGAGGACGCGGCCGAAGCGCTCGGCGTGAAGGTCGGCACGATCAAGAGCCGTGTGAACCGGGCTCGAAATCGCCTGGCGGAATTGATGGGAGTCGCCTCCGAGCGGCTCAGCAATCACCACAGCGAAGCACCGAGCGCTTGATACCATTCAAGGCCCCGCATGCGGGGCCTTTTCTTTGCTGCCTAAAATATCGGCGTGATGTGATCATGCCGATAGCGAACTTTCGCTAAGTTTCACGGTTGAGCTGACAGCTGGTGGGTGCTCGTAAGCCGCTCTTCTGCCAAGGAGGGGAGCATGGAACATAGACCTCTGTCTGAATTGGGTCACGTCGCCGATCTGAAGCCCTCGCAAAAAGTCGTCCTGTCGAAACGCGAACGCCTGGACCGATGGGCTGAACTTCTCGAACGCGATCCTGAGCGCGTTCTTAGAACCCTCGATGAAATCGAATGGAAACCGAAGGCCGTCCGGCGAGCGCTGCGGGCCGATAATTCGGCTTTGACGGTCGCCTTAGATGACCCGGTGCTACGGGAAGCAGGCTTGTTGAGCGACAAGTTCGGCGATGCCGTCGATTTCTTCCAAATCTCCGAACACGATGCACATATCGTGCTCTGCTCGTGCCATGGCGGTGAATCCATGCGCGCGGAGGAGGCGGCTCGCCGCGTGCGCGGAATTCGCTCTCCGAGCCTGTGGTCGCTTTATTTCGGCTGGCTTTGAGAGCCAGGCGGTTCTGAAGAGTTCTCAATCCTTGTGCGGATCGAACTCTCCAGGACCGGCCATCGCCGCCGCGAATGGGCGCGGAGTGTGATCGATGCGATCGTCTTCGCGTCGTGCCCACCTTAGATGCGGGTGTTCGTGCGTGAGGCCCTGATCCTTATCTGCGTCGTTGGTCTGGATGAGATCGACAGATTTCATGCCGATAAGCTTGTCCGATAGACGGCCTTGATCTGTCAATAAACAGGTCGGTTAAGTTATTAAGCCCATATCATGCGTATTCATGCTCAAAGCGGTGAATAAATATCCAGCAAAAATCTCTTTTTCATCCTTAAGAAGGATAAAAGCGGCGCTCGCGATGTGCAGTATGAACGGAGAGGATGACTTGCGAGGATTTGTATGGTCGGCACAATTTCGGTCCAACGCACCGGCAATCAGGATATCGACGGCGTTCTATCGGCTTCGCGCTGGAACGGCTTGAATCTCAACTACAGCTTCCCGACGGATGCCGCTCACATGGGAAGCGCCTATGGATCGGGGGAGACGCAGAACAACTTCGCGGGCCTGACCGCGCTTCAGACTCAGGCCGCAAGGAAGGTTGTGGGCGTCATCTCCTCGTTGACGAACCTTACATTCACCGAGATTCAGGAGACGCAAGCCAACCACGCAACCCTGCGCATGGCCCGCTCGGACGAGCCCGAAGCCGCATGGACCTATCTGCCGGGGGATTATGCGGAGGCAGGAGACAGCTGGTTCGGCAATTCCAGCGGGTGGTTCGATGACCCGGTTCAGGGCGACTATGCTTATTACGTTTTCATGCACGAAATCCTGCATGCCATCGGACTCAAGCACGGGAATGAGACCGGCGGTTTCGGAGCCATGACGTCTGGGCGCGACTCCATGGAATATTCCGTGATGACCTACCGGTCCTATGTGGGCGCGCCGGGGCAATATCTGGAGAACGAGGACTGGGGCTTTGCCCAAACTCCCATGATGATCGATATCGCCGCCCTTCAGCATCTCTACAGCGCGAATTACGGCACCCATGCGGGCAATACGGTCTATCGCTGGGACTCCGCGACCGGGCGGGCCTTCATCGATGGGATCGGTCAGGATGTGCCGGGCGGCAACCGGGTCTTCATGAGCATATGGGACGGCGGCGGGGTCGATACCTACGATCTCTCCAACTATACGACTGGCCTGCGGATCGATCTGCGGCCGGGAGAATGGTCCAGACTGTCTTCGACTCAGACGGCGATGCTCGGCGAGGTGAACCCGGCTCGCGGCAACGTCGCCAATGCGATGCTCTACAAGGGTGACGTCCGTTCGCTCATCGAAAACGCCATCGGCGGGCCGGGCGGGGACGTTATCATCGGCAACCAGGGCGGCAACCTGCTCAAGGGCGGAGGAGGCGGCGACAAGCTTTCAGGCCTCACCGGATCGGATACCCTGGTCGGCGGCGCGGGAAAGGATTCGTTCGTCTTCGAGACGCGCCCGAGCAGCGGCAGCCTCGATCGCATCTGCGATTTCTCTGTCGCTGACGATACCATCATCCTGGAGAATGCGGTCTTCACGAAGGTTGGAAGCGCTGGAAAACTCTCGACCTCAGCCTTCTGGGTAGGGTCGAAAGCTCATGATTCCACTGACAGGGTCGTCTACGACAAAGGCCTCGGAAATCTCACCTACTATGCCGATGGTACCGGCACGACCGCTCCCGTGCAGTTCGCTCTGCTGCCGAAGGGGCTGAGCATGACCGCCGCCGACTTCATCGTCGCGTGAGGCCCAGGCGATATAAGATGCTGCCATCACGATTGGAGAGGCGGCATCTCATAGGGCTGGGATCGCCGGAACGAGCCCGGCGATGACGGGCGGAGGGCGCCGAGCGGTCATCCCGGACGGCGCAAGCCGATCCGGGATTGCGTGCAGAATCGAGCATGCTTCTCTGTCATTCCGGGGCGAGCATGAGCGAGAGCCCGGAACCCATAAACACCGTAGGTACAGGATAAGGCTGTGCAGATCTAAAAGCTTTTCTTGCAACGCCGTGGTTATGGGTTTCCACGCCTACGGCGCGGCCCTTCGGGTCGGGCTCCGCTACGCGGCCCCGGAATGACAGCGCTCTCTTCTGATGACGATCCCGGATCTGCGCTGCGCTCCGTCCGGGATGACCACGAGAGGGCAAGGGCGGCGCACCCTTGTGTTCTGCATTTGTTCTTGACAATGATCCTAACCTTGGCTATACCCCTTCCCAGCCTGATCCACCGAGGGGCGCGCTCGCGAGGCGTCGTGATTGTGGGATCGGGCACGGTCCTGCTGTGGGCGTCGCAAGCCCGCTGCCAGGAGGCCCTCCGCTGAAAGACGCGGTGTACGCCTAAAAAAGCCGTGCGCGGGGAGCCGTCAGGTTCTCAACACAAACACACAACGAGCCGGACGCCTCCTCGCGCCCTCCCTCGATCCAACACCCTCGGGCGAAACACGCCGCGAGGCCGTTCGTACTTGTTCCTTGACGGACCAATCCTTGATTTGACTTCCAGGCGGCTTTGGAGGACATGAGCGCCTTTGCGGGCTTCGTCTCCTGGAGAGCTTCCGGGGAGGGGCCGGCCGCCTCCGGAGTCATCGATGGACGGTACCGTCCCCCAGCAGCACCTCTCCCTTCGCCGGTTTTCCCTGGCGCAAGCAGCCAGCGTCGTCGAGCGGAGCCACGCCCGGCTCTGCGCCGTGCTCGTGCTCCTGTGCCTCGCCTGCTTCCTGCCGGGCTTTACCGGCCTTCAGCCGATGGACCGCGACGAGCCCCGTTATGCCCAGGCCTCCAAGCAGATGCTGGAGTCGGGCGATTTCGTGGATATCCGCTTCCAGGACGAGGCGCGGCACAAGAAGCCGGTTGGCATCTACTGGATGCAGAGCGCCACGGTGGCGCTTGGCGAAGCTCTGGGCGTGCCCGAGGCGCACACCACCATCGCCCTTTACCGCCTGCCGTCGCTGTTCGGCGCCATCGCGACGGTCCTTCTGACCTATTGGGCAGCCTTGGCTTTCTTCGCCCGACGAGGGGCCTTCCTGTCGGCGGCCCTCATGGCCACCTGCATCATCCTTATGGTCGAGGCCCGGCTGGCCAAGACCGATGCCATGCTCACCGCGTGCTCGGTCGCCGTCATGGGGGGCCTTGCGAGGGCTTATCTGAGCCGAGGTGCGGGAGTGCTGCCGCGCCGCGCCCTCCTGATTTTCTGGACGGGCTTTGCCCTCGGCATCCTCATCAAGGGGCCGCTGGTGCTGATGTTCGCCGGCCTCACGGCTGCGATCCTGTCCTATAAGGAACGTTCCGCCCGCTGGCTTCTCACCCTCAAGCCCTGGATCGGCCTTGCCGCCACGCTGGCCGTGGTGCTGCCCTGGTTCGTCGCCATCACCATCAAGAGCGGCGGTGCGTTCTTCTCCGAGGCCGTCGGCCACGACATGCTGGGCAAGGTCGGTACGGCGCAGTCGTATCATTGGATGCCGCCGGGCTTCTATCTCCTCTCGTTCTTCGCGACCTTCTGGCCCGGCGCGATCCTGGCCGCCATCGCGGTGCCCTTCGCCTGGATCCACCGGCGCGAGGAGCCGGTGGCCTTTGCGCTGGCCTGGATCGTGCCTTCCTGGCTCGTTTTCGAGGCCGTTCCCACGAAGCTGCCGCATTACACGATGCCGCTGTTCCCGGCGGTCGCGATTCTGACCGTCATGGCGATCTCCCGTCATTTCGTCGGGCCGCACCGCCCCGCAGCGAAGCTGACCACGATCCTCATTCCGTTTATCCCTATCGGGCTCGCTGTCGGCCTGTCGGTGGTGAACTGGAACTTCGACGGTACGCTGCCGTACCGGGCTCTTCCGGCCTTGGTTTTCGCCTCGCTGCTAGGCCTCTGTGGATGGTGGCTCTTCGTTCGGAACAAGGTCCTCAAGTCCATGTGGGCCGGGTTCCTGGCGGCGATCTGCCTGTCCATCGGCGTGTTCGGCTTTGCCCAGGAGGATCTTCGCTCCCTCAAGGTGTCGCCGAAGCTCGCCGAAGCGGCGCAGAATTTTCCGGGCGTGAAGAGCGTCGCAACCCTCGGCTATCGCGAGCCAAGCCTGGTGTTCCTTGTCGGCACCGATCTCGACATGCTCAATGACGGAGCGGAGGCGGCGGCCTATCTGAGGCGGAACGGATGCAGCCTCGTCTTCGTCGAGAGGCGCTTCGAGGACGAGTTCCGGGCGGCCATTGCGCGGAGCAGAATCAATCCTTCACTCTCGACCCGCGTCACCGGATTTAATATCAACAGTGGGCGCCGGGTCGATATCGGCGTCTACCGCATGGATTCGGGTTGCGTCTAGCCGAACCTGCATTGCAAGAGGTGGGTCTCTCAGGGCCCCTGAACGTATGACTGAACTCTCTCCGGTCCCGCGCATCAGCGTCGTGGTGCCCGTCAAGAACGAAGCCTTGAACATCCTTCCGCTTGTGGAGGAGATCGAGCGCGCTTGTGTTCCCCTTGCGCCGTTCGAACTCATCTATGTGGACGACGGCTCCACAGATGCGACGGCGGAGCAGATTGCAAATGCCCGCACCACGCGTCCCTGGCTTCGTCTCGTTCGGCATCAGTCGAGCTGCGGGCAGAGCGCCGCGGTGCGCAGCGGCGTGAAGACTGCTCGCGCTCCCATCATCGTGACGCTGGACGGCGATGGCCAGAACGATCCCGCTTTCATCCCGCAACTGGTGGCCGCTCTCGACGATCCGTCCGTCGGCCTCGCGGCAGGCCAGCGCCTTGCCCGCAAAGGAGCCGCCAAGCGCTGGCAGTCGCGCATCGCCAATGGCGTGCGTGGACGTGTTCTGAAGGACGGTACGCGGGACACGGGCTGCGGCCTCAAGGCCTTCCGCCGCGACGTTTATATGAGCCTGCCGTATTTCGACGCCCTGCATCGCTTCATGCCGGCGCTCGTCAAGCGCGAAGGCTACCGTATCGCCCATGTGGACGTGGTCGACCGGCCGCGACATGCGGGCCAGTCCAATTACGGCCTCTTCGACCGGCTGTGGGTCGGTATTCTCGATCTCGCCGGCGTGTGGTGGCTGATCCGCCGCCGGCGCCTGCCCGTCATTCAGGAAACCCTCTGATGCTGATGCGTCTGTCCCACGATATCGGTTTGATCTTTTACGATATCGTTATTGCCCGTTTCGACATCTGGGCGGCCTTTGGCGTGCTGGCGCAATTCGTCTTCGGTGCCCGCTTCATCGTGCAATGGATCGCAAGCGAAAAAGCGGAAAAAAGTGTCATTCCGATGGGCTTCTGGGTGCTGTCCATCGTGGGGGGATTGATGACGCTGGTTTACGGATTCATCCGGCGTGACATCGTCATCATCCTTCCTCAACTCTTGTCGATCTTCATCTATATTCGCAATCTCATGCTGATCGCGAAAGAGAAGCGGCGGGTGGCAGAGGCTGATCTGCCGACTTAGAGTCGATTTCAACTCATGAAATCGACTCTAAATTCTTGGCCGCCGCATTTTTTGACGGCGAACCGGATCCACTTCGCCGAAAAATGCTCTAATCGCTCTCCCGCAGGCGCCTGAACCCCGCATCGAGGTCGCGCTTGAGATCGTCCAGATCCTCGAGGCCGATGTGGAAGCGCAAGGATGGACCGCCTGGCGCCCAAGTCGTCGCCGTCCGATAGGTCGAGCAGTCGAAGGGGATCACGAGGCTCTCGAATCCGCCCCAGGAATAGCCCATCCCGAAAAGGGACAGCCCGTCGAGCATGGCAGCCAGCGCCTTGTTCGAGAAGGGCTTGAGGATAACCGAGAACAATCCCGACGAGCCCTTGAAGTCCCGCTTCCAGATCTCGTGCCCGCGATAGGTTTCGAGGGCCGGGTGCAGAACCTGAGCCACTTCCGGACGCTCCGCCAGCCAGCGGGCCATCTCCAGCGCCTGCTTCTCATGCTCCCGAAGCCGGAGCGCCAGGGTGCGCAGGCCTCTCAGCCCCAGGAACACGTCCTCCGGTCCGGGGCACATGGCATAGGCATCGTAGGTGGCGCGCAGGTCCTTGAAGCAGCGCTCATTGGCCGAGACCAGTCCAAGCAGCAGGTCCGAACCGCCGCTGAGATATTTGGTGCCGGCCTCGATAGCGATGTCGACGCCGCGCTCGTGGGGCGGGAAGAGCAGGGGGGTGGCCCAGGTATTGTCCATGAGCACGACCGCGCCATGACGGTGCGCCACTTCGGCTATGGCTGGAACGTCCTGCATTTCAAGAGATTGCGAACCGGGAGCTTCCGTAAAGACAGCAGTGGTGTTCGAGCGCATCAGGCTCTCGATTCCAACGCCGATGGATGGATCGTAATAGGTTGTTTCCACACCAAATTTCTTGAGGATTCCGTGGCAGAACTGACGTGTCGGCAGGTAGACCGAATCCGTCATCAGCAGGTGATCGCCCGCCTTGAGGCAGGACATCAAAGCTACCGTAACGGCAGCGAGCCCCGAGGGAGCCAGCACCGTTCCCGCCGCACCGGCGAGTTGCGACCAGGCCTTTTCCAGCGAATCCGTCGTCGGAGTCCCTTTCGTTCCATAGGAATACCGCCCGCGCCGATGCAGAAGATCGTCGGTCGTGGGGTAGAGAACCGTGGAGCCGCGATAGATCGGTGTGTTGATGAAACCGTGCTGTTCAAAAGGGTCTCGGCCCGCATGAACGAGGAGGGTACGTTCCGCTAGGTTGGTAGGCTTCGGGGGGAGTTTGGACATGGGCTCAAGGGCTTGCTGGAGGGGCCTTGATCTGAGGCCGGAGCGAGGTTGGCGTCAACCCTCCTGCCAAAAAGCCATCCATCAAGACTTGACCGGTGATCAATCATGGAATGTGATGGATCCCGATGCCGCTTCGAACCGATGCGGCGCGGAACGGTCTGACCGTGGCTCGGCTGGGGGTAAAAATAACTAGCGGGCCGAATTGTACTATTGGGAGAATATACCAGCATGAAAAAGGCTCTCGTAGCGATTGCCTTCGGCCTGACGGCAAGCGTGCTCGCCACAGGCGCTTCCGCCCAGGCGACGCTGAACAGCGTCAAGCAGAAGGGCTTTCTGACCTGCGGCTCGAACACCGGCCTCGCCGGCTTCGGCTTGCCTGACGCCCAAGGTGGGTGGACCGGTCTCGACGTGGATCTCTGCCGCGCCGTGGCTGCAGCGATCTTCGACGATCCGAGCAAGGTGCGCTACATTCCGCTCGCCGCCAAGGACCGCTTCACGGCGCTCCAGTCGGGCGAAGTGGACGTGCTGTCCCGCAACTCGACCATGACGATGTCGCGCGATACGCAGCTCGGCCTCGACTTCCCGGCTATCAACTACTTTGACGGCCAGGGCTTCATGGTCCGCAAGAAGCTCGGCGTTTCCTCCGCCAAGGAGTTGAACGGCGCTTCGATCTGCACTCAGCAGGGCACCACCACCGAGCTCAACCTCGCCGACTACTTCCGTGCCAACAACATGAAGTACGAAGTCGTGGCCTTCGCGACCTCAGACGAAACCTTCAAGGCTTATGACGCCGGCCGCTGCGACGCGTTCACCACGGACGCCTCGGGCCTCTATGCCGAGCGCCTGCGCGCCTCCGCTCCGGACGACCATATCGTTCTGCCGGAAATCATCTCCAAGGAGCCGCTTGGCCCGGCAGTCCGCCACGGCGACAACCAGTGGGGCGATATCATCCGCTGGACGCACATGGCCATGCTGAACGCTGAAGAGCTCGGCGTGACGAAGGCCAATGTCGACCAGATGAAGACCTCCGACAACCCGGAGATCAAGCGTCTGCTCGGCACCGAGGGCAAGTACGGCGAGGCTATCGGCCTGACGAACGATTGGGCCGTGCGCATCGTCAAGCACGTGGGCAATTACGGCGAAAGCTTCGAGAAGAACGTCGGCGAAGGCTCCAAGCTGAAGATCAAGCGCGGCCAGAACGCTCTCTGGACCAAGGGCGGCCTGCAATACGGCATCCCGATCCGCTAAGCGAACCGAAAACAGGGCGCCCGGACATTTCGGGCGCCCTTCTCGAACAATAAAAAATGCCGCCAGTTCATGGCAGACCGACACTTGCATGAACATGGGAGGACGGCACACAAAAAGAAGCCAGCCGTCAGAGGATTCAGTTCAGTGCAGACCGCTGTCAGTCAGACATCACCCCCCAAAAAATCGTTTCTCTACGATCCAAAGGTTCGTGGGCTTTTCTTCCAGATTCTTCTCGTCTTCTTCGTCGTCGCACTTTTCTATTTCGCTGCTTCGAATGCGATTGAAAATCTTCAGCGCGCGAAGATCGCATCGGGCTTCGGCTTCCTCGAAAACACCGCCGGCTTCGACATCAGCCAGTCGCTGATCCAGTTCAGCGCGGCAGGCTCGACCTACGGCGACGCCTTCATCGTCGGTCTGCTCAATACACTGATCGTGTCGGCCATCGGCATCTTCTTCACGACGATTCTCGGCTTCCTCATCGGCATTGCCCGTCTGTCCAAGAACTGGATGGTGGCGAAGGTCGCCATGGTCTATGTCGAGACCCTGCGCAACATCCCCCTCCTGGTGCAGCTGCTGTTCTGGTACATCGCGGTTCTCGGGCCGCTGCCGCAGCCGCGCAGCTCACTCGAACTGGGCGCTGGATTCTTCATCAATTCGCGCGGCCTCTTCATGCCGCGTCCGCTCTACGCTTCGGATATCTGGGCCGTCTTGATCGCTCTCGCCATCGGCATCGTCGGCAGCCTCATCTATCGCCGCCGGGCCAAGGCCGAGCAGGTGCGCACCGGCAAGCAATCGCCCATCTTCCTTGTCACTCTGGGGCTCGTCATTGGTCTGCCTGTGCTGACCTGGATCGTCCTCGCAATCGTGGGTGCCAATCCCATTACCTTCGAAGTTCCGGAGAAGGGCACCTTTAACCTGCGCGGCGGCATGCAGATCCTGCCCGAGTTCGTGGCGCTGCTTCTCGGCCTCACCACCTATACGGCGGCCTTCATCGCCGAGGTCGTGCGCGCCGGCATTCTCGCCGTATCTAAGGGGCAGTCGGAGGCCGCAGAATCGCTTGGGTTGAAGGCAGGGCAGACTCTGCGTCTCGTGGTCATCCCACAGGCCATGCGGGTCATCGTTCCGCCGCTCACAAGTCAGTATCTCAACCTCACCAAGAACTCTTCGCTGGCCGTGGCTATCGGGTATCCCGATCTGGTTCAGGTTTTCATGGGGACGGTTCTGAACCAGACCGGTCAGGCTATCGAAGTCGTCGTCATCACCATGGCGGTCTATCTCACGATCAGCCTGCTGACCTCCGGCATCATGAACATCTATAATCGCCGCGTGGCGATCGTCGAACGGTAAGGACATCCTATGAGCACTACCGTCGATATGCCCCGTTTCGTCCAGGCTAAGCAGGTGGAAGCGCTGCCGCCTCCCAACCTCGCGCGCGGCCCTATAGCCTGGGTCCGGGAGAACCTGTTCTCGGGTCCGTTCAACACCCTGCTGACGCTCGTCGTCTTCTATCTGCTCTACGTGTCCGTTCCGCCGCTGGTGAAATTCCTCTTCATCGACGCGGTCTGGACCGGCACGGACCGCGCGGCCTGCCGCGCCGATATGGGCGGCAGCGAGACCGGCGCCTGCTGGGCCTTCATCCATGAGAAGCTCGGTTACTTCACCTACGGCTCCTATCCGGTGCCCGAGCGGTGGAGGGTCAATGGGTTCTTCGTGCTGCTGGCGCTGGGCGTTGGCTGGCTCCTTTGGCTCAAGGCTCCCCGCCGCGACTTCGGCGCAGCCTACTTCTTCTGGCTGTTCCCGGTCTTCTCCTACATCCTGCTGACCGGCGGCGATGCGGATTTCAGCACCGGGTTCTGGATCTTCTTCGCGATCTGCTCCGCTCTGCTGCTTGCGGTATTCGCTCTCGTTGCAACGCTCCTGAAGGCGCCGTTGAAGCCGGCCCTTATCCTCGGCGGCGGCATTGTCGGCGTGATCGGCGTGACCCTTGCTCTGGTGGAGATCGATTGGGGCCTGACCCCGGTGCCGACCTCCCTATGGGGCGGCATCCTCGTCACCCTTCTGGTGGCAACGGTCGGCATCGTGGTCTCGCTGCCTTTCGGCATCCTGCTGGCGCTCGGGCGCCGTTCCAGGCTGCCGATCGTGCGGATGGCGTCGGTGATCTTCATCGAGTTCGTGCGCGGTGTGCCGCTGATCACGGTGCTCATCATGGCCAACACCATGCTGCCGCTGTTCCTGCCCGGCGACATCACGGTGGATCGCCTCCTGCGGCCGCTCATCGGCACCGCGATCTTCGCCTCCGCCTACATGGCCGAGGTGGTGCGTGGCGGTCTCCAGGCCATGCCGAAGGGGCAGTATGAGGGAGCGATGTCGCTTGGCCTCAACTATCCGCAGATGATGATCCTGATCATTCTTCCGCAGGCTCTGCGGATCGTGATCCCTGGCATCGTGAACACCTTCATCGGCCTGTTCAAGGATACCTCGCTCGTGGCCATCGTCGGCATCTTCGATCTCGTCAAGACCATCGAGGCATCCCGCATCGATCCCAACTGGGCCGCTCCCAGCATCAGCCTCACGGGTTACGCCTTCGCAGCTCTCTTCTACTTCATCTTCTGCTTCGGCATGTCGCGCTATTCGCTCGGTGTCGAGCGGCGCCTTGCAGCAGGTCAGAAACGGTAAGCATCCATGGCAACGACACTCTCAACCTCACCCGTCCAGCCCGTCGCCGTCGACCCGAAGGCGGAGGCTGCCATCCAACTGATCGATGTGCACAAGTGGTACGGCGAATTCCACGTGCTGCGCGACATCAACCTCAATGTGAGCCGCAGCGAGCGGATCGTGATCTGCGGACCGTCCGGCTCCGGCAAGTCTACGATGATCCGCTGCATCAACCGTCTGGAAGAGCACCAGAAGGGCCGCATCATCGTGGACGGCACCGAGCTGACCAACGACCTTAAGCGCATCGACGAAGTGCGCCGCGAGGTCGGCATGGTGTTCCAGCACTTCAATCTCTTTCCGCATCTCACTATCCTCGAGAACTGCACGCTCGCGCCGATCTGGGTCAAGAAGATGCCCAAGAAGGAAGCGGAAGAGATCGCCATGCATTATCTCACCCGGGTCAAGATTCCCGAGCAGGCGAACAAGTATCCCGGCCAGCTCTCGGGCGGTCAGCAGCAGCGCGTGGCGATTGCCCGCTCGCTCTGCATGAGCCCCAAGATCATGCTGTTCGATGAGCCCACCTCCGCGCTCGATCCGGAGATGGTGAAGGAAGTGCTCGACACCATGGTCGGCCTCGCCGAAGAGGGCATGACCATGCTCTGCGTGACCCACGAAATGGGCTTCGCGCGCCAGGTCGCCGACCGCGTGATCTTCATGGATTACGGACAGATCGTCGAGATGAACACGCCCGACGAGTTCTTCAAGAACCCGCAGCACGAGCGCACCAGGCTTTTCTTGTCTCAGATCCTGCATTAAGTGTGATTTCGGAATGCAAAAGGCCCCGGTTTCGCCGGGGCCTTTTTCGTTGGTGCGGCGACTTCTCGGATCGGGATCACCGGCACAAGGCTGGTGATGACATCGGGTAGCGCCTATTTCTGTTGCGCCGGCCCCGTCGCAACGGGCAGATCGTTCCGGCCCCCCCATTCGGCCCATGAGCCGTCATAGATGGCCTTCGCCTGCCGTCCCGTCGTCTCCAATGCCAGCGACACAAGCGCCGCCGAAACGCCGGAGCCGCAGGTCGTAATCACCGGCTTCTCAGGATCGATACCGGCTTCTTTCAATGCCTCTTCCAGAAGCGCTTTGTCCTTCAACCGGCCATTCTCGACGAGTGCGTTGAAGGGAAGATTGAGGCTTCCCGGGATGTGGCCGGAGCGCAGGCCCGGGCGCGGCTCGGGCGCTTCGCCCCTGAAACGCTCGGCGGGGCGGGCATCGACGACCTGGGCGGTCTTCGCGCTCAAAGCTGTCTGGACCGCCGATGCATCCGCGACCACGGACGGGTCGAATTTGGGCTTGAACACGCGCGGCTCTCGCGGCTGCTGAGGGCCGGCCTCGATCGGGCGTCCCTCGCTTTTCCAGGCCGGGAAGCCGCCTTCTAGAATCGAGACGTTACGTGCGCCGAACACGCGGAAGGTCCAGCGGACTCGCGCTGCCGCGAACAGGCCGGAGCCGTCATAGACGACGATAGCCATGTTCTCGTCGATGCCCATCGCACCGACAATTTTCGCGAACTCATCCGGCGACGGCAGCATATGGGGCAGGGACGAGGATTTGTCCCTGATCGCGTCGATATCGAAACGCACGGCGCCCGGAATGTGGCCGGCCTGAAACTCTTCCTCGGCATTGCGGTTCTGCGTCGGCAGATACCAGGAGCCGTCGACGATCACGACATTCGGGTCGTCCAGGTGCTGCTGCAGCCGCGCGGTGGAGACGAAGGTCTGAGACATGGAAATACTCCTGGCAGTCTGTTGAGGTGAGAAATAGGGCGTCAGCCGGCAAGCGATAGGCGCACGCGCCGGTTCTGCTCGCCCTTTTTCTCGATATCGGTAATCGCGACCTCGCCGATCTCACCCGTGCGCCGCACATGCGTGCCGCCGCAGGGCTGCAGGTCGATCCCTTCGATCTCGACGAGGCGGACGCGGCCCGAGCCGCGCGGCGGTTGAACCGACATGGTCTTCACAAGACCAGGATTGGCATCGAGTTCCTCATCCGTGATCCAACGGTCGGATACCGGCGCGTCCTGGGCGATCAGGGCGTTGAGCTTTTCCGAGATCTCGGCCTTGTCGAGACCAGCATCGGGGATATCGAAATCCAGCCGCCCATCGCCATCGCCGATGGAACCTCCGGTCACGGGATAAGGCAGGACGACGCTCAGGAGGTGAAGGGCCGTATGAACGCGCATGCGCTTGAAGCGGCGCTCCCAATCGAGCTTCAACTCAACCTCGTCACCAACGGAGAAATGAGCCGCGGCCTCCGGACCGACCAAGTGTACGATCTGCGAACGGTCGGCGCCGTAAACGGTGTTGGACATGGAAAACTCTTTGCCCCCAGACGTGCGGATGGTTCCCACATCACCCGGCTGTCCGCCGCCCTGAGCATAGAACACCGTGCGGTCGAGAATGACGCCGCCCTCAGACATTACGGCGACGACCTTGGAGCGGCAGGATTGGGCATAGGCATCATCGCGAAAGAGAAGATCGGTGGCACTCATCGTCAATCCCGAAAAGCATGAACGGATAGGGATGCTGACCGCTTCCCCCGCGATGGGTCAAGCCACTTCATTGTTCTCATGCGCAAACCCGCGCAGGCTGCGGAATGCCTGGAGCGCACGCTCTCGCGCTGGAGCGTGCGGCACGATGGGGCTGGGATAGGTTTTTCCCATTTCGATTCCAGCGGATGAGAGAATCGCGAAGGGGGCTTCCCACGGTTTGTGGATGAAGGCATCCGGCAACCCCGCAATCTCGGGCACGAAGGTGCGCACATAATCGCCGCTGGAATCGAATTTCTCGCCTTGGGAAACAGGATTGAAAATTCGGTGGAAGGGAGCCGAATCCGGGCCGGAGCCGGCAATCCACTGCCAGCTGAAGGCGTTGTTGGCGGAATCGGCATCGACGAGCGTGTCCCAGAACCATTTTTCGCCGTGCCGCCAATCCGTGAGCAGGTGCTTCACCAGAAACGACGCCGCGATCATCCGCACACGATTATGCATCCATCCGGTGCGCCAGAGCTGGCGCATGCCGGCATCCACGATAGGGTAACCGGTGCGGCCTTCCTGCCAGGCTTTGAGCGCGGTCTTGTCTGAAATCCACGGAAAAGATTCGAAGCGAGGGCTGTGAGATTTCGCCGGGAGATGTGGATAAGTGTGGAGAAGCTGATGGCAGAAATCGCGCCACACCACCTCGCTCAAAAACTTTTCCGCGTGCTGCGCGAGGCCATGATCGTCGGCGAGGCGGTTTTGAACGGCGTGCCAGACTTGTCCAGGGCTGATTTCGCCGAATCTCAGGTGGGGCGAGAGGCGCGAGGTACCCGTTCCCGACGGAATATCCCGGCCTGCTACGTAAGATTCCAACTTGTCATCGAGAAAATCCGCCAGTTTCTTTCTGGCTGCGGCCTCGCCGGGCTTCCAAGTGCGGCAAATCCCACTGGCCCAATCGGGAGAGACTGGTAGGAGACCGAGATCGTCGATGCTGAATGCGGTTTCGAAAATCTCCGAGGACCACGCCCCGGGAACCAGCTTTTTCGGTGCCGGAAGAGGAGGGGCGATGCGCCTCTTCATCACGGCCCTCAGGTAGGGCGTGAAAACCTGAAATGGTTTGCCTGCCTGATTCATGACCTGCCAAGGTTCGTGAAGCAGCCTGCCGTTGAAGCTCCGTGCTTCGATTCCAAGCCCTGCCATCCTTTCCTTAATGGCGGTGTCCACGGCGATCTCGGCGGCGGCGTAGCGGCGATTCCAGTAGATCGCCGAGGCATTCGTCCTGGAAACGATGGTTTCGACGATGCCGGGTGCCTCTCCTCTGAATACGAGCAGGCTGGAGCCAAGCCTCTCCAACGATTCGTTCAGGGCTTTCAAGGAACCATGCAGCCACCAGCGCGCCGCTCCGCCCAAGGGGCGCAGGCCCGGCGATTCTTCGTCGATGATGGCAAAGCAGAGGACGGGTTGTCCGGAGGCAATCGCGGCAGTCAGCGCCGGGTTGTCGCCTAGCCGATGGTCGTCTCGAAACCAAACGAGGGCAGGGGAGGCCAGGCCATTACTCCCAAAGCAGAAATTGTCACGCTTAAGACTATCCAGCATGAAAGGATGTGCGCGCCAAGGGGATGCGCGACATCCGCGGTGCCAGAATGCAATAAGGTGGAAGTTTCTGGGAGAGGTTGGCTCCGGCGGTAGGATTCGAACCTACGACCAACGGATTAACAGTCCGCTGCGCTACCGCTGCGCCACGCCGGAATAAGCCTGCCTCTGAGGGCTGAACCTCTCTCGCCGGGGCTGCCGGAGCAGCTGTCCTCGACGACGGTGCGAGGCATATAACACGGGTTTCGGCGGTTGCAAGTCCCTTGATTGCATCGGATGCCATAAAAGGGGCGTTGCTCTTTGGGAGGGCGCTTGCTATGGAGCGTGCGCCGCGTTCGCGGCACGCCCCGGATGGCCTCGTGGCGGAGTGGTTACGCAGAGGACTGCAAATCCTTGCACCCCGGTTCGATTCCGGGCGAGGCCTCCAAGTCGAATTCTAAAGGCAATCTCCATGGTCGATTTCTCGCAAGCGCGCCGGATGATGGTTGATAGCCAGCTGCGCACTTTCGATGTGAACGACATTGCCCTGCTGGACGCCATGGACAGCGTACCGAGAGAGCTGTTCGTTCTCCCTGGCCGTGAGAGCCTTGCCTATATGGACCAGGACATCCTGGTCAGCGAAGGTGCTGAGCGCCGCTTCATGCTCTCCCCGATGAACCTGGGCCGTATGATTCAGGGGCTCGAGATCGACGCCGGCGAGAAGGTGCTGGATGTAGCCTGCGGCCGTGGCTACGCTTCTGCCGTCTTCGACAAGCTCGGCGCTCAGGTCACGGCCCTCGAATCCGACGCCGATCTCGCTGCCGTCGCCAAGCATAGCTTGGCCGCCGCCGGCGCGAGCCGCGTGAAGATTGAGGCCGGCGCCCTGGACAAGGGCCACCATTCCGGCGGCCCCTACGACGCTATTCTCATCAACGGTTCCGTGGATGTTCGCCCCGATACCCTTCTGCAGCAGCTGGCCGAAGGCGGCCGCCTGGTCTGTGTGAAGGGGCGCGGGCGTTCCGCGCGCGCAACCTTGTACGTGCGGTCCGGTGAGGTCTTTGGCGAGCGTAATCTCTTCGATGCGGCCGCCCCCCTCCTGGCATCTTTCGTCCAGGAGCCTGGCTTCAAGTTCTGAATATCCTACTAAATCCTTAATTTGCATCGGAAATAGTGTCGCTTTTTTGCGCCACTCCTCCGCTAAAATTCAATTGGGCGCACGGCCTTGTTGCCGACTCGTGTGGCATGGTTATTGTTGCGCTTTGAATCGAGCGAGTTCGTGAATCGGCAGCGATCACGGGTGGGCCTCAATCGAAGAAGTCTCTAAGGCAGGTGAGCGTGAACAGGAAGCAATCCAGCAGCAAGTATAGCATGCTCCTTGGAGTCATGGCCTCCGCGTTCATGGTCGCGGGCCCGGGCGGCGTCTCTGCCGAGACCTTGGAAAGCGCCTTGGCCAAGGCCTATGGCAACAACCCCAATCTGAATGCTCAGCGTGCAGGCGTCCGCGCGGTGGACGAGACCGTCGCCCAGGCCAAGTCAGGCTATCGCCCGCAGGTCAATGCGAGCGCCGATATCGGACGCGAATTTTCTCAGTTTGATTCCCGTCAGCCGCCGAGCATTTTTGGCGGCGGTGGTGAGACGATCAGCCGTTCCACGCCGCGTGGCTACGGCATTCAGCTCGACCAATCGATCTTCAATGGGTTTCGGACGGACAATGCTGTTCGCCAAGCCGAGTCGAACGTCCTCGGCTCCCGCGAGAGTTTGAACAATAACGAGCAGGACACCCTGTTCAATGCGGCTTCCTCCTATATGAATGTGCTGCGCGATACGGCCATTCTCGACCTGCAGCGCAACAACGTCGAGGTGATCGACGAGCAGCTGCGCCAAACGCAGGACCGCTTCAATGTGGGCGAGGTGACGCGTACCGACGTGGCGCAGGCCGAATCCCGCCTTGCCGCCTCTCGTTCGCAGGCCAGCCTCGCGGAGGCCAATCTTCGCTCCAGCATCGCCCAGTATCGCCAGTTTATTGGCGTCGAGCCGCAGCAGCTGGCCCCGGGCCGCCCTCTCGACAAGCTCGTGCCGCGCAATGTCGATGCCGCCCTCAAGACCGCCTTCGGCGAGCATCCGGCCATCAAGTCGGCTCAGCATGCGGTTGATGTGGCTGAGTTGCAGGTCAAGATCGAACAAGGTGCTCTCGCGCCTTCACTCGGCGTTCGTGCCACGGTCGCTCAGCGTTACGATGTTCGGGAAACCGGTGACGAATCTCTGAATGCGTCCGCTATCGCGACCCTGTCGGTTCCGATCTACGAAGGCGGTCAAGCCTATTCGGCGACCCGTCAGGCCAAGGAACAGGTCGGCCAGCGCCGCCTGGACGCCGACTGGGTGCGCGACCAGGTGCGTGCTGCCGTCGTTTCGTCCTGGGGTCAGCTCGAGGCGGCTCGCGCGCAGATCCAGGCCGCTCAGGCCCAGATCGACGCAGCCGAAACCGCGCTCAACGGCGTCCGCGAAGAGGCCCGCGTCGGCCAGCGTACAACCTTGGATGTGTTGAACGCGCAGCAGGAATTGCTGAACGCTCGTGTGAACCTCATCACTGCGCAGCGCGACCGTGTGGTTGCCTCTTATGCCGTGGTGCAGGCGATGGGCCGTCTCCATTCGCGTAACCTGGGCCTGGCAGTCAATCACTACAGCCCGAAGGTTCACTACGATCAGGTCAAAGATCTTTGGATCGGCACTTCAACGCCTGATGGTCGTTGATAAGTTTTGGGGCCGGAACTGAAAGGTTCCGGCCCCACTTGTTTTCCATATTGTTGCGTAAAATACTTGAGACGTTCGTAAGAACGCGATTCTAAAACAAATAATATATTGGATGGGGCTATGGGTTCACCGAACCTGAAGGTCAATGAGCCATCGATGGAAGATATTTTAGCTTCCATCCGGCGTATTATCGCCGATGACATGGAGCCGGTGCATGAGCCGGAGGTCCACGTCGCGGCGCCGACTCCTTTGAAGAGCGTTCTCGATATTGCGGAAAGCCATGTCTCGCCGGTTCGCTTCGGTGAGCGCTTCCCGGTGGAGGAGGCGATCGTCTCCGAGGCGGATTCCTTTCAGGAGGAACATTCCGTCTCCATCCTGATGGTGAATTACGAGACCGAGCATCAGGCGTCTGCCAAGTCCTGTGAAAAGAATCCCGAGGGCCTGCTGTCGAACGTGGTCAGCGCCTCGGTGTCGGAGGCTTTCGGCAGGCTCAATGCGGTCGCTCCATCAGCGCAGTCTGCGGTTCAGCCGAAGAGCGTCGAGGACCTGATGGTGGAGCTGCTTCGACCCATGCTGAAGAGCTGGCTAGATCAGAATCTTCCGACCCTGGTCGAGCGGCTGGTTCAGGCGGAAATCGAGCGCGTGACCCGGGGCTGAGCTTAAGATTCGCTCAGCTGAAGTTGACTTCGTCCGTCGTGTCCGGTTTGTAGCCCTCTTGCTTGCGCATTTTAATGCGCCCAAAGGCCGGTATTCATCATGATGGACAAGACGTTCGATCCCGCTTCCGTCGAAGCGCGCATTTCCAACCGTTGGGAAGAGGCCGAGGCCTTCAAGGCCGGACGGCCGGAGCGCCAGGGCGCCGAGCCCTATACCATCGTAATCCCGCCGCCGAACGTAACCGGTTCGCTCCATATGGGGCACGCTCTCAACAACACGATCCAGGACATCCTGTGCCGCTTCGAGCGCATGCGCGGCAAGGATGTGCTCTGGCAGCCGGGCATGGACCATGCCGGCATCGCCACTCAGATGGTGGTCGAGCGCCAGCTCATGGAAAAGCAGATCCACCGCCGCGAGCTTGGACGCGAGGAGTTCATCAACCGCGTCTGGGCGTGGAAAGAGGAATCGGGTGGGCGGATCAAGTCGCAGCTCCAGCGCCTTGGCGCTTCTTGCGACTGGTCGCGCGAGCGCTTCACCATGGATGAGGGCCTGTCTCAGGCCGTTCTCAAGGTTTTCATCGATCTTTATAATCAGGGCCTGATCTACAAGGACAAGCGCCTTGTGAACTGGGATCCCAAATTCCAGACCGCGATCTCCGACCTTGAGGTCATGCAGGTCGAGATCAAGGGCAATCTCTGGCATATCCGCTACGCCATCGAGGGAAGTCCTGACCGCTCCATCACTGTCGCCACGACCCGCCCCGAGACCATGCTGGGCGACGTGGCCGTGGCCGTCCATCCGGAGGATGAGCGTTACAAGGACCTGATCGGCAAGTTCGCAATCCTGCCGCTGGTGGGCCGCCGCATCCCGATTGTGGCTGACGAATATTCCGACCCCGAGAAAGGCACCGGCGCGGTGAAGATCACGCCCGCGCACGATTTCAACGATTTCGAGGTCGGCAAGCGCCACAAGCTGCCGCTCATCAATATCTTCGGCACGGAAGCCCAATTGGCCATCGCCGGCAATGAGGATTTCCTCAATGGTCTCGCGCAGTCCGACGATCTGAAGGCGGTGCTTGCTCTCGACGGTCTCGACCGCTTCGAGGCGCGCAAGCGCATCATCGCCATGCTCGAAGAGCGTGAGATCCTCGTCCAGATCGAGCCGAACGTACACATGGTGCCGCATGGCGACCGCTCGAACGTGGTCATCGAGCCGTATCTCACGGACCAGTGGTATGTGAACGTAAAGCCGCTGGCTGATCGCGGGTTGGCTGCCGTGCGCAGTGGCAAGACCAAGTTCGTGCCCGAGAACTGGGAGAAGACCTACTTCCAGTGGCTCGAGAACATCGAGCCGTGGTGCATTTCGCGCCAGCTCTGGTGGGGTCACCAGATCCCGGCCTGGTACGATGATCAGGGCAACGTGTTCGTCGCGCATTCTGAAGAGGATGCGAAGACCCAGGCACGCGCCAAGCATGGCGCGGATGTCGCATTGAAGCGCGATGAGGACGTGCTCGACACGTGGTTCTCCTCCGCCCTGTGGCCGTTCTCGACCCTCGGCTGGCCGGAGAAGACACCGGAACTCGGCCGCTATTACCCGACCAACACCCTGGTCACGGGCTTCGACATCATCTTCTTCTGGGTCGCCCGGATGATGATGATGGGCCTTCACTTCATGGACGAAGTGCCCTTCGACACTGTCTACATCCACGCCCTCGTCCGCGACGAGAAGGGCGCGAAGATGTCGAAGTCGAAAGGCAACGTCATCGATCCGCTCGACGTGGTCGACCAATATGGCGCTGACGCGCTGCGGATGACGCTGACTTCGATGGCCGCGCAAGGCCGCGACATCAAGCTGTCGGTCCAGCGCGTCGAGAATTACCGCAACTTCTCCACCAAGATCTGGAACGCCGCGCGCTTTGCCGAAATGAACGAGTGCAAGCGTGTCGCGGGCTTCGATCCGAAGGCCGTGAAGGAGACGCTCAACAAGTGGGCGCTCAGCGAATGCGCTAAGGCGATCAACGAAGTCGCCGCCGGCATCCAGGCCTACAAGTTCAACGAGGCGGCGAATGCTGCCTATCGCTTCGTGTGGAACGTGTTCTGCGACTGGACGCTGGAGTTGTCCAAGCCCGTGCTTCAGGGCGCGGATTCGCCTGCCAAGGATGAGACACGCGCGACCATTGCGTTCATTCTCGACGAAATCTGCAAGCTTCTGCATCCCATCATGCCCTTCCTCACGGAGGAGCTGTGGGAGGTGAAAGGGCAGGAAGGTCCGAAGCGTGAGAGCATCCTTGCTCTCAGTTCCTGGTCGAACCTCGACCATCTCATCGATCCGCAGGCCGAGGCCGAGATCGGCTGGGTGGTGGACCTCGTCACCGAGATCCGCTCCGCTCGTTCCGAGACGAACGTGCCAGCCGGCGCGCAGATCCCGCTCGCGCTCGTCGCATCCTCTGCCGACGTCAAGGCACGCGCGGAGCGTTGGGGCGATATCGTGAAGCGTCTCGCGCGCATTTCCGACATCTCGTTCGTGGATGCCGCTCCGAAGAGCTCGATCCAGCTCATCATTCGCGGTGAGGTCGCAGCCCTTCCGCTGGAGGGCGTGATCGACCTCGATGCCGAGCGCGCTCGCCTCGCCAAGGAAATCCAGAAGCTCGATGTGGACGTCGGAAAGATCGACGCGAAGCTCGGGAACGCGGATTTCATCAAGCGCGCGCCGGAAGAGGTCGTCGATGAGCAGCGCGAGCGCCGCGATGACGCACTTGCCCGCAAGAGCAAGATGGAAGAGGCGCTGAGCCGCCTCAAGGATGCGTGAGACGCATTCTGACAACAATCGGGAAGGGCCTCGCGGCCCTTCTTTTTGTTTGCGCCGTTGCTATCGTCGTCACGGCGCGTTCTGGCGATTCAAAACTCTTTCCCGCCAAGGCCGATGCGATTGAGGTTGTTCTCGTCAGCAACGGCTATCACGCCGGTCTTGCCGTGCCGCGCAAAGCGCTGCTGGAGCAGGCGAGCACGCAAGGCCTGCGTTCGTTGATCTCCGTCTCGACCCGCTTCCAGCATTACGGCTGGGTCGAAGTGGGGTGGGGCGATGCCGAGTTCTACCAGAGCACGCCGGCTCCGGGGGATATTCAACTGGGCCTCGCCGCCAAGGCGCTGCTTGGTTTAGGCGAGGGCGCCGTGCTTCATGTCGTCGGGCTGGATCGCGATCCTGAGCAGGT
The DNA here is from genome assembly GCF_052114605.1 of Microvirga sp. 2YAF29. Lineage (NCBI taxonomy): Bacteria > Pseudomonadati > Pseudomonadota > Alphaproteobacteria > Hyphomicrobiales > Methylobacteriaceae > Microvirga > Microvirga sp. 2YAF29. Next base: position 97,948 of record NZ_JBFRFB010000001.1, read on the forward strand.
CTTTGCAGGCGCCGGACTCGTGAAGATACGCCTCTCGCCCGAAGGCTTCGCCCGTCTCGCCGCGCGCATGGATGCGGCCTTCGTGAACGGACCCGAGGGGCAGAACGTGGAGCTCGGACCCGGGCTGTACGGCCCGAGCCTGTTCTATCTGGCGAAGGGGCATTTCAGCCTGCTCAATGTCTGCAACCATTGGATCGCTGACCTGCTCGATGCCGCAGGCGTGCCGACCGCTCCCGCCATATCGGTTTTGCCCCATGGGCTGATCGCTGACCTCAAACTTCGCTCGGACCTTTAGCCTATCGCGAAATCCACCAGCAGCTTCACGTTCAGGGCCACGATGATGGCCGCGATGAGGGCTGCGATCACCGTCAGCCAGCGCGGCGTGACCAGATCCCCCATCTTTTCGCGCGAGGCCGTCAGCGTGACCAGCGGGATGACAGCGAAGGGGAGCTGGAGGCTCAGGACCACCTGGCTCAGGATTAGCAGCCTCGCGGTGCCGCTCTCGCCATAGGCGATGGTGACGGCGGCGGCAGGCACGATGGCGATGCCGCGCGTGATGAGGCGGCGCATCCACGGCTGCATCTTGAAATTGATGAAGCCCTCCATGACGATCTGGCCCGCCATGGTCGCCGTCACGGTGGAGTTGAGGCCGCAGCACAGAAGCGACAGGCCGAAGAGCATGGGCGCGATGGCGCTGCCGAGGATCGGCTGGAGCAGAGTATGCGCTTCGCCGAGTTCCGCGATCTCACTTCTTCCGGTGCCGTGAAACGCGGCCGCGGCGAGGATAAGCAAGGAGGCATTGATGGTGAGCGCGAACATCAGAGCAATGGTCGAGTCGAGCGTTGCGAAGCGAAGCGCCTCTCGCCGCTCGGGTAGCGTCTCGCCATAAGCGCGGGTCTGTACGATGCCGGAATGGAGATAGAGGTTATGCGGCATGACCGTCGCACCGAGGATTCCGAGGGCGAGGTAGAGCATGTCAGGATCGGTGATGATCTGTGTCGTCGGCGCGAAGCCCGCGATCACGGCGCCCCAATTCGGGTCCGCCATTGCGATCTGAATGCCGAAGCAGACGGCAATGACGCCGAGCAACGTGATGATGAAAGCCTCGACCCAGCGGAAACCGAGGTTCTGCAGATAAAGGATCAGGAAGACGTCGAGAGCCGTGATGACGACGCCGATTTCCAGAGGAATGCCGAAGAGCAGGTTGAGGCCGATAGCCGTGCCGATGACCTCCGCGAGGTCGGTGGCGCAGATGGCGAGTTCGGCCAGAAGCCACAGACCCCAGGCGACAGGCTTCGAATAGGCGTCCCGGCAGGCCTGGGCGAGGTCACGGCCGGTTGCGACGGCAAGGCGGGCGCAGAGCGATTGCAGGATGATCGCCATGATATTGGAGATCAGCGCCACCGTGAGCAGGGCATAGCCGTATTTCGAGCCGCCCGCAATGGATGTCGCCCAGTTGCCGGGGTCCATATAGCCCACGGCCACCAGATAGCCCGGTCCGAGGAAGGCCGCCGCCCGCCGCCAGGTCGACCCTGGCCGCACCGCGATGGATCGATTGACCTCCGGTAGCGACGGCAAGGCCGAGTTGTGACGCCATGCAGCTTTGCGGACGAGGGAGACAGGAGCGGACTGGTCCATGGGCTCTTTCTGCAGTTGCAAACGATTTGCAAGTAAAAAGTAGCGTGAGAAAGGCGGATCGGCAAGGGGCATATTGCGGAGGCTTACTGAGGAGGCTTGCCGCTGCTTGGCCAAGGGGGATTTGGAGGCAGACTTTGGTCGAGATCGGCTAGGGCGCCTGGAAAGCGTGGGGGCCAAGCGGACTGTTCCGGCGTGACAAGGGGCTCTAGTTTTGCTCTAGCTTTTCACACAAAACCGAACCGCATTCGGATCTGAAGGGATGGCCATGCTCGAAAGTGTCCTCATTGCCAATCGCGGCGAGATCGCGTGCCGGATCATCCGCACGGCCAAAAGTTTGGGCATGCGCACCATCGCGGTCTATTCGGAGGCGGATGCGAATTCTCTCTTCGTCCGGATGGCGGACGAGGCCCATTGCATCGGCCCGGCGCCTGCCCGCGAGAGTTACTTAAGGATCGACGCGATCATCGAGGTTGCCAGGCGAACCAAGGCTGCCTCCATCCATCCCGGCTACGGCTTCCTCTCCGAGCGGGCGGAATTTGCCGAGGCATGCGCCACAAACGGCATCGTCTTCGTGGGACCGCCTGCCTCCGCCATCAAGGCGATGGGCCTGAAGGATGCGGCCAAGGCGCTCGTGCAGCAGGCGGGCGTGCCCGTGGTGCCGGGCTACCATGGCTCGAAGCAGGAGCCCGATTTCCTGCGGCAGAAGGCCTATGAGATTGGCTATCCCGTGCTCATCAAGGCCGTCGCGGGCGGTGGCGGCAAGGGCATGCGGCGGGTGGAGAAGGCGGCGGATTTCGATGCCGCGCTCGAGAGCGCGCAGCGCGAGGCTGCGAGCGCCTTCGGCGATCCGCGCGTGCTGGTGGAGAAGTACATCCTCTCGCCGCGCCATATTGAAATCCAAGTCTTCGCCGATGGACACGGCAACGTCGTGCATCTCTTCGAGCGCGATTGCTCGCTCCAGCGCCGCCACCAGAAGGTAATCGAGGAAGCGCCGGCGCCTGGCATGCCGGATGACATGCGCGAGGTCATGGGACGCGCGGCTGTCGAAGCTGCGCGAGCCGTCGGATATGTAGGAGCCGGTACGGTGGAGTTCATCGCGGATGGCCGCGAGGGGCTTCGTCCCGATAGGTTCTATTTCATGGAGATGAACACCCGGCTTCAGGTCGAGCATCCGGTGACGGAAGCGATTACCGGCCTCGATCTCGTGGAGCTGCAGTTCCGTGCTGCATCAGGCGAGACATTGCCGTTTGCTCAGGACGATCTCATCATCGACGGCCACGCGGTCGAGGCGCGTCTTTACGCGGAAGATCCTGAAAAGGAATTTCTGCCGTCCACCGGCAAGCTCTGGGCTTTGGAGTTCCCGGAGGGCGAGGGCATTCGCATCGACACGGGCGTGGAGACGGGCGCCGAGGTGACGCCGTATTACGATCCGATGATCGCGAAAGTGATCGCGCATGGTGCAACCCGCGATGAAGCGCTGTCGAGACTGGCCGAGGCACTGGGCGAGACGATTGTCGCGGGACCGAAAACCAACACGGCATTTCTCAAGAGGCTGTGCGAGGCGCCGGAGTTCAGGGCAGGGCGGTTCGACACGGGTTTCATCGACCGTAATCTCGACGCGCTTGGTGTCGGCCCGCAGCCGCTCGACGAAGTGGCTGTCTCGTTCGGCGCCGCTGCCTTGACCTCTCGAAAGATCGATCAGTTGCGCATGTCCGAGCATTTAAGGAACGATGAGCCTTCATCGCCGTGGTTGGAACCGGATGGGTTCCAGCTTCTCGGAACGCGCAGCGTCGGCATGCCGGTCCTCGCCGATGGTGAGCGCGTGGAAGCGCGCGAGATATTCAGCGAAGAGCACCCTGGTGTCAGTACGGTTGCTGTTGGCGAGAGCGACCCTTGGGCCGACGAGCGAATTGACCAGGAAGTCGATGCGCCGCACGGCGTTTACATTCTCAAGGGTGGACGCCAGACACTCGTGCAGTTCTACGATCCCTTCGATGTCGATCTCGAGCACATGGATCAAGGCGGCTCGGTGAAGGCTCCGATGCATGGCAAGCTCATCGCCGTGTTCGTGCAGCCGGGCGACAAGGTGGAAAAGGGGCAGCGTCTTGCCATCGTGGAAGCGATGAAGATGGAGCACGTGCTCGTGGCCCCGTCCGATGGCGAGGTTGCTGAGCTCGCCGCCGAGCCGGGTGCGCAGGTTGCCGAGGGCGCGCGCCTCATTGCGCTGAAGGCCAAAGAGGAATAGCACTGCGGCGCATCGCCGGATTTATCATCCACCTTGCGCATGGTTGAACACGGGAATGGCACTTCATCTGATCAAGCTCTGCGTCGGCTGCGACTCCATCACCGATCTGGAGGAATGGATCGAGGAGAACCGTGCGCTTCATCGCCGTCTTGGCCGCGATTTCGAGCAGACGCATACGACGCGCATGGTGCCGAAGCGCGTCGAGGAACTGCTCAATGGCGGCTCGCTGTTCTGGGTGATCAAAGGGCAGGTTGCAGCCAGACAGACGCTTTTGGACGTGCGCCCGTTTACCGATGGTGACGGTATCGGACGCTGCCGTCTCGTGTTGGAGCCGACCGTCGTGCCGGTGGAGCCGCGTCCTTACAGGCCGTTTCAAGGCTGGCGTTATCTCGCGATAAAGGATGCGCCGCGTGATATCGGCGCCTATGGCGGCGACCTTGCCGCGATGCCCGAGGATATGCGAAGGCAATTGGCGGAACTCGGTCTGCTTTAACCTATGTGAATCAGTGGAGGTGCCCATGCGGCTCCCAGCACTTCTCACCCTTTTGATGTTTGCGGCAGGCTCAGCCGCTGCGAAAGAGTGCCGCATGCCCGATTTGCCGCCGGGCGTGCAGGTTCGCGTACCGACGGAATGCCAGGGCATCGTCAAGCAGCGCACGGAAAATAACCGCGTGAAGGCGGCTCCGGGCGCCATCGATCTCGGCAACGGAACCACGGTGCGAATCGGCGGAGGCGTTCGGGTGGAAACCTCCATCCGCCGTTAGACCTTTTTGCTGTGGACCCTCTTGGAACCGCGCTGGCTGGATGCGCATTGGCCTAGCAGTTCAGTTGAGTGGAGGTTCCGATGCTCCTGTCCGCATCCGAAGGCCGGCACTGGCGTTATGAAGTCTGCGAGCATGAGGACGGATATCTCGTCCAGATGCGCGACCTTTCCAATGGTGATCTCGACGAGGAATTCTCCACAATCTTTCGAACTCTGCCGGTAGCCTTCGCTTACGCTGAGATGTCGGCGGCTTACGAGCGCTACGCGGCAAGTGAACTCGAACATGTCGAAGACGCGCAGATCGAGATCGAAGTCGAGACGACCGAGAAACACTTCATCGATCTTAGCGATCGTCTTCACGACTCCGGCATCAACGGTATCGTCATCCAGACCTGGGAGCGCGAGAGCCAGCGCAGCGCCGCCAGAATGCTCCATTAAGGTCAATTGAGGCCTTGAGGGTTTCAAAGCCGGATCTCATGAAGATCCGGCTTTTGTCTATTTTGGCTCTAAAGATTTACATCTGCCCGATCCCGGCCCACATCTTGGGACAGGGATACTCACATGATGCTTCTTTACGGAATTGCCGCCGTGGCTTTGGGCTGGTGGCTACTCAAAGTTTTCGCCCGCTCAGACAGCACTGCCATTGCCAAGGCGGTCAAGGTGGTGGCCGGGGTGGCAGCGTTCGGCGCTGCGGTCTTTCTCGCCGGCAAGGGTCAGATCATGACGGCCTTGATGGTCGGCGGTCTGGGCGCCTGGGCGCTTGGGTGGAAGGGGCTTCCCCTTCCCGGGCCTTTCGGGCGTTTTCAGAAAACGGCAGGGCGTTTCTCCCGTATCCGGTCGGCCATGATCGAAATGGAGATCGACCATTCCACGGGCGGCATCGAGGGCAGCGTTCTGGCGGGCACCTTCGCCGGCCGACGCCTGTCGAGCCTGGATCCTCAGAACCTGCGCCGCCTCCATGAAGAATGCGGCATGCTCGATCCCGAGGGCATTCCCCTCCTAGAGGCTTATCTTGATCGCCGGCTTTCCGGCTGGCGTGAAGACGCTCAGGGAGATCGCGACACGCGGACGCGCACTCATACGCACTCGGGCGTAATGACGAAAGATGAAGCCCACCAGATCCTGGGGCTTAAGCCTGGAGCGAGCGTCGACGAGGTCCGACATGCGCATCGGACGCTGATCAAGAAACTCCATCCCGATCAAGGAGGGACGGCGTATCTCGCTGCTCGCGTCAATCAGGCGAGAGAAGTCCTGTTGGGCCGACATCGCTGATACTCCACGCGCGATTCCGGTTACTTTTTACTGCGGCGGCACGAACACAAAGTGCCGTCGCAGGTAGGATTTAAGCGGCTAGAGATTAAAACTTCGTCAGCCGCGGGAGGCGAAACAGTTCACGCCGCTCTTCTTCAGCTGCTGGCAGGCCTTGGCAGCGGCATCCGCCTCGGAGAAGCCGGAGAAGCGGGCGCGGTACAGGGTGCTGCCGTCAATCGTGACCTTCTCAGTATAGGGCGAGGCCTTGCTGAGGACTTTGCCGAAGCGGCTGCGGGCTGAATCCAGCATGGCCTGTGCCTTAGTCTCGTCGTCCGTGGCGCCGAGCTGAACCACCCAGCCGTCCACAGTCTTCTTGGGTTCGGCCTTCGGAGCCTCGGCCTTGAGCGAGGCCGTCTTCACGGGCTCGGCGGCTTTGGCTTCGACCTTGGCCTGAAGAGCGGCCTTCTGGGATTCCGAGATCTGCGCTGCGGTGGGAGCCTGCAGGGCTGCATAGGCCTGAGCGTTCAGTGGCAGCGGCTCTGGTCCCTTCTGCCAGCGGATATTGCCGGAGGAAGGCGTCGTGGTCGAGCTGGCGCCAGTTGCCGAGGCCACGACCGGGCGCAGGGTATTTAGATCAAGCGGCTTGCGCGCAGGTGTGGCGGGCATCACGGCGGCTTCGGGTGTGGCGGAAGCGACCTGCACGGGCGCAGCCTCGACCTTCGGCTGAACGACAGGGCGCTGAACCGGAGCTTCGGCAACCATGGCAGGCTGAGCGGTGCCTTCGACTACCGGCGGCGCGATGCGGGCGCCGGCATAGGCGCGGGGCAGGTGATCGGCGATCAGGCCGGCCATCTTCTGGTCGCGAGAGGCGCCGGAGCGGCCGCCGAGCACGACGGCGACCACGCTGCGGGTATCCGTATTGACCGAGGTCAGCAGGTTGAAGCCCGAAAGACGGGTATAGCCGGTCTTGATGCCGTCGACGCCGTTGACCTTGCCCAGAAGCCGGTTGTGGCCGCGAATGGTACGCTTGCCGTACTGGAAGGAGCTGGTCTGGAAATAGGCGAAGTATTTGGGGAAACGGTCCTGGATCGCCCGGCCGAGCACGGCCAGGTCACGTGCCGTAGTGATATTCGGCGGTTCATGGGGCAGGCCGTGAGGGTTGTAGAACGCCGTCGAGCTCATGCCGAGCTCGCGCGCCTTGCGCGTCATCATCCGTGCGAAGGCATCCTCGGAGCCGGCGATGTTCTCGGCCACCACCACGGATACGTCGTTGGCGGACAGCGTTACCATGGCCTTGATGGCATCCTCGACCTCGATGGTCGAGCCGGCGCGCACACCGAGCTTGGTCGGGGGCTGGCTCGCGGCATATTCGGAAACGGTCAGCTGGGAATCCGGACGGATACGCCCGCGCTCCATCTGCTCGAACAGCAGGTAGAGGCTCATGACCTTCGTGATGGAGGCCGGGATACGGGGTTCGTCGATATTGTCGCCCTGCAGAACCTTGCCGGTCTTTGCATCGACGACAATGGAGGCGGCGAGGGGATTATAACCGCCTCCCTTGCTCACCTTGCGGCGGGCCGCCTCGGCGGGGGAGGAAAACGCTATCGCGATAGATGTTGCAATACCAATAACCGTCCATGCTGTTCGGCGTACAACTCGTACCGAAGTCATGCTGAAAATTCCCTGTTGAGTTTGGTCTCAGGTCCCCGCGACCGGTGCTCCTGAAGGAGACCGTTGCCGTCGCAACACATGGCTTCACCGTATGGGGATGCGGTTACGAGGGGGTTAATGGACGTGGGCTCCCATGCAAGTCTTATTGTGCGCTGCACAATTATGTTGACAATTATTGTGCAGTGCACATATATTATTGTGTCAGTGATCGCTGGCACATGCTGCCATTAAACGTCTTATTGTCGAGGTTCACAATGCTTCAGCCGTTTGCAAATCTGCAAAAACTTGGCCAGGAAAACCTGGAAGCTACCATCAAGGCTCTGGGCGCTTTTTCGGCCAATGCCCAGGCAATCGCTACCGAGTCGGCGGATTACGCCCGCAAATCGTTCGAGTACAACTCCTCGGTCGTCGAGAAGCTGGCAGGCGCCACGACCCTCGACAAGGCCATTGAGCTGCAATCGTCCTACGTGAAGGGCGCCTATGACAGCCTGGTGGGTCAGTCCACCAAGATGGGCGCGCTCTATACGGCGCTCGCCACGGACACGTTCAAGCCTTTCGAAGGGCTTCTGTCCAAGGCGAAGGCCTGACGTTCCGTCAGACACAGCTTCAGTTTTGAATGAAACGCCCGGCCGCAAAAGCCGGGCGTTTCGCGTTTTTCCGCTCCGTCCGGCTTGGCCGTATTTGTACTGAATGCCGGGAAACAAGATGTCGCCCTTCTCTCAAGCCCTGCGACCACCCATCTGTTGATCTAGCGAACCGAATGGAGCGACTATACATTTGACTCAGGGTGCGTGGCCGGAATTGGCGTGGGCTGCGCGCCAGGGGCCAATAAGAAGAGGTCGGTCGTTTAATATGCTGCGGTTAGCTCAGGACACTTTGATTCCGTCGAAGCGGTATTCCACATCCGCGTCTGGCGGGTCACAGCCCCCTGGTGGCGATGATGATGGACGCTCCAACACGTCGATCATCACAAAAGCCAAGCCGCGCACGAAACGGCCCAACCTTTACCGCGTTCTTCTTTTGAACGACGATTACACCCCGATGGAGTTCGTGGTGCATGTACTGGAGCGGTTCTTCAACAAGAACCGGGAAGACGCGACCAGGATCATGCTTCATGTGCACCAGAACGGTGTCGGGGAATGTGGAGTTTTTACTTACGAAATTGCCGAGACGAAGGTGACGCAGGTGATGGATTTCGCCCGGCAGCACCAGCACCCTCTGCAATGTGTGATGGAAAAGAATTAGCCGAGACCCGTCTCATAAAGGACAAGCCGTTGCCGAGCTTTTCTCGCAGTCTTGAACAAGCCCTTCATCGAGCCCTCGCTCTCGCAGGCGAGCGCCGTCACGAATACGCAACCCTCGAACATCTTCTCCTGGCCCTGATCGATGACCAGGACGCGGCCGCAGTTATGCGGGCGTGCAATGTCGATCTCGATATTCTCCGCCGCAATCTGGTGGATTACGTGGACAGCGAGCTCGCGAACCTCGTGGCCGATGGCCGCCAGGATTCTAAGCCGACCGCCGGTTTCCAGCGCGTGATTCAGCGGGCGGTGATCCATGTCCAGTCGTCGGGGCGGGATGAGGTGACAGGCGCCAACGTGCTTGTCGCGATCTTCGCAGAGCGGGAAAGCCATGCGGCTTACTTCCTGCAGGAGCAGGACATGACCCGCTACGACGCGGTCAACTATATCAGCCACGGCATCGCCAAGCGCCCCGGCCTTACCGAGAGCCGTTCGCCGCGTGGGGCCGAGGAGGAGGCCTCCAACGAGCGTCCGACCCAGGACGATTCCGACGCGCGTGCTAAGAAAAAGGGTGACGCGCTCGACTCTTACTGCGTCAACCTCAACAAGAAGGCGAAGGAAGGCCGGATCGATCCTTTGATCGGACGCGAGTCCGAGGTGCAGCGCACGATCCAGGTGCTCTGCCGTCGCCAGAAGAACAACCCGCTTCTCGTCGGCGATCCCGGCGTCGGCAAGACCGCCATCGCGGAAGGTCTTGCTCGCAAGATCGTTCAGGGTGAGGTGCCGGAGGTTCTGCAGGGTGCCACCGTCTTCGCCCTCGACATGGGCACGCTGCTCGCCGGCACCCGCTATCGTGGTGACTTCGAAGAGCGTCTCAAGCAGGTGATGAAGGAGATCGAGCAGCACCCGAACGCCATCATGTTCATCGACGAGATCCACACAGTGATCGGCGCCGGGGCGACCTCGGGCGGTGCAATGGATGCCTCGAACCTGCTCAAGCCCGCGCTTGCTCAAGGCACGCTGCGCTGCATCGGCTCGACCACCTACAAGGAATACCGCCAGTATTTCGAGAAGGATCGGGCCCTCGTGCGCCGCTTCCAGAAAATCGACGTGAACGAGCCGTCGGTGCCGGATGCCATCGAGATCGTGAAGGGCCTCAAGCCGTATTTCGAAGAGTTCCACAAGCTCAAATACACCAACGAAGCCGTCAAGGCGGCGGTGGAGCTGTCGGCCCGCTACATCAATGACCGCAAGCTGCCGGATAAGGCGATCGACGTGATCGACGAGACCGGCGCGTCCCAGATGCTCCTGCCTGAAAGCCGTCGCAAGAAGACCATCGGCATCAAGGAGATCGAGGCCACCATCGCCACCATGGCCCGCATCCCGCCCAAGACCGTGTCGAAGGACGATGCGGAGGTGCTCGCTCACCTCAAGGACACGCTGAAGCGCGTGGTCTACGGGCAAGACAAGGCCATCGAGGCCCTGTCCTCCGCCATCAAGCTCGCCCGCGCGGGCCTGCGCGATGCGGAAAAGCCAATCGGCTCCTACTTGTTCGCCGGTCCGACCGGCGTCGGCAAGACCGAAGTGGCGCGTCAGCTTGCGACGTCACTTGGGGTGGAACTCCTGCGCTTCGACATGTCCGAGTACATGGAGCGCCATACGGTCAGCCGCCTGATCGGTGCGCCTCCCGGTTATGTGGGCTTCGACCAGGGCGGTCTCCTGACCGACGGCGTCGACCAGCATCCGCATTGCGTGCTCCTGCTCGACGAGATCGAGAAGGCGCACCCGGACCTGTTCAACATCCTGCTCCAGGTCATGGACCACGGGAAGCTGACGGATCACAACGGCAAGCAGGTCGATTTCCGCAACGTGATCATCATCATGACCACGAATGCGGGCGCCGCCGACATGGCCCGCCCGGCCTATGGCTTCACCCGCACCAAGCGGGAAGGTGACGACACCGAGGCCGTGAACAAGCTGTTCACGCCGGAGTTCCGCAACCGTCTCGATGCCATCATTTCCTTCGGTCATCTGCCGAAGGAGGTGGTGCAGAAGGTGGTCGAGAAGTTCATCATGCAGCTCGATCTGCAACTTTCCGAGCGCAACGTGTCAATCGAACTCACGGACGAGGCGCGCGACTGGCTGGTCGAGCATGGCTATGATGAGGCCATGGGCGCCCGCCCGATGGGTCGTCTAATTCAGTCCACCATCAAGACGCCTCTGGCGGATGAGGTTCTGTTCGGACGCCTGAAGGATGGCGGCGCGGTCAAGGTGATCGTCAAGACAGACGAAATCGGCTTGCAGAGCCTCGATTTCGAGTACGTCGAAGGACCGGTCAAGCCGAAGCCCGAGAAGGTCGTCACGACGCCCAAGAGGAAGCCGAAGGCTAAGTCTGCGTCTTCTAAGGCAAAAAAGTCCGTGAAGCCGAAAGGATCCGGTGGTAATGGGGGCGGCGGCATCCGCACCGTTCCCAAGGTTCCATTGGTTAGAGCATGACGACTGAACTGCACGAGGGACACCTCGAACCCACACGCCTCGTCGAGGCACCGGCAAAACTGTCCTGGCGCGATAAGCGCGAGGTGCGGAGGCGCAAGCGCGTATGGTTCGAGGAAATCCTGGCCTGGATTCTCGTGCCGGTGATCCTCTTCGGCTGTTACTGGCTAGCGACCATCGGGCTTGCGGCCGTGGGCACATCGCCCGAGGCCCTGCTGGATGGCTTCAAGACGATCACCAACAGCCTCTGAGGCTTGACGCATGATATTCTTAAGGGCGCGAACCAGATCGGTTCGCGCCCTTATTTTTTGGATTTAGCTGAGTATTGGGCCGTTCAAGAACATGACGCTGTTTCCCTCCCCCTTGTGGGGAGGGCCGGGTGGGGGTGTGAGCGATAGCCTATCAAGGTCAGCCGCCGCCACCCCCACCTCCAACTCCTCCCCACAACGGGGAGGAGGGCTGTGTCGGCGCTCCCTGCGCCAAATTCTTTATCGAAAAGGTGTATCGCTCGCCTGTCCCGCAGAGCTTCTAAACATCCTGCTCCTGCCGAAAAGGCGTGGCTTCGGACAATTCCTCGGCGGCCTCGGAGACATAGCGGCGCTCCTGCTCCAGATAGGCTTCGATTGCCCTCCGAAGGCCAGGGTCGGCGATGTCATGAGCTGAGGAGGTGATGACCGGCCTATAGCCTCTTGTGAGCTTGTGCTCGCCTTGAGCCCCGGCTTCGACACGTTCGAGGCCATGGGCGATGGCGAAGTCGATGGCCTGATAGTAGCAGACCTCGAAATGCAGGAAGGGGTGATCCTCGATGCAGCCCCAGTTCCGGCCATAGAGCCGCTTGTCGCCGATGAAGTTGATGGCGCCGGCAATGTGGCGCCCATCGCGCTTGGCCATGACGAGCAGCACACGCTCCGCCATCCGCTCTCCGATCAGCGAGAAGAAGCGGCGGTTCAAGTAGGGCCGGCCCCATTTGCGCGAGCCGGTATCCATATAGAACGCGAAGAAGGCGTCCCAGTGAGCCTCGGTGATGTCCTTGCCCGTAACCCATTCGATGGCGATGCCATTTGCCAAAGCGTCTCGGCGCTCGCGGCGGATCGCCTTGCGTTTGCGGGAGGCCAGCGCCCCGAGAAAATCCTCGAAGCTTTTGTAGCCGTCGTTGAACCAGTGAAATTGCTGGTCGTCCCGGCGCAGAAAGCCTTCCGCTGTCATCGCCGCTAAATCGGCTTCCTGCACGAAGGTGGCGTGGATCGAGGATGCGCCGATTTGGTCGCGCAGGGCGCGCAGGCCCGCGATCAGATGAGCCCGCACGTTGGCGGCCTCCGGGCCATCGGGAACGAGCAGGCGAGGGCCGGTAACGGGCGTGAAGGGCACGGAGACTTGGAGCTTGGGGTAATAGCGACCGCCTGCGCGTTCATAGGCATCCGCCCAGGAGTGGTCGAATACATATTCGCCCTGCGAGTGGGATTTCACGTAGCAGGGAGCGGCGCCGAGCAGGTTTTCCTGCTCATCCTCGACCAGCACATGCACCGGCGCCCAGCCGGACTTCGCGCCGACGCAGCCGGATTCCTCCAGCGCGGAGAGAAAAGCGTGGGAGACAAAGGGATTGCGGGGCTCATCATCGCCCGAATGCGCGCCGCCGGCACAAGCATCCCAGGCAGCGGCAGACACAGCTTTCAGCCCTTGGGCGATTTTGACCTGGAGCTTCACGGATAAGAGGATCTCGCCGTTAGACATAAGAGCTAATGGCTCGGCGAGATCCTTGCAACCTTTAGGGCATGAAGCCTTCGAACACCATCTGGTCCGCGTGCTTCTCCGACTTGGCGCGATCCTCGGGGCTGCGCACGGTCCAGGTCATGACCGGGAGGTTACCGAGGAGCTTGCTGAGATGGGTCGAGGCGCAAGGCAGGTCCTTTACGCGCCAGGACAGGAACTGCGGCTGCATTTCCGCGAAATCCAGCAGGTTCGCCATCCTGTGCTTCTTCTCGGGCGTCAGGAAGCTGTCGGCCTTGGAGGCGTATTCCAGCTCGCCGATGAAACCGCGCGTGATGTTGGGCGCGTTCTGGCGCAGATAGGCCACGATTTCGGGATCGAAGGATTTCACGACGAAGGGGCCTGAATAGTCCTTGAGGATCTCGATGGCCCGCTTGGTCAGGCGCATGTCGCCGTCGAACTTGCTCTTGATCTCGATCACCAGCGGCGTGCGCCCCGCGATCTTGGCAAGGTAGTCCTTCAACGAAGGAATCTTGTCGCCGCCCATGGTGCCGGAAATGCCGATGCCCGTGAGAGCGGAAAGGTTGCGCTCAATGACGAGGCCCGTCTCGCCGGTGAGCCGGTCGAGTTCGAAATCGTGGAACACGATGGCTTCGTTGTCAGCGGTCAGCTGAACATCGAGTTCGATGGGGAAACCGTGCGCGATGGCGGCTTCAGCGGCCGAGAGAGTGTTCTCGATGACGCCGTTTGCCTTGTTGTGGAGGCCGCGATGGGCGATGGGCTTCGCGATAAGCCAGCTCGGAGTGCTCATTTGACTTCAAACATTCCTTCGACTTCGACGCAGGCATCGAGCGGCAGTTCCGCGACGCCGATGGTGGAGCGGGCATGGCGGCCAGCATCGCCCAGAGCCTCGACCATCAGGTCCGAAGCGCCGTTCATGATCGGCGCGAGGCCTGCGAAAGTCGGGACGGCATTGATAAAGCCGCCGAGGCGCACGCATTTGACGACGTTGTCGAGGTCGCCGACGGCGGCTTTGAGCTGAGCGAGCAGGTTGATGGCGCAGAGACGTGCGGCCTGCTGACCGACCTCGGCTGAGATTTCCGCGCCGAGCTTGCCTTTGTGGGCATCGGCGAGCTTGCCGTCCATCCCCAAGCAGAGCTGGCCGGAAATGACGATCAGGTTTCCGGTGCGCACGAAGGGCACGTAATTCGCTACGGGCGCTGCGGGCGTCGGAAGGGTGATGCCCAGGGCTTCGAGTTTCTTGTCAACTGCGCTCATGGTGAGTCCTCCGCTTGTAACAGTGTGGGGATTAGTGGCTGATGCCACTTAAGGACGCAAGACTGAACATTGCCCTGTCCGCAGGACGATCCTATCTTGCGCCGGATGGGGGACTTGGAGAACACATGCGCTCGACCGTCGTCGCCACCGGCCTTTTCATCTCGATGCTCGTTCCCGCCGCTGCGGAAACGGCGAAAGCACCGATCCTGCTGACGCCCCATAGGGCCATTTACGATCTTTCTCTACTTCGCTCCACGGGCTCCAAGGGAGTCGAGACGGCGAGGGGGCGCATCGCCATGGAATTCGGCGGCGATGCCTGCGACGGCTACACGATGAAATATCGCCAAGTGACTGTTCTCGACAGCACCGAAGCGGGTTCGCGCACGCTCGATACCCAGACAGCGACCTTCGAGGCAGGCAACGGCCTCTCCATGCGCTTCAAGTCCACCTCCACCACGCAGGGACTTGTGCGAGACGGGGTCGATGGCGACGCGCAGCTGCGCCCCGACGGTTCGCTCGACGTGAAGTTCAAGCAGCCGCGCAACGAGGTCTTCGAGGCGAAGGGCCAGCCCATATTTCCGACCGAACATATGAAGCGCCTGATCGAAGCTGCCGAAAAGGGGGAGACCACCCTCTCGGTCAAGGTCTATGACGGCTCGGACGATGGCAAGAAAGTCTATGACACGCTCGGCCTGATCGGGCGCAAGATCGAACCGGGTGCCGCCACCAATCTCGAGGAGGCTGCGAAGCAGGACGGCTTGGCCAAGATGGACCGTTGGCCCATGACCCTCAGCTATTACGAGGAGGGCAACGCTGACCGGACCCCGATCTATACGATCTCGTTCGAGCTCTACGAGAACGGCATTACCCGCGCACTCAAGATCGATTACGGGGATTTCGCCCTCAAGGGCGACCTGAAGAGCCTCAGCATGCAGCCCAACACGGCCTGTCAGCGCTGAGGTTTCCTCAGCACGATGCCTTTCTGAAGGGCGCCGGCGCCGAATTTGTCGCGGATCTTGTCGATGGCCGCCTCCATATGGGCCTGGCGCACGACCGACTGGTCAGCAAGGTCGCCGTGGTCGGCCTCCGCCCCGTCGCAGAGATCCGCCGCGCCGATGCCGATGAGGCGGTAGGCGGTGCCGTCGCAGGCGGCTTTCAGGAGCTGGCGGGCGGGATCGAACAGGCGGGCGGCGAGTTGGGTCGGCGGAAAGCCCGACCGGGTACGCGTCAGCAGACGGAATTCCTTGTCCTTCAGCTTCAGCGTCACGCTGCGGCCCGCGAGGCCCGCAATCTTGAGCCGGCGGGACACCTTCTCGGACAGTCGCCACAGAATGGGCTCCAGGTCGTCGAACGAGCGCAGATCCGTTTCGAAGGTGGTTTCTGCCGAAATGCTCTTCGTTTCGCGCTCCGGTGTCACTTGCCGGGTGTCTTCACCCCAGGCAAGGCGCGAGAGGCGCTGGGCATCCCGCCCGAGAGCTTCGAACAAGGTTTTAAGCGGGATGTCGCGCAGATGCGCGATTTGCGTCACGCCGACCTTGGCGAGCCTGGATTGTGCCGAGGCGCCAATTCCTGGGATCATGCCGACCGGCTTATTGGCCAGGAAGGCAGCGGCCTCGTCGCGTCCGATGATCGAGAAACCGCGCGGCTTCTCGAAGTCGGAGGCGATCTTTGCCAGGAACTTGTTGTAGGAGAGGCCAACCGAGATGCTGATCCCGATCTTCTTCTCCACCTTATGGGCGAAGCGGGCGAGGGTCAGCGCCGGGCTGCCGTGATGAAGCCGTTCCGTGCCCGTAAGATCGAGGAAAGCCTCGTCGATGGAGACCGGCTCCACCAGCGGTGTCAGCTCCAGCATGAGGTCGCGCACTTCATGCCCTGCTTTCCGGTACTTTTCTCCGTTCGGCTTGATCACTACCGCATGGGGGCAGAGCTTGAGCGCCTGGAACATGGGCATGGCGGAGCGCACGCCGAACGTGCGGGCCATGTAGCAGGCGGTGGAGACCACCCCGCGCTTGCCGCCGCCGATGATGACCGGTTTGTCGGCGAGGCTGGGATCGTCCCGCTTTTCCACTGCCGCAAAGAAGGCATCGCAATCCACATGGGCGATGGACAGGATGTCCCGTTCCTTATGCCTGAGCAGGCGCGGCGAACCGCACGCGCTGCACCGATCCGCCCGCGGGGAGGCGGCGGGTGTCAGGCAGTCACGGCAGAACGGGGCGTCGCTCATGGGTGGGTCGCCTAATCGAATTCGGAGGGCGAGAGCGTCCAATGGGCGAGCATGATGTGCTCGGGCTTGGTGTCGAGTTCCTTCGCCAGCGCGATCAGCAGCGGCTCGTCGGCGGCCACATAGTCGAGAATGGCGGCGAAGAATCCGGGTTGGGCCGCGGCGGAGCGGATATTATCCGCCTGAAGGCCGGAGATGGCCAAAAAGCGTCCCATGCGTTCCTCGTCGCTCGTGATGAAGGCGAAAGCGCCGAGTGCGACATTTTCCGCCTCATCCCTCGTCAGTCTTTTTAATGGAGTGTTCATTCTGTCGGTTTGCATTTCATCAATAGGTTGGACCCTACATATATCATCTGAAGAGGTGGGCCGGTGAAGTGCTTTGGGCCCTGGGATAGCCACAATGAAGAAGACCGTGCTCATCGTTGAGGATAACGAGCTCAACATGAAGCTCTTCAACGATCTGCTTGAGGCCCATGGCTATGCCACGCTGAAAACCAGCCATGGCATCGAGGCGATGGAGCTCGCCCGCGCCCACAAGCCCGACCTGATCCTCATGGATATCCAGTTGCCAGAGGTCTCGGGCCTCGAGGTGACCCGGTGGCTGAAGGCGGACGAAGACCTGAAGTCCATCCCCGTCATCGCGATCACGGCTTTCGCCATGAAAGGCGACGAGGAACGAATCCGGGAAGGGGGCTGCGAGGCCTATATGTCCAAGCCGATCTCGGTGGCGAAATTCATCGCGACGGTAAAGACTTATCTCGAAGCGGACGGCGCTACCTCATAAGAGAATCACCCTTTCGAGGTAGAGGGAAGGGGTAGCTCTCAAGTAGCCTCTAAGCCCTTGGCAAGTGGGGGTTAACTTTTTTGGGAAAATGCTGTTTTTCCGCCACATATGCGCTTGCATCGGCGCATGTTTCCAATATGTTCAAGCTATCTTATCCGCCTCGGCGGTAGAAATGCCCTACGGATGCTCAGGTCCGCCGCATCTCCTGGGACTTCGTGGGCTCGGCCAGTTGGAAGCGGATCGTTGCCTCCTCAACGCTGCTCTCCAGCTGGCCACCTCATCTCCCGACAGCGCCCTTGAGGCGCTTTTTTATTGCCCGTTTCCCCACACGGCCCTGTCGCGGAACTGCCAAGGCTCTAGCTTTCCTTTCAGCTCCGTCGGGCTTGGCAATCCCAAGCCACGAATCGAGAATGTTCACGCGCTTCAGCTTGCAGCTTAAGCTTGGCCGGGACTATTAAGCCAGATGGCCGATGCCGCTAGGGCAAGTTTTCGGCGGCATCGTGCGCACAAAAGAGGATCGGACCATGGATCAACGCAAGCCCTCGCTTCCTCCGAAATCGGCGCTGACGCGCTTTTCCGTGGCGCCGCTCTCCACCGTGACCCGGCGGCTGGCGGATGTGGCTTCGGGGCGGGCGCCCGCCGATCTGGTGATCACGGGTGCGCGGGTGCTCTCCACCTATAGCGAGCGGATCGCGCCCGAGCGGGAGGTGTGGATCGCAGGCGGTCGTATCGCCGCCGTGAAGCCCGCCGGTGCCTACAAGCAGATCAAGGGAGCGCCTGGCCTGCTCTATGATGCCAAGGGCGGCATCATCGCGCCCGGTCTCGTCGATCCGCATATCCATATCGAGAGCAGCATGATCACGGCCTGCGCTTATGCGGAGGCCGCGCTTCTCAATGGAACCACCACGATCTTTTGCGACAGCCACGAGATCGGCAACGTCATGGATGCTGCCGGTATCGAGATGATGCTGGAAGATGCGCGCCACGCGCCGCTCTCCATTTTCCTCACCGTTCCGAGCACTGTGCCGGCCACATCGCCTGAATTGGAAACGGCGGGCGGCGACCTGACGCCGGACAAGATCGCGGCGATCTTCGACCGTTGGCCGGAAGCAGCTGCTTTGGGCGAGAAGATGGATTTCGTGCCCGTCACCATGGGCGATGAGAGAAGCCACGCGATCCTCGCGGCGGCGCTGGAACGCGGCAAGCCCGTATCGGGCCATATCTATGGACGAGAGTTCGTGGCCGCTTATGCCGCAAGCGGCGTCACCGACACGCACGAAGCCATCGACCGCGATATTGCGGACGACTTGCTCGATGCGGGCGTGTGGATTTTCCTGCGTGGCGGCCCGCCCACGACGCCGTGGCACTCGCTGCCAGAGGCGATCAAGACGATCACGGAACTTGGCTCCTCGCACAAGCGCATCTGCGTCTGCACAGATGACCGCGATGCGGACGATCTCATGATGTTCGGCATGGACTGGGTGACGCGGGAAGCGCGCCGCGCGGGGATGAGCCGCGAACAGGCCTGGAGCATGGGCTCGCTTCATCCGGCGACCCGTTTCGGTATGGAAGGCGAGATTGGCGGTCTCGGCGGCGGACGCCGCGCCGACCTCGTTCTGCTCAACGACGATCTCGAAGTGCAGAACACATGGTATGGCGGCGAGCTCGTCGTCGAGCAGAGGAAGATCACACCGGTGCTCGATCAGGCGCTCTCGAACCGCTATCGCTATCCGGCGGAGGCCTATCGCACGGTGCATGTCTCGCAGAAGCCGAAGCTGATCCCCGAGCTGCCGACTGCCGCTATCACGGCCAATGTCATCCGCGTTGCGTTGCCCGGCATCGTGCTGTTCCACGACAAGGTGGAATTGCAGAAGGAAGACAGCTGGGATGCGCTGTTGTCCAAGAACGATCTGACCTTCGTCACCGTGATCGAACGCCATGGCAACACGAACGGCGCCGGCGTGGCGCATGGTCTGCTCAAGGATTTCGGCCTGAAAAGCGGCGCGGTTGCGAGCAGTGTCGGACATGACTCGCATAACTTGATCGTTGCCGGTACCAACGAGGCCGACATGCAGCTCGCGCTCGACACCATCATCGAGGCGCAGGGTGGTGTCTGCGTGGTGGATCAGGGCATGGTCATCGCCATGGTGGCGCTGCCCATCGCGGGGCTTCTCTCCGACAAGCGTGTGACCGATGTCGCCGAGGAGACGCGCACGCTGAAGGCCGCATGGGACAAGGCCGGCTGCAGGATTCCCTATATGGGCTTCAACCTGATCCCGCTTTCCGTGATCCCGGAAATCCGCATCACCGACAAGGGGCTGGTCCTCGTGCCCGAGATGGAGCTCATATCGCTTTACGAGGATTAAGAACGCTCGCTTTTATTCCTCAATGACCTTCAGTTGATCGCCGCATTCCGCGCATGTGCCTAGAGCAGGTTCGGCGATCATCTGTCGGGTGCCGCAATGCGGGCACCCCTTCATCGCCATGTGCAATATTCCCTGCATCTGTGGCGCGCTCTTGCGTAATGCTTCGCTGACGAGGACGGCTTGCTCGAACATGGACGCCTCCCATGAGGTCCATGATGCTGCGCCTGCCGGTAAAGACCGTCAATTCCAGATTCAGAGGTAGTCAGTTTCACGATTGCATCAACAACGTTGGATGTCGCCGCTGTTCCGAATAACTGGGTGCTTCGGCTTGAGTGGTTAATCTGTTGCGCTAAGTCGTGAGGATGAGCAAAATTCAATGGCGGCAGGACCGCGTGGCCGGCGTGCCGCTTAATCGCTATGTCGGTGTCGTCGGAACAGTGGAAGTGGGCAGCGTCGATTATGATGGCAGCAACAGATTCTGGATCTGGTCCACACCCCTTCAGGAAGATGCCTGGGGTTACGGCACGACGGAAGAAGCAGCCAAGGCAGCCTTCGAGACATGGCTGACGCAATGGCTTGAGAATTTCAGGCCCTTCTTTCAGCTGGACCCTTAAGGCGCGCGTAATGAGCCACGTAGTCCTTCTCGGCGACAGCGTGTTCGACAACGGATCCTATGTGCGGAAGGGTGAGCCCGATGTGGTGGAGCAAGTTCGCGGCTGATCTGCAACGAGGATACTGATTACGCCAAACCCATCGAATCCTCGGTCTGGGGCGGGGACAAGATCGCCACGGTGACCGCCAAATCCGTCACGTCCCCTTTTCAATCCGGCTATTCCAAAGTCTTTAAATCCTGAAACTGTCTCCCAAGTCGTCGCACAGTGTTCGGTCACTGAATACTTGGGTCAGGCCAATTGTCTCAGCTGATTGCTACGCTTGGAAACTTTCGGGCTGCTCTGAATTATTCTGTGACGGGAATTATCTGTTCCTTCGCAGGAGTATGGCGATGAAGAGGTTTCTTTTGCTCTCGAGTGCCGCTCTCATAACTTTCGCAAGCATCGGCACGGCTGACGCCCAGGGTTTCCGCGGCGGTGGATGGCATGGCGGTGGTTGGCATGGTGGCGGCTGGAATGGCGGTGGTTGGCGTGGCGGCGGCTGGCACGGTGGCGGTTGGCACGGTGGTGGCTGGAACAATGGCGGCGCTCTTGCCGCCGGCCTGATCGGCGGCGCCCTGATCGGTGGTCTCGCCACGGCCGCCGCGACACCGGGCTATGGCTATGGATATCCGGGTTATTACGGTTATCGTGGATACGGATATAATTACGGTTACAACGGCTATCCGACGAACTATTACCCTGCCTACAGTTATAATTACGGTTACCCGGCCTATGGTTACAGGTATGCCTATAATCCGTATCCGTACAGATATTATCGACGCCCGGTAGCGACCCGTGTCGTCTATCGAAACGTGCCCGTCTACAGGGACCGCGTAGTTTATCGTGAGCCGTATTACCGCACACGCACGGTCTACCAACAGCCGCGCTATCGCACGCAAGCGATCCACCGTCAGACAGTCGTACGCGTTGCTCCGCGACGTGACGTCGTGACAACCGGCACAATCGTACGGCATCGTCCAGGCCGCTCCGATCACTGAAAAGCGCGGTAGAGAACTTCTGGGCAAGCCAGAAGCCGTCTCCGTGAGGAGGCGGCTTTCTTTTCGGCGTCGGTACTGTGATGAAGCGCACTTACCGGGCCTGGCATTTGCGCCATTCTGCACTCGTCGCAATGCGAGAGGGTACAGCCCATGATCGACGGCATTGAGACACTAAGACCTCGACTTCGGAGGCCCCTGGGCAGTCTATGGCCCGATATGGGTCACAACGCCGAGACCCATGATCTGAAAACGTCGATCCATCTTCGGGGCGTCATTCCTAACCGAAATGAGGAATGCTCTCATGACCAGTCAGCACGTCTTTGGTGCGAGCCCCTTCGCACGCTTCCTGCTCCTTTCCTCGGCCGCCATGCTGACGCTTGCAGCGAGTCCCGCGCTCGGCTGCCCGCTTGGCAATCACGACAGTCCGAGAGTGAAGCTGCTGCATGCGTTGCAGTTTGGTGAGCAGGTCTCGGGCCAGCACGCCTCCGGCCATCACGATGTCATGGCTCAACTCCAATCTCCGGCGCAGTCACCGGTCGCCAAGACCGAACTCAGCGGTTATGGCCGAGATCTCCCGCATGGAGCAGCAGCACCCTCGACCGATACCAAGCCACCCTTGATGGATAATTTCGGTACTTTGAGTTGGCCGGTCGCCAGTAAGGCGAGCACCGAGGCGCAGGCCTATTTCGACCAGGGCTATCGCCTGGGTTGGGGCTTCAACCATGCGGAAGCGGCGCGAGCTTTCAGGGCCGCGCAGGCAGCCGATTCCAGTTGCGCCATGTGCCTTTGGGGCGAAGCCTGGGTTCTGGGACCGCACATCAACTATCCGATGGCTGAGGATGCCAACAAGCGAGCCATCGACGTTCTCGAACAGGCTAGGAAAGTTGCTGCCACCAGTGGCGAGATGCAGGTGGCGCTTGTTGATGCACTCTCGAAGCGCTACTCGCCCGATCCTAATGCTGATCGTGCAGCGTTGAACCAAGCTTACGCGGATGCCATGGAGGCGTTGCAGGCTCGATATCCTGAAGATCCGCATATCGCGTTGCTCACAGCCGACGCGCTCATGAACCTGACGCCCTGGGACTATTGGGCCGATGGCGGCCGAACACCGAAGGGCAAGACGGAAAAGATGGTCGCGCTGATCGAAGGCGTGATCGGTGAACGCTCGTATGGTCCTCTCGTGGCGAAGCCCGATCATCCCGGCGCCATTCATCTCTACATTCATGCCGTTGAGTCATCCGACCACCCTGAAAGGGCTGCGCCTTACGCCGAGAAGCTCGCGGCACTCATGCCGGGTGCTGGGCATCTAGTGCATATGCCGAGCCATATCTGGTATCGGCTGGGGCGCTGGCATGACAGCCTCGATGCCAATGTGAAGGCGGCAGCTGCCGACGAGGCGCTTCTCGGGCGGGGCGGGGCGAGCCTTCTCTACTCGGAAGGCTATTACGCTCACAACGTCCATTTCGTGATGGTCTCCGCCCTGACCGGCGGCGATGGTCAGACATCCATCGATGCCGCGCAGAAACTTGCAGGCATCGTGTCCGACCGGACCCAGCGCGAGGTGCCGTGGACCCAACCCATCGTCGCCTCGCAATATTATGCGCATGCGATGTTCTCGAAGCCGGAGGATGTGCTTGCCGTGAAAGAGCCCGATGCCGCGTTCCCGTTCGTAGGGGCAGCTTGGCATTATGCGCGCGGCGTTGCCCTGGCGAAGCTCGGGCGGGCGGATGAGGCTCGCAAGGAAGCTGATGCGATCTCGGCCCTCGCCAAGCTTCCAGATGTGCAGGCGATGCCGGATGCAGGCGTGCCTGGACCTGCAGTGATGGAAATCGGCGTGAAGGAAATCGATGCGCGCATTGCGCAACATGCGGGCGATCCTGCGAAGGCCGCTACGCTCTTCGCCGAGGCCGCCGCGATTCAGGATCAGCTGCCCTATATGGAGCCGCCGTTCTGGTACTACCCGGTGCATCAGTCCCTCGGCGCCGCCCTCATGGAGCAGGGCAAGCCGCAGGAGGCGGCAGCTGCATTCCATGAGGCGCTGAAACGCTCACCCAACAATGGCTGGGCGGCAACCGGATTGCTCAAGGCTGCTGAAGCCATGGGCGACAAGCAGGCTGCGGAAGAGGCTCAGGCGCTGGTCGGCAAGAACTGGTTCGGGACGACCATGCCGTCCCTCGACCAGCTTTGAAATGACGGGACGTCCGAGAGCGGGCTCAAGCGCCGCTCTCGGACTCCGTGATCTCGATGAGAATGGCACGGCCTGGACCCGACAGCACGACACTGTCCTTGGCCGTGTCCAGCACGAGCGCATCCAACGGCTGAAGGACATATTTCGCTGTTCCTGCCGACATTCCCAATGCTGCGTCCAGTCCAAAGAGGAAAGCTGCTCGGCAATCCTTGGAGGGAGTGATGTCGCCCGCCTGCACGAACGCCGTGCGATGACTGAATTGTCCGCGTCGCGTCATGACGTTCAGATCGCGGATCGGGCCAGCCAGCAATCGGGCTTGCGTCGGCACATCGCCAGGAAACGAGAGCAGAGGCGATGCCGGATCGAGGCGATGGGATATTCCCGCCATCTCGATTTCGATTCCGGCTCCCTCGACCACGATCAGCGTGCGGTCGATCTCGGGAAAGCTCGAGAACGGCCCGTCGGACGCCACATCGGCCATGCTGATGCGCCATCCGAACGTGTCCAGCGTCGAGCCTTCGGGAAAGCTTGCCACCTGCGCCGTCGTCCCGCCGCCATTCTTCCACGGAACGCGGATGAGATCCTGGTTGCGGATGAGACGCGGAGCCATGGCAAGATCCTCAGCGCAAGCTCGGCAGATTCAGTCCGAACTCGTGGGCGCAGTCGATGGCGATATCATAGCCTGCATCCGCATGGCGCATCACCCCCGTTGCCGGATCGTTCCAGAGCACGCGCTCGACGCGCTTGGCCGCTTCCGGAGTGCCGTCGCACACGATGACCATGCCGGAATGCTGCGAGAAACCCATGCCGACGCCGCCCCCATGGTGGAGAGACACCCAGGTTGCGCCCGAGGCGCAGTTGAGAAGGGCGTTGAGCAGCGGCCAGTCGGACACCGCATCCGAGCCGTCCTTCATGGCTTCCGTCTCGCGGTTCGGGCTGGCGACCGAGCCTGAATCGAGATGATCGCGGCCGATCACGATGGGTGCCTTCAACTCGCCCTTCGCCACCATCTCGTTGAAGGCGAGGCCGAGGCGATGACGGTCGCCCAGACCCACCCAGCAGATGCGCGCGGGAAGGCCCTGGAACTTGATGCGCTCTTTCGCCATGTCGAGCCAGTTATGGAGATGCTTGTTGTCCGGCAACAGCTCCTTCACCTTGGCATCGGTCTTGTAGATGTCCTCCGGATCGCCCGACAAAGCGGCCCAGCGGAACGGGCCGATGCCGCGGCAGAAGAGCGGGCGGATATAGGCCGGCACGAAGCCGGGGAAGTCGAAGGCATTCTCGACGCCTTCCTCCTTCGCCATCTGGCGGATGTTGTTGCCGTAATCGAGTGTCGGCACGCCGGCCTTGTGGAAGTCCAGCATCGCGCGCACGTGCTCGGCCATGGATTCCTTGGCGGCATGTTCCACGGCCTTCGGATCGCTCTCGCGCTTGGTCTCCCACTCGCTAAGCGTCCAGCCTTTCGGCAGGTAGCCGTTGATCGGATCATGCGCTGAGGTCTGGTCGGTCACCGCATCGGGGCGGATACCGCGACGGTAGATCTCGGGGAAGACTTCGGCGGCGTTGCCGAGAAGGCCGACGGAAACAGGCTTCTTGTCGCGGCAGGATTGTTCGATGATCGCCATGGCCTCATCGAGCGTATCGGCGCGCTGATCGAGATAGCCCGTGCGCAGGCGCATTTCGATGCGGCTCGGCTGGCATTCGACCGCAAGGCAGGATGCGCCCGCCATGGTCGCGGCAAGCGGCTGCGCGCCGCCCATGCCGCCGAGGCCGCCGGTGAGGATCCAGCGGCCCGCGAGATCGCCGTTATAGTGCTGGCGGCCCACTTCCACGAAGGTCTCGTAGGTGCCCTGCACGATGCCTTGGGTGCCGATATAGATCCATGATCCGGCCGTCATCTGGCCGTACATCATGAGGCCCTTGCGGTCGAGTTCGTGGAACTTGTCCCAATTAGCCCAATGCGGCACGAGATTGGAGTTGGCGATCAGCACGCGCGGGGCATCCGCATGCGTGCGGAAAACGCCGACCGGCTTGCCGGATTGAACCAGCAGCGTCTGATCGTCTTCGAGATCTTTCAGCGCGGCAACGATGCGGTCGAAGCTGTCCCAGTCGCGCGCGGCACGGCCGATGCCGCCATAGACGACGAGCTCACCGGGCTTTTCGGCGACATTCGGATCGAGATTGTTCATCAGCATGCGCAGGGGCGCTTCCGTCAGCCAGCTCTTGGCGGACAATTCGGTGCCGTGGGCGGCGCGGATCACGCGGGCATTGTCGATGCGGGTCATAGACATATCCTCGGTCAGGCTTTTGAATGAGCGAAGGTGAGACAGGTGTTCAGAATCTGCGTGAGAACATCGCGCATGGGCGCGGCATAGCTCTCGTCATAAGGCGTCGGCCAATGTCCCTCGGTGACGGGGCCGAGCGGTTCGTTCATGTAGCCGCGACAGGCAAGCTCCATCTGAATTGCGTGAACGCCTTTGCCGGGTTCGCCGAGGCTGCGGGTGATGTAGCCGCCCTTGAAGCGTCCATTCACAACGTGGCTGAAACCGCTGCCGGTGCAGAGCGCCTCGATGGAGGCGGCAAGCTCCGGCGCGCAGGTCGTGCCGCCATTCGTGCCGATGTTGAAATGGGGCAGGGTGCCTTCGAAGAGGCGCGGGATGACCGAGCGGATCGAGTGACAGTCGTAGACGACCACATGAGAATGCCGTGAGCGAAGGCGCTCGACCTCGGTTCTCAAGATTGCGTGGTACGGAT
Source organism: Microvirga sp. 2YAF29 (assembly GCF_052114605.1). Taxonomy (NCBI): domain Bacteria; kingdom Pseudomonadati; phylum Pseudomonadota; class Alphaproteobacteria; order Hyphomicrobiales; family Methylobacteriaceae; genus Microvirga; species Microvirga sp. 2YAF29. Next base: position 124,198 of record NZ_JBFRFB010000001.1, read on the forward strand.
CGAAGAAGCGCGTACGGCGCTCACTTACGGCATCCAAATCCGGTGCCGCGCCCGGCTCGTAGAGCGGTTCACCGTCAAAGGTCGTGGTGGGGCAAAGCTCCGTAGTGGCTTGACCCGGGTAAAGCGACACGCCGCTCGGATCGCGGTTCACATCGATCACGGTGCGCGAGATCGAGGTGCGGATCACGGTCGCGCCGAGATCGGCGGCGAAATCATACAGACGTTCGATCCACCAATCCGCATCCTTGCGGGCAAGCCAGGGCGACACGAGACCCCTGTCGTAGGCGTCGGGAATATCGGTGCCAATATGGGGAAGGCTCACCACAAGTGGCGCATCGCCGCGTTTAACGGACAGCCACGAAGTGTCCGGTTCGCTCATCGATGAGCCCCTTCGGTAACCAGCGGAAGCACGTCTTCACCGGCGGTTTCTGCGAGCGCTCCGGAAGCAACGAGATCGGTCGCCAGTTCCATGTCGGGCGCCATGTGACGGTCGTCGTCGAGATGGGCGACCCTCGAGCGCAGCAGGGAGCGGGCACGCTCCAGCCGCTCGCTCGACTGCATGGGCGCATGGAAGTCGCAGCCTTGCGCCGCGGCAAGAAGCTCGATGCCGATCACGTTCGCGGTGTTGGCCGCCATGGGAAGAAGCCTGCGCGCGCCATGGGTGGCCATGGACACATGGTCTTCCTGGTTGGCGGAGGTGGGAATGGAATCCACACTCGCCGGATAGGCACGCTGCTTGTTTTCCGACACGAGCGCGGCCGCCGTCACCTGGGGGATCATGAAGCCGGAATTCAGGCCCGGCTTCGGCGTGAGGAAGGCGGGCAGTCCCGACAGGCTTGGATCCACCAGCATGGCAATGCGGCGCTCCGCGAGCGAACCGATCTCGCATATGGTCATGGCGATCATGTCGGCAGCAAAAGCGACGGGCTCGGCATGAAAGTTGCCGCCGGAGATGACCTCGCCCGTATCCGAGAACACGAGCGGATTGTCGGAAACGCCGTTGGCTTCCGTGCCCAACGTCTCGCCCGCCTGCCGCAGCAGGTCGAGCACGGCACCCATCACCTGCGGCTGACAGCGCAGGCAATAAGGGTCCTGCACGCGGTCGTCGTTGGTGAGGTGCGAGGCGCGAATGGCGCTGCCCTGCATCAGAGTGCGAAGCGAGGCCGCCACCTCGATCTGACCGCGATGGCGGCGCAGCATCTGGATGCGCGCATCGAAGGGGCCGTCGGAGCCTTTCGCCGCATCGGTCGCGAGAGCACCCGTGACGAGACCCGCCTGAAACACACGCTCGGCCTCGAAGAGACCAGCGAGCGCGAGCGCCGTGGAGACCTGCGTGCCGTTGAGAAGGGCAAGCCCTTCCTTCGGCCCCAGCACGAGCGGCGCGAGACCGGCGCGGGAGAGGGCTGCTTCCGCAGGCATCCGCGTTCCATCGACGAAGAAATCGCCGACGCCCATGAGCGCGGCCGTCATGTGAGAAAGCGGCGCGAGATCGCCCGATGCGCCGACCGACCCCTGGCCGGGAATGACAGGAACAAGTCCTGCCTTCAGGCATGCCGTCAGATGCTCGATGGTGGACCAGCGCACGCCGGACGCGCCCTGCGCGAGGCTTGCAAGCTTCAGCGCCATCACCAGACGCACGACGGAAACGGGAAGTGGCTCGCCCACACCGGCTGCGTGCGAAAGCACGATATTGCGTTGGAGCGTCGCGAGATCGGCGGTGTTGATGCGCACGCTCGCGAGCTTTCCGAACCCCGTATTGATCCCGTAAACCGGCTCGCCCTTCGCGACGATAGCGTCGATTGTGCTGGCCGCAGCCTCGATGCGCGAGCGGCAGCCCTGGTCGAGTTCGACCTCAGTGCCGCGATAGACCCGTCGCCAATCGCTGAGAGCTACCGAGCCGGGAATGAGTGTGAGGGTCTTTGTCACTGGCCTCTCCAGATGCGGGCGTGAAGGGGGTTGAACCCGATGCGGTAGACAAGCTCCGCCGGGCGCTCGATGTTCCAGATCGCGAGATCGCAGGATTTGCCGACCTCAAGCGTGCCGCATTCATCGAGACGGCCCAGCGCGCGCGCCGCCTCGCGGGTCACGCCGGCAATGCACTCATCGACGGTCATGCGGAACAGGGTCGCGCCCATGTTCATGGTGAGCAAAAGAGAGGTGAGCGGCGAGGTGCCGGGGTTGCAATCCGTCGCAAGCGCCATGCGCGTGCCGTGGGCGCGGAAGGCGGCAATCGGCGGAAGCTTCGTCTCGCGTAGCATGTAGAACGCGCCGGGCAAAAGCACCGCGACGGTGCCAGCTTTCGCCATGGCGGCAGCGCCGTCTTCGTCCGTGTACTCAAGATGGTCTGCCGAGCGCGCGCCGTGATCCGCCGCAAGCTTCGCACCGTGCAGATTGGAGAGCTGATCCGCGTGGAGCTTGATAGACAGCCCCAAGCTCTTCGCCGCATCGAATACGCGCGAGGTTTGCTCAGGCGAAAAAGCGATGCCCTCGCAGAAGACATCCACGGAGTCGGCTAGACCTTCGCGCGCGACTGCGGGCAGCATTTCATCGCAGACGCAGGTGATGAACGCATCCTTGTCGCCTTCCGCTTCAGGCGGGAGCGCATGCGCGCCGAGGAAGGTGGTGGTGACAGCAACAGGGCGGACTTCGCTGAGGCGTAGTGCTGCGCGCAGCATCCGTATTTCCGTTTCCAGATCGAGACCATAACCGGATTTGATCTCGATCGTCGTCACGCCTTCGCGGATTAGATGATCGAGACGGGGCAGGGCGCTTGCGACGAGATCGTCCTCGCTTGCCGCTCGCGTTGCCTTCACCGTCGAGATGATGCCGCCGCCTGCGCGGGCGATTTCTTCATAGCTTGCGCCATTGAGGCGCAACTCGAATTCATGAGCACGGTCGCCGCCGAAAACGAGATGGGTATGGCAATCGACGAGACCCGGCGTGATCCAGCGTCCCTCGCAATCGATGCGCTCCCCAGCATCCCAACCACTCGGTAGATCGTCCATGGAGCCCGCAAAAGCGATGCGGCCATCAATGGAAGCGACGGCGCCGTTCTCAACGATGCCGAGGCCTTCATCGCCTGCCAGTGTGGCGAGGCGGGCGTTGAGCCAGATCCTGTCGAAGCGCATGGGCTCACTCCGGTGGCCGTTCAATAATGTCTATACATATGCACCGGGCAGCATTAATGTCTATACATAATTTGACGTATGGCTCGGCTCCCGGCATTCTTCCGAGAAGATAGCGCGAAGGTGGCGGCGGAAAGGCCAGGGCGGAGGGATTGCCGGTGATGCAGAAACTCGTTCTCGATCATGCCCTGCTGCCGGACGGCTGGGCCAAGAATGTCGGTATCGATGTCGAAGGTGGCGTGATCCGCGCCGTTTATCGGGATGCCGCGCCCAAGGGCCGCGAGCGGATCGCCGGCATCGCCCTGCCGGGGCTTCCGAACCTTCACAGCCATACATTCCAGCGTGGCATGGCTGGCCTTGCGGAAACGCGCGGACCTGTCGGTGACAGTTTCTGGACCTGGCGTCAGGTCATGTACCGCTTCCTCGGCCAGCTCACGCCTGATGACGTGGAGGCCATTGCCGCCTTCGCCATGATGGAAATGCTGGAGGGCGGATTCACCGCGCTGGCCGAGTTCCACTATCTGCATCACGACATCGACGGTCGCCCCTATGGTGACATTGCCGAACTTGCCGCGCGCATTGCCTCGGCGTCCCATGAAACCGGCATGGGCCTCACCCTCCTGCCGGTCTTCTACGCGCAGGGCGGATTCGGCGCTGCCGCGCCCAGAGAGGGGCAACGGCGCTTCATCAACGACGTGTCAGGCTTCGCGCGTCTCGTGGAAGGTGCTCGCAAAGCAGTCACAGCGCTGGACGACGCCATTGTCGGGATCGCCCCGCACAGCCTGCGCGCAGTGACTCCGGAGAGCTTGCGTGAGATTCAGGCGCTACACCCCTCAGGCCCGATTCATATTCACGTGGCCGAGCAGGTGAAGGAGGTCGAGGATTGCATCGCATGGTCGGGCCAACGCCCGGTCGCATGGCTTCTCGATCACGCGCCTGTCGATGAGCGCTGGTGTCTCATCCATGCCACCCATCTCGACGCGAACGAGACTCGCGTCATGGCAGAAATCGGCGCGGTCGCGGGGCTATGCCCGATCACCGAGGCCAATCTGGGCGACGGCATCTTTAACGGTCTCGAGTATCTGGCGGCAGGCGGAGCTTTCGGCGTCGGTTCCGATTCCAATATCGAGATCAGCGCCCCCGCCGAACTTAAGATTTTCGAATACAGCCAGCGTCTCAAGCACAAGGCGCGCAACGTGCTGGCTCAAAGCGAGGGGCAATCGACGGGCCGCAGCCTTTATGACGGCGCGCTCCAGGGCGGAGCCCGTGCGCTCGGGCGGGCAATCGGAGCCATCGAGGTTGGACACCGCGCCGATTTCGTGATCCTCGATCAGAACCATCCGGATCTTGCCTCACTCTCCGCGGATCGTTGGCTCGATTCGTACATCTTCGTGGCGGGCAAAGCCGCCATCGACACGGTGATCGTTGGTGGAAAGAGCGTCGTCAGCCAGGGACGGCATCGGAACAGGGATGCGATTACCGCGCGGTATAAGAACGCTATAACGCGCATCGTCGGTTGACGTATGCTTCGGCGTGCATGAAAGCTGATCCCGCATATGAAGCCGATCTATCAACGCATCCGGGACGACATCGAAGCGCGCATCATGTCCGGCGAATGGCAGCCCGGACATCGCGTGCCGTTCGAGCATGAGTTGATGGCGGAATACGGCTGCTCGCGTATGACTGTGAGCAAGGTGCTCTCCGCGCTCGCCGCCAACGGCCTCATCATCCGTCGCAGGCGCGCGGGTTCGGTCGTCGCCGAGCCGAGCCAGGAGCGCGCCGTATTGGCGATCCAGGATTTCGCACTCGAAGCCGCCCGCGCAGGCACGGTCTACCGCTTCGATATCCTCCACCACGCGATGGAGAGTATCGACTCATCAGCTGCGCAGCGGACCGGGCTTGAGGTTGGAGCGAATGTTCTCAACGTCGTGACGCTGCACACCGTCAACGACGTTCCGGAGGCATACGAGCAGCGCCTGATCAATCTGGCGACGGTGCCGGAGGTTGCGCAGGAGCGGTTCACGGATGATCCGCCGGGGACATGGCTTCTCAGGCGCGTACCCTGGACCGATGCCGAGCATGTGGTGCGTGCCGTCAACGCCGATGCGCGCTTGGCCAAACTTCTCAAGATCGATGCCGGTGCGGCGTGCCTGATGCTCGAGCGCCGGACATGGCAGGCAGGAGCCTTCGTGACGGAAGCGCGGATCACCTATCCGGGAGATCGCCACAGCCTCGTCGGACGCTTTTCGCCGTCATCTCAGAACAGCTCTGATTAGAGCTCGCCGCACGCCAGGCACTCACTCTTCAGTGGGAATGCTCTCCCAAGCTGGAGGTAGCCCGCAATTACCCTCGCCGTGCTCAGCGGTTCCACTATCACTTTCCTATCTAGCTCAGCATTCAGGATGCCTCGATACATCCTGCGGAGAGAAAGCGTGGACGTCGGCGCGATGGCCGAAAGCCCGAATAGGGGCGGCGGCGTCGTCAGGGGCAGGGTGAGTGAAAGCGATGAAGCGGGTTGGGCTCGCTCTTCTGATGATGTCGTCGATAGCGAATGCGACATTTGCCATCGAGCCGGATGCGGTTGTGGTGGTAAGGTCGATCGGCTGCTACCGGGTGGATGTCATGCATCGCTATGACGAGCTGTTCCAATCGGGAGAGAGGCGCGCAGCCCAGAGCCTTCTGCTGAACGCGCTCGCGAGAAGCGAGTGCCTCATCCTTCCCGACAAGACCCGCGCCTCCCGCGAGCAATATCTCGACCGCCGCACATGCATCCGCCCCGATCATCTCTCCAACTGCATCTGGGTCGAGAACCTGGTCCTGCGGGCGTGGTAGGCACAAAAAAACCGCCTCGGGGAGGCGGTTTTGTTTAAATTTCAGCCAACGAGCTGAAAGCCAGATTACTTGATCTTGGCTTCCTTGAACTCGACGTGCTTCTTCGCGACCGGATCGTACTTCTTGAGTGCGAGCTTGTCGGTCATCGTGCGGGAGTTCTTCTTGGTGACGTAGAAATAGCCCGTGTCGGCGGTGGAGACGAGCTTCACTTTGATCGTTGCGGCTTTGGCCATGGGTCTAGACCTCTTGTTCGGTTAACAAGCGTTCGGTTGGCCCGTGGCGTGGCCGAAACGCAAAGGCCGGGCGAGCCCGGCCGGAAATTCATGCCGTTCCCATGCCCGATTATGCCGGTTCCGTCAAGGGTTCCGGTAACGGGACCATGCGATTTCCTATCCGTGTCATCCTCGGCGAGGTGGAGGCAAGGAAACGGGATCCACGGTCGAGCACGGCGCTATGGATACACTTCCCCTGCGCCTCGCTCCGGCCAGAAATGACATTTAATGACAATGGTTTAGAGCAGTTCTTTCACGAATTGCCCACGTCTCTGGTGGAAGAACGGAACGGGGATCTGGTGGCTGAAACCGCCGGCGATGCGGGCTTCAAGCTCGCCCAGGATGATTCCTGTGATTGCCGGAAGGTCGAGCTTGCGGGCGTCTGCCAGAGTGACCCAGGTCAACTCCACCAATTCGGAATCGGGGCTGACCACGCCCCCGACCTCATGGCCGATGGCTGTGCGGTCCACAGCGAAGAATCGGGTATCGAACCGCTTCACCCGCTTGGGCGGGGTGATGGCTCGCCCGATGAAATGAAGGCATTCAAGATCGGGAAAAACCCCGTGCTCCTGGAACGCTGCCCAGGTCGTGCCGACAGGCACGCGGTCCGGAGAGACATAATCCCTGGTGCCGAGCAGGAGGCCGGTCTCCTCGAAGGTTTCTCGGATGGCGGCGAGCGCCAGGGCGCGGCTGCGCTGGGTGGAAGGACGGACGACCCTGGCCATCAGGGCCTGCTCCGCCCGGGGATGCAGGGCGCCGGTGACCGTCATGGAGCGGTCGCTCGCCTCGATCCGCCCGCCCGGAAACACGAACTTGCTCGGCATGAATTTATGGCCCGCATGGCGCTTGCCCATCAGCACCTTCGGGTGCTTGCCTTTGCGGTCGATGATGATGAGGGTCGCGGCGTCGACGGGACGAAGGGTAGGAGCGGTCGGCTTACGCTCCTGGGCGACCAGCGAATCCATCCTGGCCAATGTCTGTGCGTCCGTCACCCGCGACCTCCATGCTCGTTTTTTCCTTGGTCCGGCTGACGCCGAAACCGTGCATTCCTAACGCGAATTGCAGCCCTACGACAGCGCCTTTCACCGGCTGAAGCAGGGCGAGGCACAAAATCACCGTCAGAAGAGGCCAGATCGCCAGATGCGCCCAGAGCGGCATCTCCATCTTGGTCTCGGTCATGAGGATGCCATAGCCGATGAGATGGCCGACGAGGAAGATGACCAGATAGGGCGGCAGGTCGTCCGCACGATGATGATGCAGCTCCGTTCCGCAGGAATCGCAGCTATCCGCCACTTTGAGGAACCGCCCGAAAAGCCGGCCCTTGTCGCAGGCCGGGCAGTGGCCCAGAAACCCGCGCTTCATAGCCTGGACCGCCGTGATGTCGGCGCTGGGCGTTGGGGCGGTGTCGATCGTCAAAGGCATCATCTGTTCCTGTCAGGCGCGTCCGCGCTTCTTCACCTTGACCCGGGTAGCAGCGCTGCGGCGTCCACCGGCGGCTTTCGCGGGCTTGGCTCCGTGAGGAGGCCGCTTCGGGCCCTTCTTGGAGCCGCCGCCGATCTTGCCGGTGAGCTTGCCCTTGGTGAGCAGTTCGAACCGCAAAGCGCCGGCGACCGGAGCGGCTTCTACCAGCTTCACCTCCACCTTGTCGCCGAGGCGGTAGGTCTCGCCCGTATGTTGGCCGCGCATGGAATGGGTTCTCTCATCGTAACGATAGTAATCGTCGCCGATGGTCGCCGCCGGGACGAAGCCGTCCGCGCCGGTCTCGCTCAGCTTGATGAAAAGACCCGCTTTGGTCACGCCCGAGATCTGTCCATTGAATGCGGCCCCGATCCGGTCCGCGAGGAAGTGCGCGATGAGGCGGTCGATTGTCTCACGCTCCGCCGCCATGGCCCGGCGCTCCGCCGCCGAAATCTTAGCGCTGATCTCGATCAGCTCCGCGCGGGTGGTGTCGGGCGACAAACCATCCTTGCCGAGCTTGAGCGCGGTGATCAGCGCCCGGTGCACGATCAGATCCGCATAGCGGCGGATGGGCGAGGTGAAGTGGGCATAGCGCTTCAGGTTGAGGCCGAAATGGCCGTAATTCTCCGCCGCGTATTCCGCCTGTGATTGCGAGCGCAGGACCACCTCGTTGATGAAGAGCTGATGCTCGGAGCCTTCGACGCTGCGCAGGATGCGGTTGAACAATTCGGGCTTCAGCGCGCCTTGCGTCGGGATCTTCAGCCCCACCGAGGCCAGCACCTCACTGAGCGACCGCATCTTCTCCAGCGAAGGCTCGTCGTGGACGCGGTAAACGAGATCCGCCTGCGCTTTCTCCAGGGATTCCGCCGCCGCCACATTGGCGAGGATCATGAATTCCTCGATGAGCTTATGCGCCTCCAACCGCTCGGGAACGAAGATGCGGTCCACGGTGCCGTCGGGTTTGAGCACGATCTTGCGCTCGGGCAGATCGAGATAAAGCGGCTCGCGGATATCGCGCGCCTTCTTCACCAGGGCATAGCCTTCCCAGAGCGGCTTAAGGATCGAGTCTAGGATAGGCTTCGTCACATCGTCCGGCCTTCCGTCGATGGCCGCCTGAGCTTGGCTGTAAGAGAGCTTTTCCGCCGAGCGCATCATGACACGGTGGAAGGAGTGGCGAATTTTTCGTCCATCGGGGCCGATGATCATGCGGACCGCCAGGGCAGGGCGATCCTCTCGCGGCCGCAGCGAGCAGAGATTGTTGGAAATCCGCTCCGGCAGCATCGGCACGACGCGGTCGGGGAAATAGACCGAGTTGCCGCGCTCCTGGGCTTCGCGGTCCATGGCGGAGYCGGGGCGCACATAGGCCGACACGTCGGCGATCGCGACCGTGACCACATAGCCGCCAACGTTGTTCGGGTCCGTGTCCGGCGTGGCATGAACCGCGTCGTCATGGTCCTTGGCATCGGCGGGGTCGATGGTGATGAGCGGCAGTTCGCGCCAATCCTCGCGTCCGGAAAGCGTCGCGGGCTTTACGGCCTCGGCTTCGTCGATGACCGCTTTCGGGAATTCGTTGGGAATATTGTGGGCAAAGATCGCGATCAGGCTCACGGCCTTCTCGGATTTGACCGAGCCCAGGCGCTCCTTCACCTTCGCGGTCGGCAGGCCGAAGCGCCCGTGCTTGACCACGGACACGGCGATGAGATCCCCATCCTGTGCGCCGCTCTCGTCGCCGGGATTGATCTGGAGTTCTTCGCCGCGAGATTTCTTTTCCACGGGAACGAGGCGCCCGCCGCCCTCGGGCAGGGAGCGGAAGATGCCGAGCACCTGCGCCTGCTTCTTGGCAATGATCTTGGTGACCCGGCCCGCATAGCGATGGGTGTCGCCTTTTTTAAGAGGATCGACCCGCAGCAGCGCCCGGTCACCAACGCCCGCCAAGGGCATGCCGGGCTTGGGCTTGCGAGGCGTCACGATGATGATCGTCGGGATCGAGCCGTGCTCCTCCTCGTCCCACTCGGTCGGCACCGCGATCAGCTCGCCGTCCCGGTCGCGCTTGATGATGTCGGCCATCACCATGGAAGGCAGCTGGCCCGCCTTGTGGACCTGCTTGCCGCGTCGGTCCACGGCACCCGAGGCCTCGAGGTCCTTCAGCATCTGCTTGAGCCAGATCTTGTCGGCGCCACGGATATTGAAGGCCTGCGCGATCTCGCGCTTGCCCACCTTGCCCGGCGCGTCAGCGATGAAGGAAACCAGCTCCTCCCGGGAAGGAAGAGCGGAGGATAAAGAGGATTTGGGACGTTTGGCCAAGGGAAAGCTCGTTAAGGTTCGTCTGATCTTGTCGCATGCAAGTTTGGCCACGGCTAGCCCGGGGCTTGGAAGCAAGACGCGCAAGCGGCAGCATCGGATCCATGAGGGGCTTAAGCGACGCTCAAGGCAAAAAAAAAGGCCCCGTGAGGAGCCTTTGAGGGACCGGCCCGTGGGGGCAGAATGGGCCGGTGATGCCTATAAACGACGAATTTCAGAGTTGGTTCCAGCGGATTCGAAGATTTTTTTGGATTATTTTTGGCGAGTTTTTTCAGAATCCTTGTTTTGCAAGGAAATGAGGGCGAAAAAAACTGAAGAAGTAGCCGTTATGCGCGGCCATCTGTAACCTGCACGAGATCCCATAGATTTCCGTAGAGATCTTCGAATACCGCCACGGTACCGTAAGGAGCTTCTTTCGGCTCCCGAATGAATTTGATTCCGGCCTCGGTCATGGCGGTGTAATCCCGCCGGAAATCATCGGTCTGCAGGAAGAGGAAGACACGCCCGCCAGATTGATTGCCGATGAAGGTTTCCTGATGGGAATTAGATGCGCGAGCCAGAAGCAGGGACGTTTGCCCGTCTCCGGGAGGGCGGACGATGACCCAGCGCTTGTCCTGCTCAGGCTGGTACGTGTCCTCCACCAGCTTGAACCGCAGCTTGTTGACGTAAAAATCAATGGCTTCGTCGTAGTCGCGAACGACAAGCGCGATATGCGCGATGCTCTGCTTCACAATTGCCCCCTATCAGACACAACAGCAGGCATTGGTGATCCAGACACCCAGCGCATCCCCATGCCATTTGCGATGGTTCTGCGCTGGGGCTTTATTGATAACAGGCTTAAATATCCAGATCGGCCTCGTCCGCGAACACCGCGCGTTCCTGGATGAAGGCGAAGCGGGCTTCGGGCTTGTTGCCCATCAGGCGCTCGACCGCGTCGTTGGCCTCGGGCTTGTCGTCGGCTTCCACGACGACCTTCAGGAGCAGGCGCTTCCTCGGGTCCATGGTGGTTTCCTTCAGCTGCGCGGGCAGCATCTCGCCGAGGCCCTTGAAGCGGCCGATCTCTACCTTGCCGCTGCCCTTGAACACGGACTTCATCAGCCTGTCCCGGTCCGCGTCGTCGCGGGCATAGGCCGACTTGGCGCCCTGGCTCAGGCGGTAGAGCGGCGGCACGGCGAGGTAGAGGTGCCCGCCGTCGATGAGGCGGGGCATCTGCCGGTAGAAGAAGGTGATGAGCAGCGAGGCGATATGCGCGCCGTCCACGTCCGCGTCGGTCATGATAATGACCTTCTCGTAGCGGAGATCCGCATCCCGATACCCGGAACCGGTGCCGGCGCCGAGCGCCTGGACGAGATCGGAGAGCTGCTGGTTCTGGTGCAGCTTGTCCTTGCCCGCCGAGGCAACGTTGAGGATTTTTCCACGCAGCGGCAGGATGGCTTGAGAGGCGCGGTCGCGCGCCTGCTTGGCGGAGCCGCCTGCCGAGTCGCCCTCGACGATGAAGAGTTCCGAGCCTTTCGCTCCGGCATTGGAGCAATCCGCCAGCTTGCCGGGCAGGCGCAGCTTGCGGGTCGCGGTCTTGCGGGCGACTTCCTTTTCCTGGCGGCGGCGGAGGCGCTCCTCGGCGCGGTCGATGACCCAGTCGAGCAGCTTGTTGGCCTGCTGCGGAGCCATCGCGAGCCAATGATCGAAGGTGTCGCGGATCGCGTTTTCGACGATGCGGCCCGCTTCCACGGTCGCCAGTTTGTCCTTGGTCTGACCCTGGAACTCCGGCTCGCGGATGAAGACCGAGAGCATGGAGGCGCAGGTCGCCATCACGTCGTCGGTGGTCACCGCCGCCATACGCTTCTGCTGGCCCACGCGTTCGGCGTGGTCGCGCAGCGCCCGCAGCAGCGCAATGCGCAGGCCGTTCTCATGCGTGCCGCCTTCAGGGGTCGGCACGGTGTTGCAGTACGAGGTGGAGAACCCGTCTTCGTTCGTCATCCAGGCGACCGCCCATTCCAGCGAGCCGTGGCTGCCGGGCTTGGTGATCTTGCCGGCGAAGATCTGGTCGGTGACCAGGTCCTTCCCCTCGATGTCGTGAAGCAAATAGTCCTTCAGGCCGTTCGGGAACTTGAAGACGGCTTCCGGCGGAACGTTGTCGGCTCCTTCCAGCAGCGAGGGCGCGCATTTCCAGCGGATCTCGACACCGCCGAAGAGGTAGGCCTTCGAACGCGCCATCTTGAACAAGCGGCGCGGCAAGAAATGGGCGTCCTTGCCGAAGATCTGCCAATCGGGCTTGAAGCGCACCTTGGTGCCGCGCCGATTGAGGATACGGCCAACCGACTCGAGCTTGCCCTGTGGAAGGCCGCGCGAGAAAATCTGGCGATAGAGCTGCTGGCCGCGCGCAACCTCGACTTCGAGAATTTCGGAGAGCGCGTTCACCACGGAGACGCCGACGCCGTGCAGGCCTCCGGAAGTCTCATAAACCTTCGAATCGAACTTACCGCCCGCGTGGAGCGTGGTCATGATGACTTCGAGCGCCGACTTCTTCGGGAATTTCGGGTGCGGGTCGACCGGGATGCCGCGTCCGTTGTCGGTCACGGAGAGCCAGCCGCCTTCCTCCAGCTCCACCTCGATGAAGGTCGCATGGCCCGCGACCGCCTCGTCCATGGAGTTGTCGATCACCTCGGCGAAGAGATGGTGCAGGGCCTTCTCGTCCGTGCCGCCGATATACATGCCAGGACGGCGGCGGACAGGCTCAAGCCCTTCCAGGACCTCGATGGTGGAAGCGTCATAGTCGGCTTCTCCCGGCGTACCGGTTTGGGGCGCGGAGCGGGAAACCTTCACGGCTGCATTTCGGGCCGAGGCCGGTGCCGCGCGTTTGGCGGCAGCGCCCCCGAAGAGATCGTCATTATCGGTCATTGGGACCTTGGTCCGTTTCGATGATTCGGTTTTCTTTACACTATATCCCATGTCCGAATGTATACGTGAACAAAACGGAAACGGAAAGGGTGTCCTGTGGTCAGAGGCCATAAATCCAAGGCATGCGACCCTGTTGCCATGAGGATAGGAGGTGCCTCTAAAGGATGTCTTTCAACTGACATCAGGAACTGTTTAGTTCTGGTTCACGTTGGGCAGGTAAGCATGGCTTTATTGAGAGCGAGGGCAACGATGCGCACCACAATGGGACCGGCACAGAAGCTTCATCTAGATCGTGCAGCGCGCACGGCCGGAGAGGCCTTTGCCTTTGAGGAGCCGGATACCACGCCAGTGACCAGAAGTGCCTATGGCTCGAGCCTCTTGTGGCTCGCCATCGCAGTCGTTGCCGTGCTTGCGCTCAGCTACGCCTTCTAATCATCGTCCTTGGGGGATTTTTCGCCGCCGGTAAACAGGCGCGTCAGCCATTCCTCTATTGGCTTGCAGAACGTGAGCAGAAACAGCGTCATCAGCGTGCCTGCGAGCGTCATGAACCAAGCGCCCAGGCCCGCCGTGACACCAAGCGAGGCAGCAATCCAGACTGTGGCCGCTGTCGTCAGCCCGCGAACTTCCATTCCATCCTTTGCACGCAGGATGGCACCCGCTCCTAGAAATCCGATGCCGGTCATGATGCCCTGGATCACGCGGCTGACCGCATCCTGTGCGAAGTGCAGATCGTCGTAGACCGAACCCGACAATATGACAGTCGCCGAGGCCAGCGAAACGAGGCCCAAGGTCCTCATGCCGATCGGCTTATCGTGGATATCGCGGTTCAGCCCGACAACCATGCCAGCGAGAGCCGCTGCGCAAAGGCGCAGCGTGATCTCGACTTCATTGGTGTAGTTGGCCTCAAGCCAGGACAACCACCCCGCCATCTTACTCGGCTGCTTTCGCAGATTTCTTGGCGGCAGGTTTTTTTGCAGCTGCCTTTTTCGCAGCCGGCTTCTTGGCGGCACTCTTGGTCGCCGTCTTGGCCGGAGCCTTTTTGGTAGGAGCTTTCTTGGCGGCAGCTTTCTTTGCCGGAGCCTTGCGGCCACGCGCCGACTTCTTCGACGGGCCAGCCGCGCGGCGGACCTTCAGAAGCTCGATGGCCTCTTCCAGCGTCACCGCTTCCGCCGCCATGCTGCGTGGCAGGGTGGCGTTGGTCTCGCCGTCGGTCACGTAAGGACCAAAGCGTCCGGCCTTCACCACGATGGGCTTGCCCGATTCCGGATCGTTGCCGCCCAGCGGACGGCCTGGATCGGCAGCGCCGCGACGGGCACCACCGCCACCGCTTTCCTTGGTGACGATCAGGTCAATGGCGCGGTTCGCGCCGATCTCCAGCACGTCGTCGCCGGCGCCGAGATTGGCGTAGGTCTTGCCGTGCTGAACATAAGGCCCGTAGCGCCCGATGCTTGCGAGGATCGGCTCGCCGGATTCAGGGTGCGTCGCGACCTGACGGGGCAGGGCCAGGAGCTTGAGCGCCTTTTCCAGATCCACCTGCGAAGGCGTAAGACCCTTGGGCAGTGACGAGCGCTTCGGCTTCTCGCCTTCGCCCAACTGCACGAAGGGGCCGAAGCGGCCATCGCGCAGGGTGACCTGCTCGCCCGTATCGGGATCCGCACCCAGAACCTTCACGCCGGGCTGGCCGCCGTTCTCAGACGAGCCGTCGCCATCGCCGTCCACGCCGGTCGCGGCGAGCTGGCGGGTGAATTTGCACTCAGGGTAATTCGAGCAGCCGATGAAGGAGCCGAACTTGCCGAGCTTGAGCGAGAGCTGGCCGGTGCCGCAGGTCGGGCAGGTGCGCGGGTTGGAGCCGTCGCCCTTGTCCGGGAAGATGTGAGGGCCGAGGAGCTCGTTCAACGCATCGAGCACCTCCGTCATGCGGAGTTCTTTCGTCTCGCCGATGGCGGCGGAGAAATCTTTCCAGAACTCGCGCATCACCTGCTTCCAATCGATCTCGTTGTTCGAGACACGATCGAGCTGCTCTTCGAGATCTGCCGTGAAATCGTATTCCACGTAGCGGCGGAAGAAGCTCTCCAGGAAGGCCGTGACGATGCGGCCCTTGTCCTCGGGGACGAGGCGCTTCTTCTCGATCTTCACGTATTCGCGGTCGCGGAGCGTCTGCAGCACGGCGGCATAGGTGGAAGGGCGCCCGATGCCGAGCTCTTCCATGCGCTTCACAAGCGAGGCCTCTGAATAGCGCGGCGGCGGCTCGGTGAAGTGCTGGGTCGCGTTGATGCGTCGGCGCTCAAGGCCGTCGCCTGTCTTCATGGGTGGCAGGCGGCCTTCATCCTCATCCGCTTCATCGTCCTTGCTCTCGTTATAGAGCGTGAGGAAGCCGTCGAACTTGATGACCTGGCCTGTAGCGCGAAGGTCGAGCTTACGCGGGCCGACTTGGGCCAGAATGTCGGCCGTGGTGCGCTCCAGCTCCGCCGATTCCATCTGGCTCGCGATGGTGCGGGTCCAGATGAGGTCGTAAAGCTTGGCCTGCTCGGGCTCCAGATACTTGGATACGTATTTCGGCAGGCGGCCCATGTCGGTCGGGCGGATGGCCTCGTGGGCCTCCTGAGCATTCTTTGCCTTGGTAGAATACTTGCGCGGCACGCCGGGCACATAGCGGTCGCCGTATTCCTTGCCGATCACCCGGCGGGCGGCCTGCACGGCCTCCGGTGCCATGTCGACGCCGTCCGTACGCATATAGGTGATGAGACCGACCGTCTCGCCGCCGATATCGACGCCCTCATAGAGCCGCTGCGCGATGCGCATGGTCTGAGCCGGGGCAAGGCCGAGCTTGCGCGAGGCCTCCTGCTGCAGGGTCGAGGTGGTGAAGGGCGGGTAGGGATGGCGCTTGGCGGGCTTGGCCTCGATATTCGCCACCGAGAAGGTCGCGAGCTCCAGGTCCTTCTTGAAAGCCTCGGCGTCCTTGCCGTTGCCGATGTCGAGGCGCGTGATCTTCTTGCCGTCGGCGCCCACGAGGCGCGCGTCGAACACCGCGCCGTCCTTCGTGGCGAGCGTCGCGATCAGCGACCAGTATTCCCGCGCCTTGAAGGTCTCGATCTCAAGCTCGCGGTCGCAGACGAGGCGCAGCGCCACCGACTGCACGCGGCCGGCCGAGCGCGCTCCCGGCAGCTTGCGCCACAGAACGGGAGAGAGGGTAAAGCCCACGAGATAGTCGAGGGCGCGGCGGGCCAGATAGGCATCGACCAGCGCCTGATCGATCTCACGCGGATTGCGCAGGGCTGTCTGCACAGCGTCCTTGGTGATGGCGTTGAAGGTCACGCGTTCGACCGGAATGTCCTTCAGCACGCGCTTTTCGCGCAGCGCCTCGAGGACGTGCCAGGAAATGGCCTCGCCTTCGCGATCAGGGTCGGTCGCGAGAATCAGCTTCTCGGCTCCCTTGATCGCCTTGGCGATATCGGAGACGCGCTTGGAGCCTCTGTCCTCCAGCGTCCAGATCATGCGGAAATCGGCATCCGGGTCGACCGAACCGTCCTTGGCGGGCAGATCGCGGATATGCCCGAAGGAGGCCAGGACCTCGTAATCCTTGCCGAGATACTTATTGATCGTCTTGGCCTTAGCGGGCGACTCGACGACGACGACTTTCATATGCGACTTCCCGTAGATGGCCGCGAGCGGATGCTCAAAATTTATAGATAGAAGACGGCTGCCAGCCCCTGGCCGCCGAGGCGCGATAAGTGGTGGATCGTGGCCAACAAGTCAAATCGACCCTTGCGACGCCGTCGTTATTTGGTGACGAAAGCTCTCTCCAGCAAGGGTTTGAGGGCCTCGCCGAGGTTGTTGCCCCCCGGCATCCGGGCCGGTTGGGCGAGCCGGGTGAGGGCAAACGCTTCAGTGATTTGCGTGGGCGCCGAACGGGCAAGCGCGGCTGCCGCGGCCAGAGTATAGAGCCTGTCCGCGATGAACCGCGCCCTGGCTTCGGCTTCGGACGACTGCAGGGCCAGCACGATATCGTGGGCGGTGTCTGAGGCGCCCGGCAAGTCACCCGCATCGGACATCAGGCGCTCCAGGACCGAGGCTGCCACCTCGGGCTCGCGATTCTCGGCCCGCAGGATGTCGAGGGCGATCACATTGCCCGAGCCCTCCCAGATGGCGTTGACCGGAGCCTCCCGATAGAGCCGGGGCAGGGCGCTCTCCTCTACATAACCATTGCCTCCAAGGCACTCCATTGCCTCATAAATCAGTCGGGGCGCGGCCTTGCAGATACCGAACTTGGCGGCAGGCGTGACGAGCCGGGCATAGGCCGCCTCGTGCTCGTCGCTGGCGGCAAGGTCGAAGCTGTGCGCCGCACGCATGGCCAGCGCGGTCATGGCTTCGTTCTCAAGCGCGAGATCGGCAAGCACCGCCTGCATGGCCGGCTGATCGCTGAGCTTCTTTTGAAACACGCTGCGATGCCTGGCGTGATGCATGGCCTGAGCCAGCCCCATCCGAACCAAACCCGCCGAGGCGACGGCGCAATCGAGCCGGGTCAGCTGGACCATGTTGATGATGGTGCGCACCCCGTGGCCCTCCTCGCCGATCCGCCAGGCGAAGGCATCGTCGAACTCGACTTCGGACGAGGCATTGGAGCGGTTGCCGAGCTTGTCTTTGAGGCGTTGCAGATAGATGGCGTTCAGCGAGCCGTCCGGCCTGAACCGGGGCAGCAGGAAGCAGGTGAGCCCGCCCGGCGCCTGGGCCAGCACCAGGAAGGCGTCGCACATGGGAGCGGACATGAACCATTTATGGCCTGTCAGCCGATACTCGTCCCCGCTGGCCTGGACCGCCCGCGTCGTGTTGGCGCGAACATCGGTGCCGCCCTGCCTCTCGGTCATGCCCATCCCGAGGGTGACGGCGCTCTTCTCCCAGAAGGGAATGAAGCGGGAATCGTACTCGCGGGAGCAGATCTTCGGAAGCCAAGCCGCCAGCCGCTCCGGCGCGGCGGCAAGGGCCGCCACGGAAGCATGGGTCATCGTCATGGGACATACATGGTCGCTTTCGACGCCCGCAATCGTATAAAGCCGTGCCGCCCGCGCCACATGCTCATGCCCGTTCTCGGGGGCGTCCCAGGTCGAGCAATGGAGACCATCTGCCATGCTGGCGCGCATGAGCGCGTGATAGGCCGGGTGAAACTCGATGGCGTCGATCCGATAACCACGCGCATCGTGAGTATGAAGCTTCGGCGGGTTCTCGTTGGCGAGACGCCCGAGGTCGAGCCGCTCTGTCGTGCCCCAAGCTTGGCCGAACGCGGTCAGGCCTTCGGCCTTCGGATCGGCATCGTTCGCGTCGAGTGCATCCAGCAGCGGCCGGTCCGTGGCGATGAGATCCACATTTCCAAAGGGCGGCGTCTGGTTGAAGACGTCACGCGTATCATGGCGGTCCCACATGGCTGCGATTCCCTCCGAGAGGCTTCATGAGGATGTAGGGCGCTTCAGTGTTCGCCACAGGTTCCATGGAGAAGCCGGGCGCGAGATCGCAGAATCTTTGCACCGCCTCGAAAGCCTTGCTTGCTGGCATTGCCTGGAGCGCCTATAGCGATTGCTTTAAGATGACAGACGCGCCCCGATCCTCTTTCCCCCACCGGCATCTCCTCGGAATCGAGGGGCTGTCTCCTTTGGACATTCAGGCCCTCCTCGATCTCGCCGACGCGCAGGTGGATGTGAGCCGCCAGATCGAGAAGCGGAAGACCAGTCTTCGGGGCCGCACTCAGATCAACCTGTTCTTCGAGCCCTCGACGCGCACGCAATCCTCGTTCGAGATCGCGGGTAAACGCCTTGGCGCGGACGTGATGAACATGGCGGTGGCGTCCTCCTCGGTGAAGAAGGGCGAGACGCTGATCGACACGGCGGCGACGCTGAACGCCATGCGCCCCGACATCATCGTCGTGCGCCATCACGCGGCGGGCGCGGTGCATCTGCTGGCGCAGAAGGTCGATTGCGCCGTGGTAAACGCCGGCGACGGCGCCCACGAGCACCCGACCCAGGCCCTTCTCGACGCCCTCACCATCCGCCGCAACAAAGGGCGCATCGAAGGCCTTGTCGTCGCGATCTGCGGCGACATCGTTCATTCGCGTGTGGCGCGCTCCAACATGATCCTGCTCGCCGCGATGGGCGCACAGGTGCGCCTCGTCGCGCCCACGAACCTGCAGCCCCCCGGCATCGCCCGCCTCGGCTTCCCGACCTTTACCGACATGCGCAAAGGCCTTGAGGACGCCGACATCGTGATGATGTTGCGCGTGCAGCGCGAGCGCATGAGCGGTTCCTTCATCCCGTCCGTGAAGGAGTATTTCCGGTTCTACGGGCTCGATCAGGAAAAGCTGTCCTTCGCCAAGCCGGATGCTCTCGTGATGCATCCCGGCCCCATGAACCGCGGCGTCGAGATTTCATCCGACGTGGCGGACGGCGCGCAGTCGCTCATCCGCGAACAGGTCGAAATGGGCGTCGCCGTCCGCATGGCGGTGCTCGAGGCTCTCGCGAGCCATCTTCCGAACGGGTGAGGACGTGATGAGCACCAAGCCAATTCTCCTTAACAACGCTCGCCTGATCGACCCTGAAACCGAGCGCGAGCAGACCGGCAGCGTTTTGATCCGTGATGGCCTCATCGCCGAGGTCGGCCCTCACGTTGCCGTCGCGTCGGATGCGGATGTCATCGATTGCGGCGGACAAGTCCTTGCTCCCGGCCTCATCGACATGCGCGCCTTCATCGGCGAGCCCGGCGGGCCTTATCGGGAGACGCTCAAGAGCGCCGGTGAGGCTGCGGCGGCTGGAGGCGTGACGACCGTGGTATCCATGCCCGATACCAGCCCGGCTCTCGACGATCCGGCGGTGATCGACTTCATCGTCCGCCGCGCCCGCGATACTTCCATCGTGAATATTCTTCCGGCTGCTGCCCTCACGAAGGGGCTGAAGGGCGAGGAGATGGCCGAGATCGGACGGCTCAAGGAAGCCGGCGCCATCATGTTCACCGATGGCGCGCGCTCGGTCACGAATGCCCAGGTCATGCGCCGCGCGCTGACCTATGCCCGCGACTTCGATGCGCTCATCGTCCACCATGTGGAAGACCCGAACCTCGTTGGTCCCGGCGTCATGAACGAGGGTGAGTTCGCCTCACGCCTTGGGCTGCCCGGCATTCCGCGTGAGGCCGAGACCATCGTGCTGGAGCGGGACATGCGCCTCGTTCGTCTCACGGGCGCCCGCTACCATGCCGCCATGATCTCCTGCGCCGATTCGGCGGAGATCGTGCGGAACGCAAAGGCGAATGGCCTGCCGGTGACCTGCGGCGTATCGATCAACCACCTGGCCCTCAACGAGAACGACATCGGCGATTACCGCACCTTCTTCAAGCTCTCGCCGCCCCTGCGGCACGAGGATGACCGGCAGGCGATGATCGAGGCGCTGGCGGACGGGACCATCGACGTGATCGTCTCGGACCACAATCCACAGGATGTAGAGAACAAGCGGCTGCCTTTCGCCGAGGCCGCCGATGGCGCCGTCGGCCTCGAAACCCTGCTCTCGGCGGCCCTGCGCCTGGTCCATTCCGACCGTATCTCGCTCCCCAGGCTGCTGCGCGCACTCTCCACGAAACCGGCGGAAATCCTAGGGTTGGAGGCCGGACGTCTGAAGGTTGGGGCTCCCGCCGACCTCATCGTGTTCGACGCGGAAGCGCCTTACGTGCTCGACCGAAACCAGCTCAAATCCCTGTCCAAGAACACGCCTTTCGACGAAGCCCGTCTGGAAGGACAGGTGACGATCACGATAGTTGCAGGCAGGATCTTGTTCGACCGCCGCTCACAGCAAGAGACGTGAAGAGATCGGAATGTCTGACGAAGCCAATACGCTCTATCTCCTGGGTGCGCTGCTCCTGGGCTACCTTCTGGGCTCCATCCCCTTCGGCGTCATCTTCACCCGCATGGCGGGCTTAGGGGATATCCGCAATGTGGGTTCGGGCAATATCGGCGCCACTAATGTCTTAAGGACCGGTCGCAAGGGGCTCGCCGCCGCGACCCTTATCGGCGATGCCCTCAAAGGCACCGCCGCCGTGCTGATCGCCGCGCAATGGGGCCCGCAATTCGCCACCATCGCCGCATTGGGGGCGTTCCTGGGGCATCTCTTCCCCGTGTGGCTGAAGTTCAAGGGTGGCAAAGGCGTCGCTACCTTCATCGGCGTGCTGATAGGGTTGAACTGGGTCGCTGCGGTGATCTTTGGCGTCATCTGGCTGGGCGTGGCTTTTGCCTCCCGCTATTCGTCCCTGTCCGCCCTGGTCGCCAGCGGCGCGACCCCAGTGGTGCTGTGGCTTCTCGGTGAACCCGGCATGGCCGCCGCGACAATCATTCTCGTGGCGCTTCTCTGGTGGAAGCACAGCCCCAACATCACCCGCCTTCTCGACGGCACCGAGGGCAAGATCGGGCAGAAGGGTTGAGCCCGTGCATCTGACCGACGAGCAGCGTCTCGACTGGCTCCGCCTCATCCGCTCTGAGAATGTGGGGCCGCGCACCTTCCGGGCGCTCATCAACCAGTTCGGAGGAGCGTCCGCAGCACTCGAAGCCCTGCCGGATCTCGCGCGCAAGGGCGGGCGCCTGCTGCTGAAGGTCACGAGCCGGGCCGAGGCCGAGAAGGAGATGGCGGCTGCCGCACGGCTCGGCGTGCGCTTCGTCGCCATGGGCGAGCCGGATTATCCGAAGACGCTGAAGGCCATCGATACCGCGCCGCCGCTGATCGCGGTGCGTGGTTCGACGGAGGTGTTGTCGCGGCCCTGCGTGGCCATGGTCGGTTCACGCAATGCTTCCGCTTCAGGCCTGACATTCACCGAGCGCCTGTCCCGCCAATTGGGCGAGGCCGGTTACGTCGTGGTGTCGGGCCTTGCGCGCGGCATCGATACGCGTGCCCATCGCGCGACGCTGGCGACGGGAACGGTCGCCGTGCTCGCGGGTGGGCAGGACAAGATCTATCCGTCCGAGAATGAGCCGCTGCTGCGCTCCATCATCGAGAACGGCGGCGCAATCGTCTCGGAAATGCCGATAGGCTGGGAATCGCGCGGGCGCGACTTCCCACGTCGCAATCGTATTGTCTCCGGGCTTTCCTATGGCGTCGTCGTGGTGGAGGCCGCGCGTCGGTCCGGTTCGCTGATTACCGCGCGCTTCGCCTTGGAGCAGGGGCGCGAGGTCTTCGCCGTGCCAGGCTCGCCGCTCGATCCGCGCGCCGAGGGCACCAACGATCTTATCCGCGATGGGGCCAATCTCTGTGCTGAGATCGACCATGTGACCAGCGTGCTGGAACCTCTGATTGCCACGGGCTCGCGCCTCGACGTGAGCGCCGAGGAACCGCAGCGGCTTGTGGGCACGGAGGAGCTTTGGGATGAGCTCGATCTACCGGATGTTCCGCGTGCGCCCAAGGGCACATTCATGCCGGACAGCGGGTTTCCCGAGGAAGCAGGCGAGGGGAATGCCGATCTCATTCAAATGCTTGGACCCTCGCCGATCTCCATCGACGATCTCGTCCGCCAGTCGGGCCTGTCGATCCGCTCCGTTCAGATGACCCTGCTCGAACTGGAGATCGCGGGACGCCTGGAGCGCCACGGCGGCAACGCCGTCTCGCTGATCGCAGGGCGCTGAACCCTACTTGCCCCGTTTACCGGCCTGGATGGCGCGTCCCGCCTCCAGCCTTGCCATGTCGAGCAGATAGGCAAGCAGATCCAGCTTGGATTGGCGTGCGAGATAGGACAGCTCGGCGGTGAATTCCGCAATGTATTGAGCCGTCTCGGCGGTGCTCATGACCGAACCGCCGGGATCTTTTCCGACATCGGCGGCATCCGGTTCGTCATGAGGCGAGGGCGCCTTGAGGGCGTAAGTCGGAAGCTTGGACATGAAGGCTGAGCTGTGTCTCTGTTTCACTCGAGCCTAGTATCAGCACAACCACTGATCATACAAGTTCTTCTTAATAACCAATGGTTGTATTGATGTAAAAAAGCTTCAACCCGCGAGGGTGATGAGCAGGGGCATCGTGACGAGCGCCAGAAGCGTCTGCAATGTCAGGATTTCGGCCATGAGAGGCGCATTGCCTCCCATCTGACGGGCGAGCACATAGCCGGCCGATGCGGTGGGGACGGAGGCTGCGATGATGATCACGATCAGGTCATGGCCTGTCACGCCGGCCCAGCCGGCCAGCGTGATCGCCATGGCGGGCAGGACGAGAAGCTTGAGCCCTACGGTCAGCCAATGGGGCAGGCCCGGCTTGGCGAGGCGGCGGATATCGAGCCCCGCGCCGACGATCAGAAGACCGGCTGCGAGTGCGGCCCGTCCCAAGAGATCGATGTAGCCCGTGATCGGCTTCGGAAGAGGCGGCAGGATCAGGTTCAACGTCAATCCGATGGCGCAGGACCAGATGAATGGATTGGCCGCGAGGGACCGCAGGATCTCCCGTGGGCTCTGCCGAGGGCGACCGGCAAAGCGGATGAATACGTAGAAGGCCAGCAGATTGAGCAGCGGCACCATCGCGGCGATGGCGACCGCAATGAGGGCAATGCCGCGCTGGCCGAAGAGACTGCCCGAGACGGCAAGGCCCACGAAGGTGTTCCAGCGCGTCGCGCCCTGAAAGACCGAGGTGAAGCTCGGGCCGTCGATGCCTGCATGGCGCTCCAGAATGGGCCGGAGCCCCAGAACGATCCCGGCCATGATGAGGATCGAGCCCATCAATGCTCCGCCCACGCCGAGGACCGGCACCGATGACAGGTCGGCGCGCGCGAGCGTGTCGATGATGAGGGCCGGAAAGAAGATGACGTAAGTGGCGCGCTCAAGCCCCGCCCATTGTTGCTCGCTCACGAAATTAGTGACCCGGCAGAGCCAGCCGGTGGCGATGATGAGGAAGGTCGGAATCAGGCTGGCGAAGACGGCGGACATGGAAGGCTCTGTGGGCGGAACGCGATGTCCGACAAAAGAGAGGGGGCACAAGGCGCTTAGACCTAAATGCACCTGTCGACAAGCACGCCCAAAGACGGCATTGGACAGATGAAAGAGGCACGCCGGTGTCCCTCTCCGCCATTCCACCCGAGGCCCCATGATCAAGGTGACCAACAGCATCTCGCTCGATGAGGACGAACTCCAGGAGAGCTTCATCCGCGCCTCGGGTCCCGGCGGCCAGAACGTCAACAAGGTGGAATCCGCCGTGCAGCTGCGCTTCGACGTGCGCAACTCGCCCTCGCTGCCTGAAGATGTGAAGGAAAGGCTGGAGCGGATCGCGGGCAAGCGCCTGACCAATGACGGCGTGCTCATCATCACCGCCCAGCGCTTCCGCATGCAGGAGCGCAACCGCGAGGACGCGGTGAACCGCCTGGTCGAACTGATCCGGCAGGCGACCGAGCGGCCCAAGCCGCGCCGGCCCACGAGGCCAACGCTGGCCTCGAAGAAACGCCGTCTGGAAGCGAAGGGTCGCCGCTCCGAGATCAAGAAAGGACGCGGCAAGGGCGGCGGGTTCGATTAGAGCATTTTTCGGCGAAGGGACTCCGGTTCGCCGTCAAAAATTGCGGCCAGCTCTAGCCCTCCAGCACGATCCCGCTGAAGCCCATGATGTCGGCGAAGACCGCGAAAATGACGCCGAGACTGACGAGGATCAGCCCTGTCAGGAAAATCCGGACGGAGCGATTGTATTTCTTGAGATGCAGAGACGAAATCAACAGCAGATCGGCCAGGGCTTTCACCTGGAGGGCAAGTCCGAGCGTGATGAGGGCTACGGATATGAGATCCGATTTGGTCCAATCGCCTGGCAGAGCGGACCAGCGGCTCAGAAAGCCTAAGGAAAAGCCGACGACGACGCCGATCGCTGTGATCGAGCCGTTGCGGAACGTGGAGTCGATCTTGTTCTCGACAGGTTCTCTTGCGTCGTCGTCCATGAATGGGCCGCCTCGATGAACGAGCCGGCATTCTCGGTTGCGAATGAGGCAGAGTTCGAGCCGCGAAGAACTCTTTCGAGGATCGTTCAGGCCTCAGGCGGATAAGCGTGGCTGTCGCCGCGAAAATCGCTGATCGCGTAGCAGCCGTCACCGGTGTTCGTAATAGTGCCGGGGGCGATGACCGCTTTGCCGTATCCGCCGGGAATATCAAGAATATAGGTCGGCTGGCACAGTCCCGAGACGCGGCCGCGCAGGCTCGCGACAAGCGCCTGACCTTCCTCGATGGAGAGCCTGAAATGGCTCGTGCCGGGCGCGAGATCGGGGTGATGGAGGTAATAGGGCTTGATCCGCGTTTCCACGAAGGCCCGCATGAGACGGGCGAGAACGTCCGGATCGTCGTTGATGCCCTTCAAGAGAACCGATTGGCTGAGCATGGCGATGCCCGCATCCACGAGCCTCCCGCATGCAGAGCGCGCCTCGTCCGTGAGTTCGCGCGGATGGTTGGCGTGGAGCGCCAAGTAGGTGGTCTTGCCGCTTGCCTTCAAGGCCGCGATCAGCTCGGCATCGACACGGTCCGGCTCGACCACAGGCACACGGGTATGGAAGCGGACGATCTTCACGTGATCGATTTCGGCCAACCGCTGCATGATTTCGGACAGGCGGCGTGGGGAGAGCACCAGTGGATCGCCTCCGGTGAGGATGACCTCCCAGATTTCACGGTGTTCGGCGATATAGGCGAAAGCCTTGTCCATCGCCTCCGGCGAGAGCGTGCCGAAGCCTTGTGGACCTACCATTTCGCGGCGGAAGCAGAAGCGGCAATAAACCGGGCACACATGCACGGCCTTGAGCAGCACGCGGTCGGGATAGCGATGCACGATGCCTTCGACCGGAGAATGAGTGAGGTCGCCGATGGGATCCTCACGCTCTTCCGGCGTCACCTCCAGCTCCGCACTGTGAGGCACGAACTGCCGGGCAATCGGATCGTTCGGATCGGTGCGGTCGATCAGGTCCGCAATGGCCGGGCTGATGGCGATGGCATAGCGCTCCGCCACCGCCTCGGCCTCACGCAGGCGCTCGGGCGAAATGAGTTCGGCCTCTAGAAGCTCGGCGGGGGTGCGGATGGTCCTCAATGGTCCGTCTCCGGTACGGGCGCCCAGATCACCTGGTCGATGCGGGAGGCGCCGGTAGCAAGCATCACGAGACGATCGAAGCCGAGCGCGATGCCGCTGGCCTCAGGCATATGCGCAAGCGCCGCCAGGAAATCCTCATCGACGGGATAGCTCTCGCCATAGACCCGCATCTTCTCCGCCATCTCCGCCTCGAACCGGCGTCGCTGCTCTCGGGCATCGGTGAGTTCCCCGAAGGCATTGGCAAGCTCGACGCCGCAGGCATAAAGCTCGAACCGCTCCGCAACGCGCGGGTCGCGCGCGGTAGGCCGAGCGAGCGCCGCCTCGGCAACCGGGTATTCATCGAGGATCGTGGCGCGGCCGAGGCCGAGATTGGGTTCGACCCGCTCCACGATGACTCGGCTGAACAGATCGGACCAGGTGTCGTCTTCGGCCACCCGCAACCCGGCCTGGCGCAGGCTGGCGGCAAGATGGCCGCGATCGGTCGTGCCGTCTACGTCGATAGATGCGAGAAGGTCGATCCCGGCAAACCTGTGGAAGGCTTCCGCCACGCTCAAGCGCTCAGGCTCCTGAAACGGGTCGGTGGTACGGCCACGATAGGTGAGGGTCCGGGTGCCGGCTGTCTCGGCTGCGAGCGGCAGCAACTCGGCGCAATCCCGCATCAGGGTCTCGTATCCCTCACCGGCCCGATACCATTCGAGCATGGTGAATTCCGGGTGGTGCAGGGGCCCACGTTCCCGGTTGCGGTAGACATGGGCGAAGCAGGCTATCCTTGCCTCGCCCGCCGCCAGCAGCTTCTTGCAGGCGAATTCGGGCGAAGTGTGCAGGTAGAGCGGGGTCCTCGATCCACCGTGACCGATGGCCTCGGTGGCGAAAGCATGGAGATGGGCCTCGTTTCCGGGAGAAACCTGGAGCGTTGCGGTATCGACCTCCACGAAGTCACAGGCGGCGAAGAAACCTCGGAAAGCCGCCTGAATCCGGTTCCTCCCCAGGAGAAACGGGCGCCTGTCCGCGTGGACATGCGGCGTCCACCAGGGCGAGGGGGCGGGCATGGCGTTTTCCATCACAGAGGGCTTCCATAAGGTCAGACTGGCGATTTGCGCCAAGATAGGCTAGTTGCGGCAGCGAAACCGATTTTCATCGTCGCTGGGGCAGGGCCGCCCGGCTCCACCGACGCACCCTATCTGTCACAAGGAAAGCTCCCCGTGAAGGTCATCGCCTCTACGCTCCGCAAAGGCAATGTCGTCGATATGGACGGCAAACTCTATGTCGTGCTCACTGCTCAGAATATCCACCCCGGCAAGGGCACCCCGGTGACCCAGCTCGACATGCGCCGCATCTCCGACGGCGTGAAGGTCTCCGAGCGTTACCGCACCACTGAGCAGGTCGAGCGCGCCTTCGTGGAAGACCGTGAACACACCTACCTCTATGAGGACGGTGAGGGCTTCCACTTCATGAACCCCGAATCCTACGATCAGCTGGTCGTGCCGCAAGACATCATCGGCGACCTGAAGCCCTACCTTCAGGAAAACATGGCCGTCATGCTGTCCACCCATAACGGCGTGCCGATCTCGCTTGAGCTGCCCGCCCGCGTGACCCTCGAGATCACCGAGACCGAGCCGGTCGTGAAGGGCCAGACAGCTTCTTCCTCCTACAAGCCCGCCATTCTGTCGAACGGCGTGCGCACCCTGGTGCCCCCGCATATCCAGACGGGAACCCGCGTCGTGATCATGACGGAAGACGGCTCCTACGTGGAGCGCGCGAAGGACTGAGGTTCTTCCGTTACGCTCCGCGTCATCATCGGCCTTGTGCCGGTGATCCCGATTGTCTGAAGCGCCGCGCTTTTCTAATCGGGGTGGCCGGGACAAGCCCGGCCATGACGTCGAAGTATCGATCTGCTTACGATAACCCTTGAAGGGCAGGAGATTTCGGTGGAGGTTCACCGGGTTTTCTGCCCTTTCGTTTTCGAGGAGCCAAGCCCTTCATGGCGAGCCTTGCGTTCAACCCCATCAATCCCCTGGTCGCGGATGTGGGCAGCCCTCCAATCCCGGAAGCACAGAGCTGGCTGAAGCGCTATGACGGTGCCTATGGCCCGCTGATGAACCTCTCCCAGGCCGTGCCGGGCAATCCGCCGCATGAAAGCTTCCTGGAGCGCCTGTCCGCCGCCGCAGGCTTGGCGACGAGCGCCCAATATGGCCCGATCAACGGGGGCAACGAGCTGCGGGCTACCTACGCTGCCGAGATGTCACGGCTCTACGAGGGCCGAATCGAAGCGCAGGACATCGCGGTCACGGCAGGCTGCAACATGGCCTTTTTCGCCGCCATGATGCTGCTGGCCCATCGCGGCGAGGCTGTGCTGGTGCCGACGCCTTGGTACTTCAACCACCAGATGACCCTCGATATGCTGGGTATCGAGCCCCGCCCGCTGCCGTGCCGCCCGGAAAACGGGTTCGTGCCGAGGCCTGAGGATGCGGAGGCGCTGATCGACGACAAGGTGCGCACCATCGTCCTCGTCACGCCCAACAACCCGACCGGGGCCGTCTATCCCGCGCATGTCATCGAAAGCTTCGCCGAGCTGTGCCGCCGCCGCGGCATTTACCTCGTGATCGACGAGACTTACCGGGACTTTCTGCCGCAGGACATGAAGAATCCACACAGCCTTTTCACGGCCGAGGCCTGGCGTGATACGGTGATCCAGCTCTACTCGTTCTCGAAATCCTACGCCATTCCCGGTCACCGGATGGGGGCGATAACGGCGGATGCCGGCCTTATCGAGCAGATCGCCAAGATTCTGGACTGCATCCAGATCTGCCCGCCCCGAACCGCTCAGGCCGTTCTGCCTTGGGCCATCGATGGGTTGCGCGACTGGCGGGAGGCCAACCGGGCCGAGATCAACCAGCGCGCCGCCGTGTTCCAGGCGGCTCTCGCCCCTCTACCGGAGTGGCAAATCGAATCGGTCGGTGCCTATTTCGCCTATGTCCGGCACCCCTTCGAGGGCACCAAGGCCCAGGTCGTAGCCGAAAAGCTGGCGACCGAGCGGGGTGTTCTCTGCCTTCCCGGAAGCTATTTCGGACCGGGCCAGGAAAGGTATCTACGCATTGCAATCGCCAATGTAAGCGCGGCAATTCTCGAAAGGCTGACCGCTCGGATGGATGGTCTAACACTCTGATTCGTCACCAGGGCTGTCCGGATAATCTGTGCGGCTGCCCTTGGCAGGAGTGCGATGCGGTTGTTACTCTGGATTCCAAGCAGCATCCCTCGTGTGGATGCCCAAGGATTCTGAGTTGACCGTTAAAGCCGATGCGACGAACGAATTTGACGATCGACGCGCGGACCCGTCTCCCGGGGCCGAGGGCGGCTCGTCATGGATCGCGCAGGCAGCCTCGTCGTCACGACGGCACCAGAAGCGTCGCTCCACGCGCAGCTACGCGGCGCTCGACCTCGGCACCAACAATTGCCGCCTGCTGATCGCGGAGCCCGCGCATTATGGGTTTCGCGTCGTCGATGCGTTCTCGCGGATCGTCCGGCTCGGCGAAGGCTTGGGGCTCGGCAATATGCTCAGCGACGACGCTATCGAGCGCACGATAGATGCCCTGCGCATCTGCCGAGACAAGATGGCCGCCAAGGATGTATCGCGGGCGCGCCTCGTCGCGACGGAGGCATGCCGCCTTGCCGATAACGGCGCGTCCTTCATCGAGCGTGTGCGCAACGACCTCGAACTCGAACTGGAGATCGTAGACCGCAAGACGGAGGCCTATCTCGCGGTGACCGGCTGCGCGGCTTTGGCCGATCCCAAGGCGCAATCGGTCATCGTGTTCGATATCGGTGGCGGCTCCACGGAGATCGCCTGGGTCGACGGCCCGCCGCCTCATGCCTTCGCCGATCCCTGCAAGCGCATCCGCGCGTGGGATTCGCTGCCCGTCGGCGTCGTGACCCTTGCCGAACGCTATGGCGGCATCGATGTGACGCCCGAGAGCTTCGAGGGCATGGTCGAAGAGGTATCCGAACTCCTCCTCGATTTCGCGCTCATTGCAGCGGCAGCGGGCCGTGCTCCTAACTTCCATCTGCTCGGCACGTCGGGAACCGTCACCACGGTCGGCGGCATTCACCTGGGGCTGGAGCGCTATGACCGGCGCAAGGTCGATGGGATGTGGATGTGCAATGCCGACATCTCGACAGTCATGACCCGCCTGCTGCATTCCGATTTCCAGCAGCGGGCTGAAAACCCTTGCATCGGCAGGGAACGCGCCGATCTGGTTCTCGCCGGCTGCGCCATTCTCGAAGCGATCCGCCGGGCATTCCCCTCGGATCGCTTACGTATTGCAGACCGTGGTCTGCGCGAAGGAATTTTGATGAATATGATGCGTGAGGACAGCGTCTGGCGGGGAGGCTCGCAGCGGTGACGGCTAGCAAGTCAGGCTCGGGTGTCCGCAATCTCAAGCAGCGCGTGAAAACGGCGAACAAGCGGTCCCTCTCGTCCCAGAAATGGCTGGAGCGCCAGCTCAACGATCCTTATGTGGCGCGCGCCAAGCGTGAAGGCTACCGCTCGCGCGCGGCCTTCAAGCTTTTGGAGATCGACGAGAAGTACCACCTACTCAAACCCGGCCAGCGCATCGTGGACCTGGGCGCCGCGCCCGGCGGCTGGTCGCAGATCGCCGCCAGGAAGGTGGGGCCGAAGGGCAAGGTCGTCGGCATCGATCTCCTGCCCATCGACCCCATGGCGGGCGTGGATTTCATCGAGTTGGACTTCCTGGACGAGAGCGCTCCCGGCAGGCTCATCGAGCTTCTCGGTGGTCAGGCCGATGTGGTCATGTCCGATATGGCGGCGAACACGACCGGCCATAAGAAGACCGATCACCTGCGGATCATCGGCCTTGCCGAAGCCGCGATCTATTTCGCCCGCGAGATCCTGGCGCCGGGCGGTGCCTTCGTCGCCAAGGTGTTCCAGGGCGGCACGGAATCGCAACTCCTCACGGACCTAAAGCGGGATTTTGCCGTGGTCCGGCACGTCAAGCCTGCGGCAAGCCGCGCCGACTCGGCGGAACTCTACGTGCTGGCGACCGGTTTTCGGGGTACGACCGACCGGGAACTTGAGGGCTGACGGCCCGCTTGCGTGGTCGCCATAACAGAAGGACCACGCATATGACCGTCCATAAGATCGGCATCATCGGCCTCGGCAAGATCGCGCAGGATCAGCACCTGCCGGTCATCAAATCCAATCCGGATTTCGAGCTCCTGGCCGTGTCGAGCACGCGCGGCCTGTCGCATGAGGACGCGAAGTATACGTTCCAGGATTACCATGAACTGCTGAAGGTTCCTGAACTCGACGTTGTTGCGATCTGCACGCCGCCGCAGGTCCGCCATCAGATCGCGCGGGATGCGCTGCTGGCGGGAAAGAGCGTGCTTCTGGAAAAGCCGCCCGCCGCGACTTTAAGCGAGCTGGAAGACCTGCGGGTGCTGGCCGAGAGGGCCGGCAAGACGATCTTCACCACCTGGCATTCCCAGTACAACAAGGCCGTCGACGAGGCGAAGAAGGCGCTCGCCGGCTGGTCCATCAAGCGGCTCCTGGTGACCTGGAAGGAAGATGTGCGCCATTGGCATCCCGGTCAGGAATGGATCTGGCAGGCGGGCGGCTTCGGCATCTTCGATCCCGGCATCAACGCGCTGTCCATCGTGACCCGCATCATGCCCGAGCCGATCTTCATCAAGACGTCGACGCTGCAGTTTCCCTCCAACAGGGATGCGCCGATCGCAGCTAATCTGGAGTTCCAGACCGGCCACACCGACGGCAATCTCCAGGCCGTCTTCGACTGGCGCCAGACCGGCCCGCAGAGCTGGGACATCGAGGTGGAAACCGACGCCGGTTTCACATTGAAGCTCTCGCAAGGCGGCAGCTGCCTCGAAATCGACGGGCGTCTCGTGGTGCAGGAGCAGCCCCAGGAATATCAGGGCATCTATCGCCGCTTCGACGCACTCCTCACCCTCAACCGGTCGGAGGTGGACGACACGCCGTTCCGATTGGTGGCGGACGCGTTCATGATCGGGAAAAGGGTGCAGGTGGATCCATTCGTGGAATAACAAAGCCTGTAGGGAACCATTTCGCTGTTCAGGCATGATCGTAATGAGCGCTCCCCGGTGAGGGAGAGGGCGTCCGCTTCGTAGCGACGCAAAACGCTTTTGCTGGATCGAGAGCGCACGCAAGCGTGGAGGTTTGATCATGCAACGGCACTTGATTTTATCTGCGATCATGGCCGGTACGGCAGGACTGATCCTGGTCAGCTCATTGCCGGCTTCTGCCCTGACGATGAAGGAATGTAGCGACAAGTATAAGGCTGCCCAAGCAGGCGGGACCCTCGGGGCGATGAAGTGGAACGATTTCCGCAAGGCGGAATGTGGAATGACAGCGGCTCCAGCGACAACCGGGGCTGTGACACCTCAGACCCAGGCAAAGCCATCGACGGGGCAGCCCAATGCGCCGCTGGTGCGAGGCAATGTGGTCTTCCCGACGACCGTCTCGTCGAAATACTCGACTGAATCCGTTGGGAAAGCCCGGATGCATACCTGCCTCGATCAATACAAAGCCAATCAGGCAGCCGGCGGAACAAGCAATGGCGGCTTGAAATGGATTGAGAAGGGCGGCGGCTACTATTCGCAGTGCAACGCCCATCTGAAAGGCTGAGGAGAGCCGTTCAACCGCTCGTCATTCCAGGCCCCGTCACGCCTCTGGAATGACGAGCGAGGTGTTAAGCCAAATTCTTCTTCAAGAATCCGACCGTCCGGCTCCAGGCGAGATCGGCTGTTTCCTTATCGTAACGGGCAGCGTTGGTGTCGTTGTTGAAGGCGTGGTTGGCGCCCTCGTAGACATAAATCTCGTAGGTCTTCCCGGCCTGCTTGAGTGCCGCTTCATAGGCGGGAATGCCTGCATTGATGCGTTCATCCAGTCCGCCATAGTGCAGCATCATGGCCGCCTGGATCTTCGGCACATCCTCGGCCTTCGGCTGGCCGCCATAATAGGCGACGCCTGCATTGAGGTTCGGCTCGTTCACGGCGAGATTGTTCACCGCGCCGCCGCCCCAGCAGAAGCCGATGGCGCCGACCTTGCCGTTGCTGTCGGGCCGTCCCTTAAGGTAGGCCACCGCCGCCTTGCCGTTGGCGATGACATCCGGCTGCTTCAACTGCCCGATCATCTCGCGGCCCTTCTCCTCGTCGGCGGGCGTGCCGCCCATGGGCGAGAGGTAATCGAGGCCGAGCGCGATGAAACCTTCAGTCGCCATGCGCCGGGTGACATCCTTGATATGCGGGTTGAGGCCCCGGTTCTCGTGGATAACGATCACGGTCGGCAGCTTGCCGGAGGCGCCCTTGGGTTTCACGAGATAGCCTTTGAGGCCCTGCGCGCCAGGAATGTCCACGATCTCCGCAGTGATCCTCGGGTCGCCTTCCGGCACGGTCTGCGCTTGCGCGTAGTTGTTCTGCAGGATCGGAAGCAGGGCTGTTGCTGCAGCCGTGCTGCCGGCGAGCGCCGCGAGCTTGTCGAGGAAGTTGCGGCGGTTCATGCCGCCATGGGTGAAGTCGTCGTAGAGGTCGATGATACGTTTGTCCAAGGTCGCCTCCTGGTTACCTCAGGCGATAGTAACGCGCTTCTATCGCCGTTCCACCTCCTCACCGAGATTTGTTGTGCCGTCGCCCATGCCTGTAGCGGGGGGCTTCCTCTCGACGGCCCGATGGCCTGACATCTCCGCGCCAGCCGTTGGATGAAGGCCCATGAAGATGAAGCCGGCAAGCGCGGAAACCGTCGCTACGGCCCAGAAGGCGGGGCCGAAATCCTCGGCCGCGATGGCTGTCCTGCCCTGCCAATGGGCGGCCGCTTCCACCACATAGGCGCCGAAGGCCACGCCGATGCTGAGCGCCACCTGCTGCGCCGCGCTCGACAGGCTCGTGGCATAGCTCATGTCGCGCTTGGAGATTTCCGCGTAGCCGATGGCGTTGAGGCTCGTGAATTGCAGCGAGCGGAAACAGCCGCCGATGAAGAGGATGGCCATGATCAACCAATGAGGCGTCGAAGGCGTGAAGAACCCGTTGAAGGCCACGAAAGCCGCCCCGATGAAGGCATTGATCACCAGCACACTACGGAAGCCGACGCGCTCCAGGATGCGCCTGGCCATGGTCTTCATGAACAGCGCGCCGACCGCCGCAATGAAGGTGAGAGATCCCGAGGCGACCGGGCTCAGGCCGAATCCGACCTGGAGCATCAGCGGCAGGAGAAAGGGGATGGCGCCGATCCCGATCCGGAAAAGCGAACCGCCGAGAACGCTGATACGGAAGGTCGGGACCTTGAGGAGCTTGAGCTGAAGCACCGGATGCGGGGTCCGTCTTGCGTGCCAGACGTAAGCCGCCACGCACAGTGCGCCGATGATGATGCAGCCCAGGGAAACCTCTTCCGGAATGAGATGCCGCCCGCCCGAGGCAAAGCCCAGCATGAGGAGAGCAAGCCCCATGCCTGACAAAAGGAAGCCAAGGATGTCGAGAGGCGGCGTGTCCTCTTCCCGGATATTCGGAATGAAGATCGTGGCGAGCACGATCCCGAGGATGCCGATCGGAATGTTGATGAAGAAGATCCAGCGCCAGTGGAAATAAGTGGTGATGAAGCCGCCCAACGGCGGACCGACCACGGGGCCGATGAGGGCAGGGATGGTGAGCGTGGCCAGGGCCTGCACCACCTCGTTGCGGGGCACGCTCCGCAGCAGCACGAGACGCCCGACCGGCACCATCATGGCCCCGCCCATGCCCTGGACGAACCGGGCGATCACGAACCCTTCGAGGGACTGCGCTCCGGCGCAGGCGAGCGAGCCCGCCATGAACACGCCGATGGCGATGGTGAAGATGGTGCGCGAACCGTACTTGTCCGCCACCCAGCCGGAGATCGGGATGAAGATGGCCAAGCTGATGAGATAGGATGTGAGAGCAAGCTTCAGCGCAATCGGGTCGGTCCCCAGATCCTGCGCGATCATGGGGAGCGAGGTCGAAATCACCGTCGAATCCATGTTTTCCATGAAAAGCGCGGTGGCGATGATGAGGGGAAGGAGGCGGACTTGGCGCATGACCTTTGGCACTTAACTTCCGAACAACGCATTGCATAGCCATTTGATGCAAGGCAGGTCTGCTGGGAAATGCGTCCTTAGCTCTTTGCGAAAGCGAAACACCATGCTACGGACCCGTGCCAACTCGACAAAGCGATATCGCTTGCCTCACCGCGCACCCGAAGGAGTTGGCCATGGCCTCCGTATTTGCCGATAAGATCATCGAAGGACTGACCTTCGATGACGTTTTGCTCAGGCCCGGCCGCTCTGAGGTTCTGCCCGCCGACGTGAATGTCGGCACGCGGCTGACCCGCACCATCCGCCTGAACATGCCCATCGTCGCCTCCGCCATGGATACGGTGACGGAAGCCCGCATGGCCATCGCCATGGCCCAGAACGGCGGCCTCGGCGTGATCCACCGCAACCTAGAGCCCGAGGTCCAGGCCGAGCAGGTGCGTCTCGTGAAGCGCTACGAGTCGGGCATGGTGATGAACCCCATCACGAGCTATCCCGACGAGACCCTGGCCGATGCGCTGGCAACCATGAAGCATCATGGGATTTCCGGCATTCCGGTGGTGGAGCGCGGCCCCAGCGGAACCAAGGGCAAGCTGGTCGGCATCCTCACCAACCGCGATGTGCGCTTTGCCAGCAACCCCGGCCAGCCCGTCTCTGAGCTGATGACGAAGGACCGGCTCATCACGGTGCGCGAGGGCGTGAGCCAGGACGAGGCCCGCCGCCTGCTGCACCAATTCCGCATCGAGAAGCTGCTGGTCGTCGATGACCATTATCGCTGCATCGGCCTGATCACGGTGAAGGACATCGAGAAGCAGGTGGCCTATCCGAACGCCGCCAAGGATTCTCAAGGCCGTCTTCTCGTCGCCGCCGCCACCACCACGGGCGAGCAGGGCTTCGAGCGCGCCGAGCGCCTCATCGATGCCGGTTGCGACGTGGTTGTCGTCGATACGGCTCACGGCCATTCCGTGAAGGTTCTGGAGAGCGTCACCCGTGTGAAGAAGCTTT
Organism: Microvirga sp. 2YAF29; assembly: GCF_052114605.1. NCBI lineage: Bacteria > Pseudomonadati > Pseudomonadota > Alphaproteobacteria > Hyphomicrobiales > Methylobacteriaceae > Microvirga > Microvirga sp. 2YAF29. The sequence goes on from NZ_JBFRFB010000001.1 coordinate 160,221, forward strand.
CCAATGCCGTGCAGGTGATCGCGGGTAACGTCGCCACTCGCGAGGGTGCGCAGGCGCTCATCGATGCCGGTGCAGACGCGATCAAGGTCGGCATCGGCCCCGGCTCCATCTGCACCACCCGCATCGTTGCGGGCGTCGGTGTGCCTCAGCTCACTGCCATCATGGAAGCCGTCGAGGCAGCCTCGCAGGCCGATGTGCCGGTAATTGCGGATGGCGGCATCAAGTTCTCGGGCGATCTCGCGAAGGCGCTCGCGGCGGGCGCCTCCTGCGCCATGGTGGGCTCGCTGCTCGCGGGTACGGACGAGACCCCCGGCGAGGTGTTCCTCTACCAGGGCCGTTCCTACAAGTCCTATCGCGGCATGGGTTCCGTGGGCGCCATGGCCCGCGGTTCGGCCGACCGCTACTTCCAGGCGGAAGTCCGCGACACGCTCAAGCTCGTGCCGGAAGGCATCGAGGGGCAGGTGGCCTACAAGGGTCCGGTCTCGGGCGTGCTGCACCAGCTCACCGGCGGCCTTCGTGCCTCCATGGGTTATGTGGGCGCGGCGACCCTGCAGGAATTCAGCGAAAAGGCCCAGTTCATCCGCATCACGAGCGCGGGCCTGCGCGAAAGTCACGTCCATGACGTGACGATCACCAGGGAGAGCCCTAATTACCCGACTCGCAGCTAAGCTTCAGTCGAGTTTTTACCCATGAGCATCACCGCCATTCTTCTGCCCGTCTTTGTCCTTGTCGGGCTGACCTTCATCCTGCTTCTCATGACGGGGAACAGGAGGTTCGCGAGCCTTCGTTCCGGCGAGGTGAAGGTGGGGGACATCGCGCTGGGCGAGCGCAACTGGCCTAAACGCGTTCTGCAGCTTCAGAACGCGTTTCACAATCAGTTCGAAATGCCGGTGCTGTTCTACCTGCTGGTGGCGTTCGCGCTCATCACCCGCAAGGCGGACATGCTCTTCGTGATAATGTCGTGGATGTTCGTGGCAAGCCGTCTGGTTCACGCGTTCATTCACACGACCTCGAACAAGATCATGTGGCGCTTCCAGGCCTTTGCGGTCGGCGTTCTGATCCTCGCCATCATGTGGGTGATCTTCGCCGTCCGCATCTTTGCGGCCGAGGCTGGCGTTTAAGCCTATATTTCAACGTCATGGCCGGGCCTGTCCCGGCCATCCACGTCTTTCGATCCCCATAGCCCTCATCCTGAGGGATCGCGCCAGCGATCGTCTCGAAGGACGAGGGCGTCTCCAGATATCACTGGATGATCCTTCGAGACGCCTGCTCTGCAGGCTCCTCAGGATGAGGTCGGTGAGGTGGAGGCGAAGGCGTTGATCACCGGCACAAGGCCGGTGATGACGTGCGGAGACTGTGATAGACGTCAGAAGCGCTTGCCGCTCTCGAGCTGGGTCTTCGCGTCCGTCGCCTTGCGCGGGGGCGGGGTGAAGTCGGCGGCGGGGGCAGTGGCGCAGGCCGCGATGGCAAGGGTCAGGCCGAGGGCGGCGATGCGGGACAGGATCGACATAGTCAGAAGCTCCGATAGAGAATCGTGCGGAATGCACGGTTACTAAATCCACTACTGATCGGGTCGGAAAATAGGAAACAATGTGTCGTTTATACGGCCAAGGTTAAGTGTGCTTTTTCAATGACACCTGCTGCTCGCATCTCCGCCGCCATCGAAGTGCTTGGCGATATCGAAGCCCGCCGCCGTCCGGCGACCGACGCTCTCAAGGATTGGGGTCTGTCGCACCGCTTCGCCGGGTCCAAGGACCGGGCTGCCATCGCAAGCCTCGTCTACGATGCCCTGCGCCGGAAATCCTCCGCCGCCTGGATCATGGGTGAGGCGACACCCCGCGCCGTCGTGCTCGGCATGCTTAAGCTCCAGCGCGGCCTGACGGTCGATGCAATTGCGGCCCTATGCTCCGGCGAGCGTTTCGCGCCCGAACCTCTCTCTGCCCAAGAGCGGGAGCGGCTGCAAGCCGCGAACCTCGATGGGGCTCCGGCTCCCGTGGCTGGCGATTTCCCGGACTGGATCGAGCCCTCGCTAACGAGGCTCTTCGGCGATGACTTGGTAGCCGAGATGCAGGCGCTCACCACGCGCGCGCCTCTCGATATGCGGGTCAACACCCTGAAGGTCTCCTCCCGCGAGGAGGCGCACGATGCTCTCCCGCATCTGGGCGCCGTCGAGACGCCGCTGTCGCCTCTGGGCCTGCGAGTGCTGCCGAGTGAGGACGGACGCGGCCCCGCCGTGCAGTCGGAGCCGGAGTTCATCAAGGGCTGGATCGAGATTCAGGACGAAGGCTCACAGCTGGTAGGCATTCTGTCCGGCGTGAAGCCCGGCGAGCAGGTGGTCGATCTCTGCGCTGGCGGCGGCGGCAAGACGCTGGAACTCGCCGCCATGATGGCGAACCATGGACAGATCTACGCCACCGACAGTGACAATCGGCGTCTTGCGCCGATCCATGACCGGCTGGCCAGGGCAGGGGTCCGCAACGTCCAGGTCCGCACCCCGAGGGGCGGGGCCGATGCGGTGACGGATCTCGACGGCAAGATCGATTGCGTGCTCGTGGATGCGCCCTGCACGGGCATCGGCACATGGCGGCGCAACCCGGATGCCAAATGGCGCCTGCGGCCCGGCAGCCTGGAGGTTCGCCTCAAGGAGCAGGCGACAGTTCTCGACCGCGCCGCCGCTCTCGTGAAGCAGGGCGGGCGGATCGTCTACATCACCTGCTCGATCCTGCCTGAGGAGAACGATGACGCACTTTCCGCCTTCATGGCGCGGCACCAGGGCTTCAAGCCTGTGAAGGCGTCGGACGTGCTTGCGTCAGTGGGGCTTGAGAGCTTGAAGAAGCTCGTCAGGCCGACGACCTATGGTCTTCAGCTGACGCCGCTGAAGACCGGCACGGACGGTTTCTTCTTCTCCGTTCTGACGAAAGCTTAAGGTGCGGCAGAAAGGCGTTAAAACGCCGGGTGCCGCATCATCGAGACTCAAAAGGCATGACAGGCCGACAAGTATGAGGGTAAAGCACGGGGGCTCCCGTACTTCCGCACCTTGCTCACGCGAGAGACCATGACCCAGACCCACGACAAGATTCTCATCGTCGATTTCGGCTCCCAGGTAACCCAGCTCATTGCGCGCCGCGTACGTGAGGACGGCGTGTATTCCGAGGTCGTGCCGTTCCAGAAGGCGGCTGAAGCCATCCGGATCATGAAGCCCAAGGGCGTGATCCTCTCCGGCGGCCCTGAATCGGTCACGGCCGACGCTTCGCCCCGTGCGCCCCAAGAGCTGTTCGAGACGGGCCTGCCGATCTTCGGCATCTGCTACGGCCAGCAGACCATGGCGGCCCAGCTCGGCGGCCAGGTCGAGGGCGGGCACCATTCGGAATTCGGCCGGTCTGAGGTTGAGGTCTTGACCGAGAGCCCGCTCTTCCAGGGCGTGTGGCAGGTCGGCAAGAAGTATCCTGTGTGGATGAGCCATGGCGACCGGGTGACCGACCTGCCTGAGGGCTTCGAGGTGCTGGCCATTTCCGAGAACGCTCCCTTCGCCGCGGTCGCGGACGAAGCGCGCAAATTCTATGCCGTCCAGTTCCACCCCGAAGTGGTGCATACGCCGCAAGGCGCGCAGCTGATCCGCAACTTCGTGCGAGATATTGCCGGTTGCCGGGGCGATTGGACCATGAAGGCTTTCCGCGAGGAGGCCATCGAGCGCATCCGCGCCCAGGTCGGCACAGGACGCGTGATCTGCGGCCTGTCCGGCGGTGTGGACTCGGCTGTGGCGGCGGTGCTGATCCACGAGGCTATCGGCGACCAGCTCACCTGCGTGTTCGTGGATCACGGCCTGCTGCGCTCATCGGAAGCCGAGCAGGTGGTGACGCTCTTCCGCGACCACTACAACATCCCGCTCGTGCATGTTCAGGCGCAGGATCTCTTCATCGGCGCGTTAGAGGGCGTGTCCGACCCGGAGGTGAAGCGCAAAACCATCGGCAAGCTCTTCATCGATGTGTTCGACGAGGAAGCGAAGAAGATCGGCGGCGCAGACTTCCTGGCTCAAGGGACGCTCTATCCCGACGTGATCGAGAGCGTGTCCTTCACCGGCGGTCCCTCCGTCACCATCAAAAGTCACCACAACGTGGGCGGCCTGCCCGAGCGCATGAAGATGAAGCTCGTGGAGCCGCTTCGTGAACTGTTCAAGGACGAAGTACGCGTGCTCGGCCGCGAGCTCGGCCTGCCGGATGCCTTCGTCGGACGCCACCCATTCCCCGGTCCGGGCCTCGCGATCCGCGTTCCCGGCACGATCACCCGCGAAAAGCTCGACATCCTGCGCAAGGCCGATGCGATCTATCTCGAAGAGATCCGCAATGCCGGCCTCTACGATGAAATCTGGCAGGCCTTCGCCGTGCTGCTGCCGGTGAAGACCGTGGGCGTCATGGGCGATGCGCGCACCTACGACCATGTCTGCGCACTGCGCGCCGTCACCTCCATCGACGGCATGACGGCTGATTTCTACCCCTTCGACATGGCCTTCCTCGGCCGCGTTGCGACCCGCATCATCAACGAGGTCAAGGGTATCAACCGCGTGACCTATGACATCACCTCGAAGCCGCCCGGTACGATTGAGTGGGAGTAACTATCGGCTTGCGCCCGAAGCTGCGATCGTCCCGACTTTGGCGCTTCAGCGGAACTTCAGTATAGTGGCGAGTGCAAGCTGAGGAGTTGAAGACGATGCCGAAAGCGTATTGGGTTGCCGCTTATCGATCAGTCAGCAATCCTGACGCCCTGGCTGCCTATGCCAAGCTCAGTGGCCCTGCGATCACCGCCGCAGGCGGTCGCATCCTTGCGCGGGGATTGCCTGCTCACCTCTATGAGGCGGGGCTTCAGCAGCGCACGGTCGTCATCGAGTTCGACTCCTTGGAGCAGGCTATGGCTGCGCATGATAGTCCAGCGTATCAGGAGGCCTTGGCCGCCCTCGGCGACGGGGCGGAGCGCGACATTCGGATCATCGAAGGGGTGTAAGCATACGCGGCTCCCGCCTGGACGCCGGTGTCTACGTTCATTCAAGTGAGTGGGAACAAGCGTTGTCGATCACGATCTACGGCATCAAGAACTGCGACACGATGAAGAAGGCGCGCGCCTGGCTGGACGCCAAGGGTGTGTCTTACGCCTTTCACGACTACAAGGCCGCGGGCATCGACCGTGCTCGGCTTGAGGGCTGGGCGCGGGATGCGGGCTGGGAGACGCTTCTCAATCGCGCGGGCATGACGTTCCGCAAGCTACCGGATGCGGAGAAGGCCGGGATCGATGAGCGAAAAGCACTGGCGCTGATGCTCGATCAGCCCTCCATGATCAAGCGTCCTGTGCTCGACTTGGGAGGCCGGCTCGTTATCGGCTTCAAACCGGAGCAATACGAGATGGCTCTTCGCTGAACAGAAGCTCTCCGATTAAGGATTGTCGGGATAAACAAAAAGGCGGGCTTCAAAGCCCGCCTTTTTCGTATCTCGCGTTAGCCGCCTTACTGAATCTTCGGCGGTTCGTCGAAGTTGAGGCCGGGGAGGCCGCCCGGTTCGCTGCCGGGGCCTCCAAGGCCAGGCACGAGGAGCTGATCTAGCTTCTGCTGGACCGCGGCTGGATCGACCACGGGGCCGGCGGCTTTGTAGTGCATCACGATCTGCGGGAACATGATCACGATGCCGACCATGATGAGCTGGATCACCACGAAGGGCACAGCACCCCAATAGATCTGGCCCGTGGTCACCGGCTCCATGCGCTTGCCCGTCACCCGGTCGATATACGGCACCTTGGGAGCCACCGAGCGCAGGAAGAAGAGCGCGAAGCCGAAGGGTGGGTGCATGAACGAGGTCTGCATGTTCACGGCCAGGATTACGCCGAACCAGATCAGATCGATGCCGAGCTTGTCTGCAGCGGGCCCGAGGAGCGGGATGATGATGAAGGCCAGCTCGAAGTAGTCGAGGAAGAAGGCCAGGAAGAACACCAGGATGTTCACGAAGACCAGGAAGCCGACTTGGCCACCTGGCAGAGAGGTGAGCAGGTGCTCGACCCAGATATGGCCGTTCACGCCGTAGAAGGTGAGCGAGAATACGCGCGCACCGATCAGGATGAACAGCACGAAGGCTGACAGCTTCGCGGTCGCTTCCGTGGCCTGGCGAACCAGGGTCCAGTTGAAGCGGGCCGGATTGTTGTCGAGCTTGCGCTTGATGGCTGCCAGGATCACCGATCCCAGCGCGCCCATGGCGCCGCCTTCCGTCGGCGTGGCAAGGCCGATGAAGATGGTGCCGAGCACAAGGAAGATCAGCAGGAGCGGGGGCACCATGACGAAGGTGACCTGCTGCGCCATGTTCGACATGAGGCGAAGGCCGCTGAAGCGTTCCACGAGGCCGACGATCAGAGCATAAATCGCGCCTGCAAGGATCATCTCCATCGTCAGGGCGAGAGCTTCACGGCCTTGGTTGTGGAAGTAAACGTAGAGCCCCACGAGAGCAGCAACCAGAACGGCGGAGATCGCGATGCGCTTGGCTCCCAGCATCTTGTTCATGAGAGCGCAGATAAGCGCCACCACGGTCGCGACGCAGATCGTCAGAATGACGAAATCCGCACCGGCTTTCGTGTTCGTCTGTGACAGCACGTAGTAGCCGACGAAGCCGGAGAACAAGACGAGGATGCCGAGCTGCCACACGCCGCGTGCGCCATCGGGCTCGCGGTAGCCGATGGCTTCCGGCGGGAGGCCGGGGGCTGTTTTCGGATAGAAGATCGACATCAGCATGATGTAGCCGGCATAGAGGCCGGTGAGGATCAGGCCGGGCAGGAACGCGCCTTCGTACATGTCGCCCACCGAGCGGCCGAGCTGGTCGGCCATGACGATGAGAACGAGCGAGGGCGGGATGATCTGGGCGAGCGTACCCGAGGCCGCGATCACGCCCGAAGCGAGACGGCGGTCATAGCCGTAGCGCAGCATGATCGGCAGCGAGATCAGGCCCATGGAGATCACGGAGGCCGCGACGACGCCGGTGGTGGCGGCAAGCAGCGCGCCGACGAAGATCACCGCATAAGCAAGGCCGCCGCGCACGGGGCCGAAGAGCTGGCCGATGGTGTCGAGCAGGTCTTCCGCCATGCCCGAGCGCTCCAGCACCAATCCCATGAACGTGAAGAACGGGATCGCCAGCAGCACCTCGTTCGACATAGTGCCGAAGATGCGGTCCGGCAGGGCCTGGAGGAGGGGCCAGGACAGGGTGATGGTTTCGGGCGCGTAGGGAGCAAGCTCCACCGCCACGAAGAAGAAGAGAAGGCCATTTGCCGCCAGCGCGAAGGCGACGGGGTAGCCGAGAAGAAGAAAAACCACGAGCGCCGCGAACATGATCGGCGCGAGGTTCTGGGCAATCAATGCAGCCATGGGTGCAAACTCCGGAAAACTTCAGGCAGGGCGCGTCTGACGATCAGCTGATGCCGTCGCCGGGCGGGGTGCCGCCGGTGCCCGGGGTATTGACCGTGCCGATTTCTTGAATGAGGCGCTCAGCCTCGGCTTCCACGCTGTGGCCGCCGGCCTCTTCATCCTCGAGCGAGCCGTTCATGATCGCGACGCGCTTGATGAGCTCGCTCATCCACTGGAAGAACATCGAGATGAAGCCCAGCAGGATCAGGCCCTTGGCGGGCCAGATCAGCAGGCCGCCCGCATTCGAGGAAACCTCGCCGGAGCGGAAGGAGCTGATGAAATAGGGGATGCAGAGATAGAGCATCAGCGTCACGAAGGGGAAAAGGAAGAACACGTGGCCGAAGACATCGATGCTGTCGCGCCCGCGCTTAGACAGGCGGCTGGAGACGATGTCGATGCGGATGTGCTCGTTGGCCTTCAGTGTCCAGGCGGCGCAGAGCATGAACACGGCGCCGAACAGGTACCATTGCAGCTCCAGCCAGGCATTGGATGAGACGCCGAAGATACGGCGGATGATGGCGTTGATGGCCGAGACCAGAACGGCCACCACGATTGCCCAGGCGGCAATTTTGCCGACCCTTACGTTAATCGAGTCGATGACGCGGGATAGCTTAAGGAGCGCTTCCACCTGTCTTCCCCCTGAACTTCTTGGTTAAATCTGGCGATTTGCTACTTGAATTGAGCCTCATCCGCCAGTTCCGCATTAGTCTAAAGCGACGGTTGCGGCTCAGTAGCGAGGAAACATTCGTGCTGCAAGGTACTCCGATGTTAAAAGTTTAGGCAGTGAAATGCTTGTGCTCCATCACAAACTTGCGTGTGGATGGCTCGATGAACAAAGCCGCTCTTGTCCTCTTAATGGTCGCGTCGAGCGGGAGAAGCTATAGTTTCCTAGGGAATCGCTAGTAAACGGAGAGGGCGAGCGTGACGCTTCTGGTTTTAGGCCTGATCGTATTTCTTGGGATGCATGCTTTCAGCATGGCCCGCACCAGCCGGGCGACTCTGATTTCAAGTATTGGTGAGGGACCCTACAAGGGGCTCTATTCCCTGATCTCCCTGGCCGGTATTGTCCTGATCGCCATCGGCTATGGGCACTACCGGGCCTCGGGCTACATCCCGGTTTGGGACCCGCCGGTCTGGACGCGCCATCTGGCGCTCCCGCTGGTCTGGGTCGCTTTCGTCTGCTTTGCCGCCGCCTATCTGCCTGGGCGGATCAAGCGGAGCCTGAAGCATCCCATGCTCGCGGGTGTGAAGATCTGGGCTTTCGCCCATCTCATCGCGAACGGCGATCTCGGGTCGATCCTGCTGTTCGGATCCTTCCTGCTCTGGGCGGTGGCGGCGCGGATCAGCGTGAAGCGGCGAGACGTGGCGGACCAGCATGGCGGAACGGCTGCCCCCGCAGGGATTCGCAACGACGTCCTGGCTATCGGAATCGGTACGGTGGTCTATCTCGCATTCCTTTTCTGGCTCCATCCCATGCTGATTGGGGTGCCGGTCCTGCCCGGACGGGCCTGAAACCCCTCGCCTTGAGCGAGGCTCTATGCTAGGCGACCCACTTCGATTGAAGGAGGCGGCCCAGGCCGCAGGAAGACGCATGGCCCAGAACGACGAGTTCATTCGCGAAGTCGACGAAGAATATCGCCGCGACCAGCTTGCCAAGATCTGGGCGCGCTACAACGGTATTATCATTGCCGTGGTCGTCCTGGTCGTCGGCGGTATCGGCGGGTACCGCTACTGGGAGCACATGCAGGAAAGCCGCGCCCAGGCCTCCGCCGTCCGCTTCGAGGATGCCCTGAAGCTCTCGAATGAAGGCAAGAGCCAGGAAGCCGACGCTGCCCTCGATGCTCTCGCAAAGGAGGGTGATAAGGGTTATGGCCTTCTCGCCCGTTTCCGTCTCGCGGCCGAGCGTGGCCAGCAGAACGCCGAGGCCGGCGCTGCCGCCTATGACGCGCTTGCCAATGACGCTAATATCGCGCCGATCTGGAAGGATCTGGCCCGTCTGCGCGCCGCGTGGCTGCGCCTCGACACAGCCGAGGCCGCCAGCATTCGTCAGACGCTGGAGCCCATGGCCGCACCCTCGAATGCCTGGCGCCACTCGGCCCGGGAACTCTTGGGCCTGTCCGGCCTTAAGGCAGGCGACATGGAATATGCCGGACGCTGGTTCGACCAGATCGCCGCCGATCGCGAGACGCCTTCCGCCCTGCGGCAGCGCCTCGCCATCTACACGGCGCTCGTCGCAGGCGGCCCGGTTCAAGTCACACAGTAAAGAGGCAGGACACAGGACATGACGCCTACCGTCGCCATTGTCGGGCGGCCGAATGTCGGCAAGTCGACCCTTTTCAACCGTCTCGTCGGCAAGAAGCTGGCGCTCGTGGACGATCGTCCGGGGGTGACCCGTGACCGCCGCGAGGGCGAAGCTCGCCTCGGCGATCTCGAATTCCGCATCATCGACACGGCGGGCCTGGAAGAGGCCACCGAGGAATCGCTGCTGGGCCGCATGCGCGCTCAGACGGAAGCGGCCATCGAGGACGCCGGCGTCATCTTGTTCGTCATCGATGCCCGCGTAGGTATTCTGCCGGCGGACCGGCCTTTCGCCGAGATGGTGCGCCGCTCGGGCAAGCCGGTGATCCTCATCGCCAACAAGGCCGAGGGCGGTGCCGGCATGGCTGGCGCCTACGACGCCTTTTCGCTCGGCCTCGGCGATCCCGTGCCTCTTTCCGCCGAGCACGGCGAGGGCATGGCCGATCTCTTCGAGGCTTTGATGCCTTATTTCCCGCACCCTGACGAAGAGCAGGACGAGGAAGACAGCAAGAAGCCGCTGCAGGTCGCCATCGTCGGCCGCCCGAATGCCGGCAAGTCCACGCTCATCAACCGCATGGTCGGCGAGGATCGTCTGCTGACGGGGCCTGAAGCCGGCATCACGCGCGATTCCATCTCCCTCGATTGGGAATGGCGCGGTCGCACGATCAGGCTGTTCGATACGGCGGGCTTGCGCAAGCGCGCCCGTGTCGAGGACAAGCTCGAAAAGCTCTCCGTCGCCGATGCCCTGCGCGCTGTACGCTTCGCCGAAGTGGTCGTGGTGCTGCTCGATGCGACGATCCCATTCGAAAAGCAGGATCTCTCCATCGTCGATCTGGTGGAGCAGGAGGGCCGCGCCCTCGTCATCGGCCTCAATAAGTGGGACCTCGTGGCCGACCAGCAGGGCCTTCTGAAGGACTTGAAGGAGAAGGCCACGCGTCTGCTGCCGCAGGTCAAGGGCGCGCCCGTGATTCCCTTATCGGGCCTTGCCGGAAACGGCATCGATCAGCTCATGAAGGGCGTACTGGAGGTCTACGAGACCTGGAATCGGCGTATCTCGACAGCGAAGCTCAATCAATGGCTTGAGGAAGCGATGGAGGCCAACCCGCCACCCGCCGTGTCCGGCCGGCGCATCAAGATCCGCTACATGACGCAGGTGAAGTCACGCCCGCCGACGTTCTCCATCTTCGGAAACCAGCTCGACGCTCTGCCGAAGAGCTACACGCGCTACCTCGTCAACAGCATTCGCGAAGCCTTCAAGCTCCCCGGCGTACCGATCCGCGTGTTGCTGCGGATGGGTCAGAATCCTTTCGACAAGGAACGCCGTTAGCGCACGATCTGAGACGGTATCTGATCGAAGCCCGAGTTTCCCTGAAGCTCGGGCTTTTTCGAAGCCTTGCATGATAGGTGTTATCGGGCTCCGTGACGGAGTTTTCGTATCGCAGGGCGGATCAGAGTCGTCTGTTCTTCTCGTGCTTATGGGAGGGCCGAGTACGCCCACACGCGTCCGTCATGGCCGGGCCCGTCCCGGCCATCCCGATCCGAACAGCGTTGCTCTCTACCCACCGGGATCACCGGCACAAGGCCGGTGATGACGTGGAGAGGGTTGTAGGATGTTCAGAACCCTGACTCGTCCAACAAAAAAGCCGCCTTAAGAGGCGGCTTTGGTGTTTTACGCAGGCGGTTGCGGCTCGATGACTTTTCCGTCCTGCGTGAAGTCATAGATCTTGCCCGTCTGATCCCATGAGGGCAGGGCGAGTTTCAGAATGTGCGGCGCCAGATCCTCAGGCGTCTTCAGGGTCATCGGGTCTTCGCCGGGCATCGCGGTCTTGCGCATTGCGGTGCGCAACGGGCCGGGGTTCAGAAGCATCGCCTTGACAGGTGTCGTCACCGTCTCGGCGGCATAGGTGCGCACCAGAGCCTCAAGAGCGGCCTTGGAGATCGAGTAGACGCCCCAATAGGCCTTGTGCTTGTGGGCGGCGCCCGAGGTCACGAAGATCGCGCGCCCCGCATCCGACTTGCGCAGCAGCGGGTCGAATGAGCGCAGCAGACGGTAATTCGCCGTCACGTTCACGGCCATCACCTCGTCCCAGACCGGTTGGTCGACATGGGTGATGGGAGCGAGCTCACCGAGCTGGCCCGCATTGCCGAGGAGAATGTCGAGCTTGCCCCAGCGCTCATAGATGGCGGCACCGAGGCGGTCGATGGCCTCGAAATCCTTGAGGTTCACCGGGACCAGGGTAGCCGAGCCACCCTTGGCGCGGATCTCGTCGTCCAGGCTTTCCAGAGCGCCCTGGGTGCGGGCGAGCGCGATGATATGCGCGCCGGCTTCGGCAAGGGCCAGGGCCGCCGCGCGGCCGATGCCGCGCGATGCGCCAGTGACGACCGCGATGCGGTTTTCGAGAGGCTTGGTCATGAGATTCCCAGGGCATTTTTCGGCAAAGTGGTCCCGGTTTGCCGAATAAAATGCGTCAAACCAAGAAGAGAGGTGATTTCACGACAGTGAAAGCACCTCTAGTCGGCTTCGGCAAGCAGGGCGAGGCGACGCGGCGTGGCGACGGCAAGGTCCGTCAGCGGCGTCGGGTAATCGCCCGTGAAGCAGTGGTCGGTGAACTGAGGCAGAGCCGGGTTGCGGCCCTTCTCGCCCATGGCGCGGTAGATGCCCTCGATGGACAGGAAGGCGAGGCTGTCCGCGCCGATATACTCGCGCATCTGCTCCAGATTGTGGGTAGCGGCGAGCAGCTTCTCCTTCTCCGGCGTGTCGATGCCGTAGAAGTCGGGATGCGTGATCGGCGGGCTGGCGATGCGGAAATGCACTTCTTTAGCGCCGGCCTCGCGCATCATGCGGACGATCTTCACCGAGGTGGTGCCGCGGACCAGGCTGTCGTCAACGAGCACAATGCGCTTGCCCTCAATGGCCGCGCGGTTGGCCGAGTGCTTCATCCGCACGCCGAGCTCACGCACGGACTGCGTCGGCTGAATGAAGGTACGGCCCACGTAATGGTTACGGATGATGCCAAGCTCGTAAGGAAGGCCGCAGCTCTGCGCGAAGCCGAGTGCCGCCGGCACGCCGGAATCCGGCACCGGAATCACCACGTCCGCATTGGCGGGCGCTTCACTGGCGAGCTCGCGGCCCATGCCCTTGCGGACTTCATAGACGCTGCGGCCATTCACGATGGAATCGGGACGGGCGAAGTAGATATATTCGAAGATGCAGGGGCGCGGCGTGACCTTGTCGACGAAGCGGAAGGATTCGACGCCCTCGTCCGAGATCACCACGCATTCGCCATTCTCGACGTCGCGGATGAAGCGCGCGCCGATGATGTCGAGAGCACAGGTCTCGGATGTCAGGATGTAGCGGCCGTCCAGCTCGCCCAGCACCAGCGGGCGAATGCCCATGGGATCGCGGGCGCCGATGAGCTTCTTGTTGGTGAGGGCTACGAGGGCATAAGCGCCCTCGATCTTCTGGATCGCCTCGACGAAGCGGTCCACAACCTTGTCCTTGCGGCTGCGGGCGACGAGGTGGACGATCACCTCGGTATCCGTCGTGGACTGGCAGATCGCGCCATCGCGGATCAGATTGCGGCGAAGGGTCAGGCCATTGGTGAGGTTGCCGTTATGGGCCACCGCGAAGCCGCCGCCGTCCAGCTCGGCGAAGAGAGGCTGCACATTGCGCAGCACGGTCGCGCCGGTGGTGGAATAGCGCACATGGCCGATGGCGGAGAGGCCTTCCAGGCGCTCGATGGTCGCCCGGTCGGAGAAGCTGTCGCCCACAAGGCCCAGCTTGCGCTCGGAATGGAAGAAATCACCGTTGAAGGAGACGATGCCTGCCGCTTCTTGGCCGCGGTGCTGCAGGGCGTGGAGGCCAAGAGCGGTGATCGCCGCGGCATCTGGATGGCCGTAGATGCCGAAAACACCGCATTCTTCACGCAGGGTATCGCCGTCGAGGTCGAGGTCCACCTGTTTAGGAGTGACCTGCCACGTCTCTGACCTGGAAGACATCATCATTTCCTTGGGACACGCGCCCCCACCGGCGCTGCCCTTATGTAGTCGGCCAAAACGCAAACGCCAATGGGTTTTCCTGTCGCCCCCATATGTATGAACAGACGGGAGGGATGCATCGGCCGCAAAGGTGGATTTGCACGTTTGCGGCCGATGGTGTGCTTTGCTTGTCAGCCCCGACGCGGCGGCGTCTGGGGCGTAGCCGGGGCAGGGGCGGCAGGCGCTCCCGGTGCCGGCGTGGTGCGCTGCGGATCGGGCTCGGCCGGTTCAGCGGGCTCGGCATCCGGCCCTTCGCGGTTGCGCAGGCGCTGGATCAGGGCTTCGGCGTTCTCCGGCAGCATGGCGATGATGCTGTCGCGGGTGTTCTCCATGGCCGGGCGGGTCCGCGAGGCCGTAGCCCATTCAGGCTCCTTGCCCTGGAGCAGCCAGCTCAGGAAAGCCCAGCCGATGACGCAGATCAGAAATCCGCGGGCCGCGCCGAAGAACAGGCCCAGCGTACGATCAAGGGCGCCGATGCGGGAATCGAGGATCAGGTCCGAAATCTGGACCGTGATGATGGAGACGATGATCAGGGTGATCACGAAGATGCCGCCGATGGCGGCAACGAGCGCGACGGTGCCGCTGCTGATGTACTGCTGAGCTATCGGCAGGGCGGTGGGATGAAGATACCAGGCGGCGGCGGCGGCCACGACCCAGGCCACGATGGCCAGAACCTCGCGGGTGAAGCCACGCACGGCGGCAAGAAGGGCCGAGATCAGGACGATTCCGACGACGACGAGGTCCAGAACAGAAAAGGGCATGAGCCGAGCCTACGCAGAAACGGGAAACGGGCCGCATTCGCGGCATGAAGCCCGGCTGTATACCCTTAAGAAAGGGTTTCGTCACCCCGTGAAAAACTCAGGCTAACAACTGCTAGAGCTGCAATCGCAGCGGTTAGGAAGCCTTTCGTCTTCGGGCCGCGATTCCAGCCACGAGATCGGTAATGTGGCCGATGGATGACGCGGCCAAAGGTAGCCGCTCCGGTTTGCCTTTTTCCACGCGGGGCGCGGGCGCGACGGCGCTGGAAAAGCCGAGCTTCGCGGCTTCCTTCAATCTTGCCTGCTCCTGGGCGACTGGCCGGATCGCACCGGACAATCCCATTTCGCCGAAATAGACTGTGTCGGGCGGCAGCGCATTGCCGGACAGCGACGAGACGAGGGCGGCGGCTGCGGCGAGATCGGCGGCCGGCTCCGTGATCCGTAGGCCACCGGCCACGTTCAGGTAAACATCATGCATGCCGAGCTTGAGGCCGCCATGCGCCTCAAGCACGGCCAGCACCATGGAGAGGCGGCTCTGGTCCCATCCGACAACGGCGCGGCGCGGCGTGCCGAGGGATGAGGGCGCGACGAGCGCCTGGATTTCCACGAGCAGCGGGCGCGTGCCTTCCATGCCGGCGAACACAGCAGTACCGGGTGTCGCGAGATCGCGTCCGGCGAGGAAGAGTTCGGATGGATTGGGCACTTCGCGAAGGCCTTGGTCCGACATCTCGAACACGCCGATTTCGTCGGTGGGTCCGAAGCGGTTCTTCACGGCGCGCAGGATTCGGAAATGATGACCGGTATCGCCCTCGAACGACACCACCGCATCGACCATGTGCTCGACGACGCGGGGACCTGCGATCTGGCCGTCCTTGGTCACGTGGCCGACGAGAATGACGGCAGTGCCCGTCGTCTTCGCGAAACGGATGAGCGCCTGCGCCGAACCGCGCACCTGTGTCACGGTGCCCGGCGCGGATTCCACCGTCTCGGTCCACATGGTCTGGATGGAATCGATGATCGCGAGCGCGGGCGGGCGGCCCTGGCTCAGGGTCGCGATGATGTCTTCCACATTGGTCTCGGAGGCGAGCTCGACAGGGGATTGACCCAACCCAAGACGTTCTGCGCGAAGACGCACCTGCGCCACTGCCTCCTCGCCCGAGATATAAGCGACGCGCTCGCCGCGATTGGCCAATGCTGCGGTCGCCTGCATGAGAAGCGTCGACTTGCCGATGCCGGGATCACCGCCGAGCAGGATGATTGAGCCGTGTACGAAGCCGCCGCCGGTGACGCGGTCGAGTTCCGCGATGCCGGATGGCGTGCGTGGTGCTTCCTTGGTTTCGCCTGAGAGGCCTTCGAGCGGGAAGATGCGCCCCTTCGCCCGCGAAGGACGCGTGGAAACGGGGCCCGCCATCGGGCTCGCGGAGCCGGCTTCCTCGGCGATGGTGTTCCAGCCGCCGCAGGCCTCGCACTTGCCTTTCCAGCGGTTATAGACCGCGCCGCATTCCTGGCACACGAAGGACGGGTGACGCTGCTTTGCCATCAGCCCTGTACTCCGCGATAGCTGCGCGCATAACGTCGGCCCAGACTGGTCAGAATTTCATAGCCGATGGTGCCGGCGAGGCGGCCGACTTCATCGATGGTGTGGGAACCGCCGATCAAAGTCACCGTGTCGCCGCGCTTGATCTCGTGCGCGGGAATGTCGGTTACGTCGATGGTGATCAGGTCCATCGAGACATTGCCGGCGAACGGGCAGGGGCGACCTGTGACGAGAGCCGTTCCCGCAAGCAATTCCTCGCCGCTCTTGCCTCGCGCGCTGGCGGAACGCGGATAGCCATCCGCATAGCCGATGGAAAGCGTCGCGATGCGGCGGCGGCCCAATGCGAGCCAGCGCCCGTTATAGCCGACCGTATCGTCGGTCTCGACCCAACGAAGCTGCACGATCCGCGCTTCAAGATCGACGACGGCGCTCATGGGGTTGTCGCGATCCGGCGTCGGGTTGCCGCCATAGAGCGCATAGCCCGGACGCACGAGATCGAAATGCGGCTTTTCTTTTAGGAAAATGCCGGAAGAATTGGCGAGCGATGCGCGCACCCCCGGAAGCGTCGCACGAACGGCATTGAAGGCGTCGATCTGCTGGATGTTGAGCGGGTTATCGCTTTCTTCCGCACTGACGAAATGGCTCATGAGAAGAGCCGTCCCGAAATCCTCCAGCTCCGCGCGATCCTTCAACGTGAGGCCTTGTTCGACCGTGAGGCCGAGGCGGTTCATGCCGGTATCCACATGGATCGCGGCTTCGCGCTTCTTCCCTTGAGAACGGCAGTACGAAGCCCACTCCTCGATCTCCTCGAAGGAGCCGAGGACAGGGCGCAGATCGTATTCTGCGTAGATCGGGCAGGTGCCCGAGAAGAGGCCGTTCAAAACATAGACCGTAGCTTCGGGCGCAACCGCGCGGACGCGGATCGCCTCGCTCAAATGCGCCACGAAGAACGTGCGGCATCCGGCGTTCGCCAGAGCAGGAACGGCCTGTTCGATGCCGGTGCCGTAAGCATCCGCCTTGACGACGGCGGATGCTTCCGCGCCGCCCGCGTTGTCGCGCAACGTCCGCCAGTTGGAGGCGAGCGTTACGAGGTCGATCTGGAGAAGGCCGCCAGCCATCTCCGGGGAAATGCGGTTGGCGGTGCTGGTCTGTTCGGTCTTGGTCAATCGCCGATCCGTTCGGGTAGCTTGTCTTCGTCTGCGAGGTTGGTGAAGCGGGTAATGTCGGCCTGGAAGGCGAGCTGCACGGTGCCGGTGGGACCGTGACGCTGCTTGCCGATGATCACCTCGGCTTTACCGTGAACCTGATCCATTTCCGTCTGCCATTTGAAATATTCCTCGGTGCCCGGCTTAGGCTCCTTGTTCTTCAAATAGTACTCTTCGCGGTAAACGAACATGACCACGTCGGCGTCCTGCTCGATCGAGCCCGATTCACGAAGGTCGGAGAGCTGCGGACGCTTGTCGTCGCGCGATTCCACCTGACGGGAGAGCTGGGAGAGCGCGATCAAGGGCACCGAGAGTTCCTTGGCGAGCGCCTTGAGGCCGGTGGTGATCTCGGTCAGCTCCTGCACGCGGTTCTCGCCCTTCTTCGACGAGCCTGAGAGCAGCTGAAGGTAGTCGACGATGAGGACATCGAGGCCGCGCTGGCGCTTGAGGCGCCGCGCGCGGGCCGTGAGCTGCGCAATCGAGATGCCGCCGGTCTGGTCGATATAGAAAGGGATCGACTGCATTTCACGGGCGGCTTCCGTGATCTTGTAGAAATCGTCCTCGCGCATATCGCCGCGGCGGATCTTGTAGGAGGGCACGCCCGATTGCTCGGCGATGATACGGGTGGCGAGCTGTTCCGCCGACATTTCGAGAGAGAAGAAGCCGACAATGCCGCCATTGACGGTCTTTAAGTTACCGTCCTGCTGCTTCTCGGCCCGATAGGCCTTGGCGATGTTGAAGGCGATGTTCGTGACGAGCGAGGTCTTACCCATCGCCGGTCGGCCCGCGAGGATGACCAGATCGGACGGCTGAAGGCCGCCCAGCGACTTGTCGAGATCGATAAGCCCCGTCGAGACACCCGACAGCGCGCCTTCGCGCTTATAGGCAGCAGCCGCCATGTCGATGGCAGAGGTCAGCGCATCGGAGAAGCGCTGGAAGCCGCCATCGGTGCGGCCCGTCTCGGCAATGGAGTAGAGGCGGCGCTCGGCCTCTTCGATCTGATCGCGGGGCGAGCTCTCGACTGGCGCGTCGAAGGCCACGTTCACCAGGTCCTCGCCGATATTGATCAGGCTGCGGCGGACGGCGAGATCGTGGATGGTGCGGCCGTAATCCTCGGCATTGATGACGGTGGTCGCTTCGGCCGCGAGGCGGGCGAGGTATTGCGAGACCGTGACGCCGCCGAGATCCTGATCGCCGAGGAAGGTCTTCATGGTGATCGGGGTCGCGACCTTGCCGGCCTTGATGAGGCTCGTGGCGACCTCATAGATGCGGCGGTGCAGATCCTCGATGAAATGCTCGGCCTCAAGGAAGTCGGAGACGCGGTAATAAGCGTCATTGTTGACCAGAATCGCACCCAGCAGCGCCTGCTCGGCCTCGATGTTGCTGGGGGGCATGCGAAACTGAGGCTCGGCGCTTTCGAGGCGGGCAATCAGGGCATTGGCGGTAGCCATCGGGCGCTCCGAAAACGAGGATAGGGGAAAGGTTCTTTAGACCCCAACTCGTGTCCGAAAGGTTGCCGCTCGGACACAGAATGGAGACTTGAGTAGCGCTGTCCTCATTGTCCTCAATACTCACACGCCCGATGTTTCGCCCAGTCTTCCCGCTTGACTCTGCAAGACTCGGAAGCGGCAACGAAAAAGGCGCCCTCCATCGAATCGACAGAGGGCGCCTATCTTAGAACAAAGCAAGAACCGATACAAGTTCCAGCTTAGCTCTCAATCGGTCCCGACTTAGGCCGGAACCGACACTAGGATAAACTTAGAGCTCGACGTCGCCAGCCTCGGCGAGAGCCGCGCCGACCTCGAGACCGAGATCGTCGAGGTTGGTCTCTTCGCGGGTGGTGACTGCTTCACCGCGAGCCTGACGCTCGGCTTCCTCGGGGCTGCGGGCGATGTTCGCCGTCACCGTCACCTCGACCTCCGGGTGGAGGGAGACCGGCACGCTGTGCAGGCCGAGGGTCTTGATCGGGGCGTTGAGAACGATCTGGTTGCGGTCGACCGTGAAGCCGCCCTCAGTCATCACGTCGGCGAGGTCGCGAGTCGAAACCGAACCGTAGAGCACGCCGGTCTCGCCGGACTGGCGCAGAAGGATGAAGCTCTGACCATTCAGCTTCTCGGCAACGGCTTCGGCTTCCTTGCGGCGCTCGAGGTTGCGGGTCTCGAGCTGGGCACGCTGAGCTTCGAAGTGCTTCTTGTTGGCCTCGTTGGCGCGCAGAGCCTTGCCGCGCGGCAGGAGGAAGTTGCGGGCGTAGCCCGAGCGAACCTTCACGGTTTCGCCCATCTGGCCGAGCTTTGCGACGCGCTCGAGAAGGATCACTTCCATGGGTATTCTCCTTTGATATCAGATTGAAGGGGTTGGGGGTTGTTTCGGCCGGTCGCCGCTGATGCGGCGGCGCAGGCCAAAGGCAGTATCGGCAAGGCCGAATAGGAACAGGGCGAAGATCATGATGCCCTGGGTCAGAAACAGCAGCACATAAAGACCTGCCAGCAGGAAGCCACGGCTTGGCCTCCCTTGCGTGCGGTCGTGGATCGCGGCGAGGCCCTGGAGCGCGAAAGCCATGAAGAGGGCTCCTGCGACGCTATACGTCAAGACCCCGATCAATGTGTCGGGGGTAAAGATCTGCGTCCCAGCGAAAGCCGCAAATCCAAGGATTCCGACGGTGAGGGGCATCCTGAAACTTGCAACGTTAGGCCAGGGACGAGCGAGTCGGCCTGACATCAGGACGACTCGTCCCGCCAAATACAGATATATCGTCAAGAGAATTGTATAGAGGGAGGAAAATGCGAACGGCAGGAGTTTAGCCATCCGAACCGACTGGCGCTGCAGGTCGCTCTCGGCGGAAGGCTCCATGCCGTTCTGCACACGCCAAGTCTCGATCATACCGACGGTTTGACTGGTTTCCTTGAGGGATAGTTGATGAAAGGCGTCAAAGTCGCCACTTACGGCAAGAGAGATCACCGCGACAAACGATATTGCAGCCGTGAGAGCAACCCAAGTCATGAGGCGCCCGAGCGGATACCATTCGGTAATGCCATCGGGTTCAGTCCGTCCGAGCAGGGCCAAGTAAGATAGCCACCACGCGGGGATCCCGGTCGCGAGTGCGAAAGCGAGACCGCTCAACGGAGAAAGTACAATAGCAATTGTGATGCCGCCGATCAGGGAGGCAATCAGGCCGGAGCGATGATTCCAGCCAAGGGCGACGATCAATACGGGAATGGGCGCGAGAAAATAGAGCATGAAGGCAAGCGGAGTCGCTTTGACGACCACCATTGTCAAAAGGGCCGATACGAGGCCCGCGCCTATGCCTGTCGCGATAAAGTTCATGGTTCTCGCTGTCCCGCTGCTCATCGGCAGGGTTAGGGGCGTCTGCCCCAACTGACCCGGCGGGTTTTCACCACTGGGCGAAAGGTGGAAAGGCGGGCCGCGTGTAGCGGCCCGCCCGGTAGTCTTAGCGGATCACGTAGGGCAGCAGGCCCAGGAAGCGGGCGCGCTTGATCGCCTGGGCGAGTTCACGCTGCTTCTTGGCCGACACGGCCGTGATGCGGGAAGGAACGATCTTGCCGCGCTCGGAAATGTAGCGGGACAGGAGCTTCGTGTCCTTGTAGTCGATCTTCGGCGCGTTCGGGCCGGAGAACGGGCAGGTCTTGCGACGACGGAAGAACGGACGGCGACCGCCGCCGGCTGCGCCACCAGTAGCACCAAATGCCATGATTAAGCCTCCTCGCCTTCGCTGCCGCCTTCAAAGCCGCCGCCGTCGCGCTCACGGCGCTCACGGTCCTTGCGCTCATCGCGGTCGCGCTTCTGCATCATCACGGACGGCTCGGTCTCGAGCTCTTCCACGCGGATGGTCATGAAGCGAAGGATGTCTTCGTTGATGCGCATCTGGCGTTCCATCTCGGCAACCGCCGGGGCGGGAGCGTTGACGTTGAACAGCGTGAAATGCGCCTTGCGGTTCTTCTTGATGCGGTAGGCCAGGGACTTGATGCCCCACATCTCGGTCTTGTCGATGGTGCCGCCATTCTGTTCGATGACGCCCTTGTACTGGTCGACCATTGCTTCGACCTGCTGCGGGGTGACATCCTGGCGAGCCATGAAGATATGCTCATAGAGAGGCATAGTGGGCCTTTCTCAGGTTTGAGGTTAGGCCTAAGCACTGCTTATCGAAGCGATCAGGCCGGTTTCGCGCGTCCGATCGGCGCCAAGCCCTTCGAGCCTGCAAGGCCCGAGCGGTTGTCGAAGGCGGAGACACGGGACGACGGGTCTTTGAGAACCCTGCATGGCCAAGCCATACCGTCCGTTCAGCCCCCGGCCGGAGCGAACGCGAAGCGGGGGCTATAGGCGATTTGTTTGCAAAATGCAAATGCGTTGACGTGGAGCAAACGCCTAGTTCATCCCGCCGCCCGTCATTACCGGACTCGTGCCGGTGATCCCGACGGCTTGAAGTGCCGTGCTTTTCCAATCGGGATGCCCGGGACAAGCCCGCCATGACGGCAAGGGGCTGTCTTTACCGTTGATAGCCATGCCAGCCAAGAAACAGGTCTATGGTCAACTACTCCGTCTAGGCTAAAACAATCGTATGAAAGCTCCTCCTCTTCGCCTCGGCGTCAATATCGACCACGTCGCAACCGTCCGGAACGCCCGCGGCGGGCATCAACCCGATCCGATCCGGGCGGCCCATATGGCCGTGCTGGCCGGGGCCGACGGCATTACGGCCCATTTGCGGGAAGACCGGCGGCATATCCGGGATCAGGACATGGAGCGCCTGAAAAGGCAGCTTTTCGTGCCGCTCAATTTCGAGATGGCAGCGACGCCGGAGATGATCGGCATCGCCTTGCGCATCCACCCCCATGCCTGCTGTCTCGTGCCGGAAAAGCGCGAGGAGCGGACCACCGAAGGGGGCCTCGACATTATCGGCGGCGCTTCCCATCTGCGGCCGATGATTCAGCAGCTGAAAGGCGAGGGCATTCGCGTGTCCCTCTTCGTGGAGCCGGAAGTCGCGGTGATGGATGCCGCCTGCGACCTCGGTGCTCCCGTCGTCGAGCTCCACACGGGCACCTATTGCGAGGCTGTGGTCGAAGGGGATCAGGCCAGGATCGACCGCGAGCTGGAGCGCCTGCGCCGGGCGGCGGAGCATGGTGCCCGCATCGGCCTCGAAATCCATGCCGGCCATGGGCTTGCCCTGGATTCGGTTAGGCCCGTGGCGGCCATTCCGCAGATCGTGGAGCTGAATATCGGCCATTCCCTCATCGGAGAGGCCATTTTCGTGGGGCTCGACGAGGCTGTGCGCTCCATGCGCGCCGCCATGGACGAGGGCCGGGCACGGGTGGGTGCATGATTCTGGGTATCGGGTCCGACCTCTGCGACATCCGCCGCATCGAGCGCTCCCTCGAACGGTTCGGGGATCGTTTCACTCACCGGATCTATACGGAGGGCGAACGGGCCCGCAGCGACCGCCGGGCCGCGCGCGCGCCGTCCTATGCGAGGCGCTTCGCCGCCAAGGAGGCCTGTTCGAAGGCTTTGGGCACAGGCTTGAGCCATGGCGTGTTCTGGCGGGACATGGAAGTGGTCAACCTGCCCACCGGGCGGCCCACGATGCGCCTGACGGGCGGTGCGCTGGAGCGCCTGCGCGCCATGACGCCCGAGGACCATGAGGCGGTGGTCCATGTCTCACTGACGGACGATCCGCCGCTGGCGCAAGCGTTTGTGATCATCGAAGCACTCCCCATAAAGGAGAAGGCTGCGTTGCGGCACGACCCGCCATAGGCTAGAGCTGTGCCCGTGGAGCGGGCCTGCCCGGCACCAAGCCACGCGGCTCGACATCTCCGAGAGCGGTTTGCACTCCTGCGCAAGAAGTGCAAACCGCTCTCGGCTGCCGTGACAATAGACGGTGGTTCAAGCCATCGCATCCCTCAATCAAGGGTCGATCACAGTGAGCGACAACGTCAAGCAAACCATGGGTAGCACCGTGAAGAAAAAGGAAGAAGAAGGCCTCTGGGAGACCATCAAGGTCATCATCCAGGCTCTCTTGATCGCGGTCGTCGTCCGCACCGTGCTGTTCCAGCCCTTCAACATCCCATCGGGATCGCTGATCCCGACCCTGCTGATCGGCGACTATCTCTTCGTCTCGAAATACGCCTACGGCTATTCGAAGCACTCGATTCCGTTCAGCCCACCGGTCTTCTCAGGCCGCATCTTTGGCTCTGAGCCGAAGCGGGGCGACATCGCGGTCTTTAAGCTGCCGAAGGACAACTCCACCGACTACATCAAGCGAGTGGTGGGCCTGCCGGGCGACCGGATCCAGGTTCTCGGCGGCGTGCTGCACATCAACGGCCAGCCGGTGCAGCGCGAGCGAGTGGAGGATTACCAGACGGTGGACGATTTCGGCCGCCAGACGGCCGTGCCGCGCTACAAAGAAACGTTCCCGGACGGCTCCAGCCACTTCGTCATCGAGCTGAAGGGCGACCGCGCCTATTGGGACAATACCGATGTCTACACGGTGAAGCCCAATCATTACTTTATGATGGGCGACAACCGGGACAATTCCACCGACTCGCGTGACGAGGCGAGCGTCGGGCAGGTTCCGGCCGAGAACCTCGTGGGCCGCGCCGAGATCATCTTCTTCTCCATCGACGAGAACGCATCCCTGTGGCGGCCCTGGGAATGGCCCCAGCTGATCCGCTGGAACAGGATCTTCGAGCGGATTAAGTAGCCCGTGGCCCGTCGCAAATCGAACCTCGCTGAGCTGGTCAACAAGCTCGAATACAAATTCCGGAATGATGAACTCCTGGAGGAAGCGCTCACCCATGTGAGCGCTCCGAAATCCGGCGGTAAGAGCTATCAGCGGCTGGAGTTTCTCGGTGACCGTGTCCTTGGTCTCGCCATCGCCGAGATCCTGTACAAGACCTTTCCCAAGGCTCCCGAGGGCGAAATGTCCCGCCGCCTCGCCGAGCTGGTGCGTCGCGAAAGCTGCGCCGAGATCGCCATCACTTGGGATGTCGGCCCCTATCTCAAGCTTGGCGCAGGTGAAGTGCATTCCGGCGAGCGCCGCAACCAGACGATCCTGGCGGATGTCTGCGAGGCGATCATCGGTGCCGTGTTCATGGACGGAGGCTACGAGGCCGCCAGGGACTTGGTAGAGCGCGCCTTCAAGGACATGCTGGACTCGCCCCGGCGCCCCTTGCGCGATCCCAAGAGCGTCCTGCAGGAATGGGCGCAAGGACGGGGGCTGCCCCCGCCGACCTATACGATCGCCGAACAGATCGGGCCGGACCACGCACCGAAATTCCGGATCATGGTGGCGGTGAAGGGCGCGGAAACGGCATTCGGCCACGGCACATCGAAGCGCATCGCGGAACAGGCCGCCGCGCGAAGCCTTCTCTTAAGAGAGGGCGTCTGGAAGGAAGAAGAGCATGGAGCAGCCTGAAGCCACCAACATGAAAGCGGGTTTCGTTGCCCTCATCGGCGCACCCAATGCGGGCAAGTCGACCCTGCTGAATTCGCTGGTGGGCTCGAAGGTCTCCATCGTCTCGCGCAAGGTTCAGACCACCCGCGCCCTGGTGCGCGGAATCGCCATCGAAGGCGATGCGCAGATCGTCTTCGTGGACACCCCCGGCATCTTCAAGCCGAAGCGCCGCCTCGACCGGGCCATGGTGACATCGGCCTGGGGCGGAGCAGGGGACGCGGATGTGATCGCGCTGCTCCTCGACGTCCGCAAAGGCGTCGACGAGGAAGCCGAGGCCATTCTTGAGAAGCTGCCTGATCTGAAGCAACCTAAGGTGCTGATCCTCAACAAGATCGACCTGATCGAGCGCTCGAAGCTTTTGGACATCGCGGCCAAGCTTAACGAGAAGGTACCGTTCCTACACACCTTCATGATCTCGGCGCTCAAAGGCGACGGCATCGAGAAACTTAAGCGTCAGCTTGCCGAGCTGATGCCTGAAGGCCATTGGCTCTATCCGGAGGACCAGATTTCGGATGCGCCGCTACGCATGCTTGCCGCCGAGATCACCCGCGAGAAAATCTACGAGCGCCTGCACGAAGAGCTACCCTATCAGTCCACCGTCGAGACGGACCAGTGGCAGCAGCGCCCGGATGGCTCCGTGCGGATAGAGCAAACGGTTTTCGTGGAGCGCGACAGCCAGCGCAAGATCGTCCTCGGCAAGGGCGGCCAGACGATCAAGGCTATTGGACAGGCTGCCCGTAAAGAAATTTCCGAGGTCGCGGAGGCGCCTGTGCACCTCTTCATCTTCGTGAAGGTGCGCGAAAACTGGAGCGACGATCCGGAGCGCTATCGCGAGATGGGTCTGGAATTCCCGCGCGGCTGATTGCGCCGCTCCCGGAATAAGGAAAAGCCGCGAGAGGTTTCGCCCTCTCGCGGCTTTTGTCTTTATTGCTGGTTCTGCCCCTGCAGCAGCGGGGTGATGCGGCGAAGCGTAACGCGGCGGTTCGCTTGCTCCGGACCTTGCGTGTTCACCTTCAGGTATTCCTCGCCGTAACCTTGTGTGGTCAGGTTTTCCGCCGGAATCTGGAATTGCTGCGACAGGATCGTTGCGACGGTTTCCGCGCGCCGGTCGGAAAGCGTGAGGTTATCCTCGTTCGAACCCACCGCATCCGTATGACCCTCGACGAGGAAGATCTCGTTCGGATTGCGCGAGATTGCCTGACGTAATCCTTCCGCGATGGCTCCGAGCGAGTTCACCTGATCGCGCGGAAGCTCCCACGAGCCGAAGTCGAAGTTGATCGTGTCCACATCGACGCGCCGCATGCGCTCGCGCAAGGGCTCGCTGCGGCGGACTTCGTCGAGGGTGTAGGCCCGCTCGATACGCTCCACCGGCGGCGCGGTGAAAGCTCTCACGATATCGGCCTCGGAGGCACGCTCGGTCTCAACGATGTACTCTTCACGCGGAATGCGGACGGTTGGCGGTGGCAGGCGAAGAACCTCTTCCTCGACATAGCCGTAACCAGGACGCACGCCGATACCGCTGCGGCGGTTCTCGATCAGCACCACCTCGCGACCGGCGGGTTCGCGGCGGATACGGCGGATGAGGTTGCCGTCGTCGTCACGCACCGAGACGATTTCCGAACCGTCAGGACGGCGCACGATGGTGACTTGCTCGTTGTTTCCGCGACGCTCCACGCGGACATCATCCGCGCCGTAAATGCGGCGGAAGCGCTCGCTCTCGTCGTGGCGGATGATGACATCATTGCCCTGGCGGATAATGGTTCGATTGCCGGGCTCCTCGATGATCACGCGATCGCCTTCACGACGTTCCCGGCGCTGGTTGCGCAGATCGTCGATCCGCACACGGGCGGGATCGAGCGGCTGTGCCGTACCTGGCGCCGCCTGAGGAGCGGTGGGCGCCGCTGCGCCTGGCCGTGTCTGTGGTGCGGCAAGTGCGGGCGGAGTCGGTGCGGGCAGCGTGCCAGGCTGCGTTTGCGGCGCAGCGGGTGCCGGAGGAGCCGGGCGTGACGGGGCCGGGGGCTCAGTGGCGGCAGGCGGTGCCGGCGGGGTGCGCTGTTGATCGGGTGTTCGCCGGTCGTCCCGGCCCGGTCGACCGGTCTCTGCAGGACGCGGCGCGCCCGGCGAGGGGCGCTGTTCCTGCGTTGCTGCTGGAGGCGCCGTCGGACTAGGGGCAGGCCCCGCCGGGCGAGCCGGTGTGTCCGGCGTCTGCTGCGGACGTGGACGCTCGGCAGGAGGACGCTCACGGGGAGCCTGCTCACGCTCCTGAGTGGAGGGACGCTGAGGCCGGGCAGGAGAATCCGCCGGCGGCTGCGCCCGTTCAGTGGGTGCGGGGCTCGGCTTGGACGGAGCTTCGGACGGGGCTTCAGGCGTCGCCGGCCGCTCGGCCGGCGGCCTCTGCTCCCGACTGGGGCGTGGCGCGGCCGAGCCATCCTCGGGGCTGGTGGCGCGAGGAGCCCGGGGAGCTTCGCGGGCACCGTCCTGTCCGCCGCCCCCGCGCTGACCACGTGGGCCGCCTTCCTCATTCGCGCCAGGGCGTCCCTGCCTGCGCTGGGGGCGTGAATCGTCATCGCCACCTTGGCCAGGGCGGGCGCGAGGCGGCAGCTGGCCCGGCTCCGCGGGCTCTGCCTGGGCGACCGGAATGGAATTGGAGGCCTGTGTCGGAAGCGGGGAGGCATTCGCCGTCAGCAGCATGAGAGGAAGTGCGGTACTGGCAAGGAACAGGTTGGAAATCTTCATGATCCTCAATTTCACTCGTGGAAGAATAAGATGTTCGTGAATGCCAAGGTGTCCCGATGGTTCCAATTTTCGGGAAATTCGATGTTGGACGGTTCTTTAAGAAATTTGCCTGATGCTCTTGGAAAATATGGAAAAATGCCGTTCAAATGCTTACATTCCGGGAGCATTCGAAAACCGCCCGTGAGAGCATTCTCAGCACATGCAATGGACCGATGAAGGCGTCGTTCTCGGCGTCCGTAAACATGGCGAAACGAGCGTCATCCTCGAGTTGATGACGCGCGAGCATGGCCGCCATTCGGGGCTTGTCCATGGTGGGCGCTCCAAGACTCTCCAGCCGGTCCTACAGCCTGGGAATACCGTGCAGGCGACATGGCGGGCGCGGCTCGACGAGCACCTTGGAGCATTCCAGGTGGAGGGCACGACTTCACGGGCCGCGCGCCTCATGAACTCGTCCATGGCGCTCTATGGCCTTGCCGCCCTGGCCCATCTGTTGCGCTACGTGCCTGAGCGAGACCCGCATTTCGCCCTCTACGAAACCCTGACGGTTCTGGTGGATCATTTGGACGATCCTGATCTGGCGCCCGCGCTTTTCGTACGCTTCGAGCTTGCCATGCTTGCCGAGCTTGGCTTCGGGCTGGACCTGTCCTCCTGCGCCGCCACGGGCACCGAGCGGGACCTCACCTACGTCTCGCCAAAAAGCGGGCGGGCGGTGAGTGCGGATGCCGGAGAGCCTTACAAGGACCGTCTTCTCAGGCTTCCGGGTTTCCTGATCGGCCAGTCCCGGTCCAACCGGCCCGGAGACGAGGAGATCAGGGCCGGATTTGCGCTCACCGATTTCTTCCTGCATCAGAACGTGTTCGATCCCCAGGGGCAGAGGGCTCCAGAGGAGCGGGCGCGTTTCGTCGCACTTGCGACTGCTGGAGAGGCAAGAGGCTGGTAGGTTTTGGCTTTTAAGGATGGCGCCGGGTACCCGGCGAAACAGCCAAAAACAATAACTAACAACAAACATCCTAATGTTTCTGTTATGTTCTCATTTCAGGTGATAAAGAAGCGATTCGCAGTTGAGGATTTCAATTCATGGGTAAGCCGGTCAATCCACCGTCTGGCGGCGAGATCGAGAACATCAATCTCAAGGATGCGTTGGAAGAGCGCTATCTCGCATACGCTCTCTCCACCATCATGCACCGTGCGCTGCCGGACGCGCGAGACGGGTTGAAGCCCGTCCACCGCCGCATCCTGCATGCTATGCGGCTCTTGAAGCTCGACCCCAAATCCGCACCGAAGAAATGCGCCCGCATCGTCGGCGACGTGATGGGTCAGTACCACCCGCACGGCGACCAATCGATCTATGACGCGCTCGTGCGCATGGCGCAGGATTTCGCCCAGCGCTATCCGCTGGCGGACGGGCAGGGCAATTTCGGCAATATCGACGGCGATAACGCCGCCGCCATGCGCTACACCGAGGCGAAGCTGACGGAAGTGGCGCGGCTTCTTCTGGAAGGCATCGACGAGGATTCCGTCGATTTCCGCGAGACCTACGATCAGGCCAACGAAGAGCCGGTGGTTCTGCCCGCCGCCTTCCCGAACCTGCTCGCCAACGGTTCCCAGGGCATCGCGGTTGGTATGGCGACCTCGATCCCGCCGCACAATGCGGCGGAGCTGTGCGATGCGGCTTTGCATCTCATCACGAAGCCCAGTGCGACGACCGAACAGCTGATGCAATATGTGCAGGGTCCGGATCTTCCGACCGGCGGCATCATCGTCGATACGCCGGCCTCGATGATCGAGACCTACAACACGGGCCGCGGCTCGTTCCGCGTGCGTGCGCGCTGGAACAAGGAAGAACTGGGACGCGGAAACTGGCAGATCGTCGTCACTGAGATTCCGTATTCCGTGCCGAAGTCCCGCCTGATCGAAAAGATCGCGGAGCTTCTGCAGGAAAAGAAACTGCCGCTGCTCGCCGACGTGCGCGATGAATCGGCGGAAGATATCCGCGTGGTTCTGGAGCCGCGCGCGAAAACCGTCGATCCGATCATCCTTATGGAATCGCTGTTCAAGCTTACCGAGCTTGAAAGCCGCATCCCCATGAACGTGAACGTGCTCGCCGGCGGCAAGGTGCCGAAGGTGCTGAGCCTTGGCGAGTGCCTGCGCGAATGGATCGATCATCGCCGCGAGGTGCTGATCCGCCGCTCTAAGTTCCGTCTGGCCGCCATCGACCGGCGCTTGGAAATCCTGGGTGGCCTGCTCATCGTCTATCTCGACCTCGACCGGGTGATCAAAATCATCCGCGAAGAGGATGAGCCGAAGCAGGAGCTGATGCGCTTCTTCCAGCTCACTGAGGTCCAGGCCAACGCCATCCTCGACACGCGCCTGCGCTCGCTTCGCAAGCTCGAGGAAATGGAGCTGAAGCGCGAGCAGAAGACCCTACAGGACGAGAAGGCCAAGATCGAAGAGCTTCTCGATTCCGAGAAGATCCAGTGGAAGGCCGTCGCCGCCGACATCAAGGAGGTGCGCAAGACCTTCGGACCGGATACGGCCCTGGGCAAGCGTCGCACCACCTTCGCCGAAGCGCCGGACACCTCCGACATCGACTTCGCGGAGGCCATGATCGAGCGCGAGCCGATCACGGTCATCGTCTCCGAGAGAGGCTGGATCCGCGCCATGAAGGGGCATCAGGAGGATATCTCCTCGGTGCAATTCAAGGGCGACGACAAGCTCAAGACCTCGTTCTTCGCCGAGACGACCTCCAAGATCATCGTGGCGGCGAACAATGGCCGCTTCTTCACGCTCGACGCGTCGAAACTCCCGGGCGGTCGCGGCTTCGGCGATCCGATCCGCCTGATGGTCGATCTTGAGGAGGGCGCCGATTTCATCTCCGCCTTCCCGTACAAAGCGGGCACGAAGCTGCTCGTGGTAGGCACCGATGGGCGAGGCTTCATCGTGCCTGCCGACGAGACCGTCGCGAACACCCGCAAGGGCAAGCAGATTCTGAATCTCGACGCGCCCTCGTTGATGGTCGTCTGCGCCGATGCCGAAGGCGATCACGTCGCCATCATCGGGGAGAACCGCAAACTCCTGATCTTCCCCGCGAAGCAGGTGCCGAAGATGACCCGAGGCAAGGGCGTGCGCCTCCAGCGCTACAAGGACGGTGGTATCTCCGATGCCAAGGTCTTCAAGCTGAAGGAAGGCCTGACTTGGAAGGACACGGCTGGCCGCACCTGGACCGTCGCGAAGGAAGACCTGCGTGACTGGATGGGCGACCGTACCGAAGCAGGCCGCCTGCCGCCGAAGGGCTTCCCGAAGTCCAACAAGTTCGGCGAGTAATCAGCAATAAGCAGTCATCCCGGACGGCGTAAGCCGATCCGGGATCGGGTGCCGGATGGAGCTACCCCTCTGTCATTCCGGGGCGAGCGATAGCGAGAGCCCGGAACCCATACCCACTGCAGTTACAGAACGAAACGAGCGGGTTCCGTTGCGCTCTTTCTGGCAGCGTTGTGATTATGGGTTTCCACGCCTACGGCGCGGCCCCGGATGACAGCTCTCTTTTCTGATAAAGATCCCAGATCGGCGCTGCATTTTGTTCGGGATGACACCTTTTAAGGGATTTGTTCCGTTCTACCCGTTGCTCCGAGTGGGCCTGTCAGCAGACGCTAATCAAGCGGCGTCGAGATGAATTCGGGCAACGCCTCGGCGCGCTCCGATAAGGCGGTAAGAGCAGGATAATTCTCTGCGGATAAAAAACCTTTCAGCACATATTGCGTGAAACGCCATGCGACGGCCGTCGTGATGTCGGCTTGCGAGAAGCGGCTGCCGAAAATCCATTCCTGCGTGGAGTCGATCTCGTTCTCCAGAAGATCATAGGCTGTGCGGAGCTGGCCTTCGATCCGGTCGAGCCAGGGCTGGTGCTTCTTGTCGGCAGGTCGCTGGACGTCCTCGTAATGAGCGTGAACGGTCTTCTCGGCAGCGACCAGGGCGAGGCCGATGATGCGCTGGTGTCGAGCATAGTCTCTGTCGTTCCCGGGCGTGAAGAGACGTTCGGGCGGCGCCAGACGCTCGATATATTCAAGGATCAGCTGTGAATCCATCAGCACGGTGCCGTCATTGAGCACGAGGCTCGGCGCCTTCACTACCGGATTGATCGCGGCGAACGTGTCGTAATGGCGGAAAACCGAGACGGCCTCATGCTTGAACGGCAGGTCCATGACCTTCATCGAAATCGCGACGCGTCGCACGAAGGGTGAATCGGGCATGCCGATGAGGCGCATATGCTTTGCTCCTTGTCCTGAGCGCTGCCGAGTCGCGGCAGGTTACGAGTGGAGATTGGCATAGGACGAAATTGAAGAACACAGCTCGTATGGACGATACGCGGCTGCCTTATTCGAAACGCACCCAGCCGGTCGGTGCCAACCGCTCCTGCGGCGTGAAACGGGCCTTGTAGCCCATCTTCTTCGAGCCCTCGACCCAATAGCCGAGATAGAGATAGGGCAGGCCCATCGCCCTTGCGCGGCGGATGTGGTCGAGGATCATGAAGGTGCCGAGGCTGCGGTCCTGGTGCTCGGGATCGTAGAAGGAATAGACCATCGAGAGGCCGTCGCTCATCACGTCGGTGAGGCTGACAGCAATCAGATCACCTTCGCCTTTGCCTGTGATCCCGCTGTCGATCCCGCGGCGGCGATACTCGATCATCAGGGTGTCCACGTGGCTGTCTTCGACCATCATGGAATAGTCGAGCACGGTCATGTCGGCCATGCCGCCATCCGCATGCCGGGAATCCACATAGCGGCGGAAGAGCGAGTATTGATCGGAGGTTGGACGGTTGGGAATGTCGCTGCCGATGAGATCGGCATTGTTCTTCAAGACCCGACGCAGATTGCCCGAGGGCTCGAACTCGTTCACGAGAACACGCACGGAGACGCAGGCGCGGCAGGTATCGCAGGCGGGCCGATAGGCGATGGTCTGCGAGCGGCGGAAGCCGCCCTGGGTCAGGATCTCGTTCAACTCCCGGCCCCTTCGTCCCACGATATGCGTGAAGACTTTTCGCTCCTCCTTGCCCGGCAGGTACGGGCAGGCGGACGGCGAGGTCAGGTAGAATTGCGGTGCGTCGCGGGAGTGACTCGTCAAGCCGGCAAGCCCTGTGGAGAAACCTTGAGCACTGAATCAACGCTCAAGGATAACATTGGTGCCCGCCGCGTCCAGAGCAAGTGACAGGACATCGCGTCTTTGTGCTTTACAGCATCGGACCAAAAAGTGGATCTGCACTTTTTGGATCAATCCGATGCCTTTTCTCTGAGTCAGAGCATCGTTTTCACGCAAAGCCGGGGCCACTTTTGCGCACGATGCTCTAGGCCCGCACGATCATCATGCCGGTCAAAAGATCGCGGATAAAACGCCTATCGTCCCGCACGAAGCCGACGACCACATCGCAGGCCCAGAGTAGGAAGGTCGAGATCGCCACATAGAAGAAGAGCGCATGGACCGCAGCCGAGAGCATCGAGGCGCCGCGGCCCGTCTGCGGATCGATGACCTTGAGGCCCATGGTCCGCATGCCGACGGTCGCCTGCGAGGCGCCGCCGATGGTCACCGCGTTGTAGACGATGAAGACCAGGGCGGTGAGGGGGAGGAAAGCGAATAGACCCCAGCCCAAGCCGAAAGTGACGAAGCCCAGAAGAAGAATCCCGATGCAAACTAGCGACACCCACAGGGCGATGACGAGGAGGTCGATGAGATAGGCCCAGAAGCGCCGTGCGATGACACCTTCCGTGGCGCGGGTATCCAGGGGATACGGGCGGTATCCCATGGTGGGCGGGTAGGGCTGGTTGACCATCGTTTCATCCTCAATAGGCGGCTTCGGACAGGCCTCGGGAATCGACCCGCTTAGGCTCGAGTCCTTCCGCCGCCAGGGCCTCGAACACCTCCAATGTATGTTGTCTGTCGCGAGTTTCGATAGTGATGTCGATGGAAACGCCCTTGGCGGGCACATCGAGGTAGAGCCGCCCGTGGGAAACCTCCAGAATATTGGCGCCCAAGGCTCCGAGCAGGGTCGCTACGCGGCCGAGCAGGCCAGGCCTGTCATTGGAGGTGATGCGGAAGGAGGCGATGCGGTCGTCCCGTTCCAGCTCTCGCACCATGACCGAGGCCAGGATGCGGGCGTCGATATTGCCGCCGCACAGCACAAGGCCCACGCGCTTGCCCTCGAAGCGCTCGGGCTGCGCGAGCATGGCGGCGAGACCTGCCGCGCCGGCGCCTTCCGCCATGGTGCGCTGGAGGGTGGCATAGGCGTTCACGGCGCGCTCGATCAGAGGCTCGTCCACGGCAATGATCTCGGACACCAGATCGCGCACGATAGGCAGCGGCAGCTGCCCCACCGTCTTTACGGCGATACCCTCGGCCAAAGTCGCGCCGCCGATGGGCTGGTTCTCGCCCCGGATCGCATTGCGGAACGACGGGTAGAGGGCAGCCTCCACGCCGATGATCTCGATGGAGGGCTTGATCGCCTTGGCGGCAATCGTGATGCCGGAGATCAGCCCGCCGCCGCCGATGGGAACGACGATCTGGTCGAGATCTGGCGCATCGGCCAGCATTTCAAGCGCGATAGTGCCCTGACCCGCCATGACCTTGGGGTCGTCATAAGGATGAACGAAGACGAGCCCTTCTGCGGAGGCGATCTCATTGGCCTTCGCGGCGGATTCGTAGAGAGTTTCGCCGAACAGGATCACCTTCGCGCCATAGGATCGGGTGTTCTCTGCCTTCACCAGAGGGGCGCTTTCCGGCATGATGATGGTGGCCGGAATGCCGAGGCGGCGGGCGTGATAGGCGACGGCCTGAGCATGATTTCCGGCGGACATGGCGATCACGCCGCGCTTGCGCTCCTCATCGGTCAGGCTCTCCAGCTTCGTCACCGCGCCGCGCTCCTTGAAGGAGCCTGTGGGCTGCATATTCTCGTGCTTCACGCAGACAGTCGCGCCGGTGAGCTGGGACAGGCGGGGCGCGGGGACCAGCGGCGTGCGCAGAACCTGCCCCTGAATCACGGTGGCGGCACGCTCCACGTCCTCTACGGTGATGGCGTAATTGGCCAAGGTCTTCCTCCGGTCGTCGTTCATTATAGCCCTTAAACGGGCCTTGGTGTTGGATCCTGAAAGCCCAGCAGGCCGCCGGGCCTGAAGATCAGAAAGACCACGAGCGCGGCATAGAGGGCTATATCGCGTCCTTCAATGGGTAGATAAGCCGACCAGAGGGTTTCGAACAATCCCACAATGAAACCTCCTAACATAGCGCCTGGGATAGAGCCGATTCCGCCGATGATGGCTCCGATGAGAGCCTTGAGGCCATATTGGAAGCCGCCCGCGAAGCCCAATCCGCCATATTGGGCCACAATCAGAAGACCGGAGAGCCCAGCCATGGCTCCCGCCAGCGCGAATGTTTGGATGAAAAGCCGAGGTCCGTTCACGCCCAGTAGGGAGGCGGCACGGGAATCGTCGGCATAAGCCCGCCACGCCCGGCCGAAGCCGGTGAATTTCATGATCCAGAGCAGGGCGAGGCCCGCAGCCAGGCCGATTCCCGCGGTGACCGCGCTGATCGGTGTCAGACTCACGAGAAAATCGCCGGACCTCGCCAGCGCCCAGGCATCAGACCAGATCGGTGGCAGCCAGACGGTGACGGGGCTCTGCACGAGGCGTAAGTATTCCATGAGTGCAAGCGACAGTCCGACAGTCGCGATCAGGCTGGGCTGTGAGCTTTTGGTGGTGATCATCCCAATCGTAAGGTGGCCGCCTACGGCGCTGTGCAGGGCAGCTGCAAAGAGAGCCGCAGCCAATCCGGCGGCGAGGCCGAGAATTGGCGAAGTGATACCTGATGCGAGAAGGATGGAAGCGCCGGCAATCGTCGCCGCCGAGCCAACGGCCGCCAATTCGCCAAATGCGAGATTGATGCGCCCGCTCATGCCGAAAACCAGGGCATAGGCCACCGATAGCAGGGCATAGATTGCCGTACGCGGCATGCTGACGAGGAGCTGCTGCAGCCAATAGGCGACAGCGGATGGCACCCCGATCACGTCCACATCGGGCCGGCTGCCCGGATCGGCGGACACGCCTTCTGGAGTTTCAAGATAATAGCGCTTCAGCAGGTAGAGGCTGGCGCCCGAGACCGGGCCTTCCTCCGTCTCCAGTCCAATGAGTTCGGCCTTATTGATCGACAAGCCTTCTGCCGCGAACTGGCAGATCGCGAAACGCTCCAGCGGCGGACGGTCGGGATATTGAGCCAGGTAGATAACGCGAAGGCTGCGCGGGACAGGGCCGGCCTGCATGCGCTCGACGGTGATCGTCGAGCCGGAATTGAGCGCCGGAAGAGTGGATCGGCAAACCCGGGCTTGCTCCGCATCGATGGAAAACCCGCATGCTGCGAGAAAGCAAAGGCCAAGAAGGCAGGCGGCGAACCGCCCGACCCGAAGGAGGCCTGAACTTGTCACGCGGGGACTCTATAAAACGGTCAGGCCTGGGTCTTCAGCTTCTCCGCGACGCGAGGCGCGAAATACGTGAGGATGCCGTCGGCACCGGCACGTTTGAAGGCGAGGAGACTTTCCATCATGGCGCGTTCACCATCGATCCAGCCGTTATTGGCAGCGGCCTGGATCATCGCATACTCGCCGGAGACCTGATAGGCGAAGGTTGGAACCGCGAAGGTCTCCTTCACGCGATGCACGATATCGAGATAGGGCATGCCCGGCTTGACCATGATCATGTCCGCGCCCTCTTCGAGATCGAGCGCAACCTCGCGGATGGCCTCGTCCGTATTGGCCGGGTCCATCTGGTAGGTCCGTTTGTCGCCGATGAGCGTTGCCGAGGTGCCGATGGCGTCGCGGAACGGTCCGTAGAAGGCGGACGCGTATTTCGCCGCATAGGCCATGATCTGCACATCAAAGAAGCCTGCCTCGTCGAGACCTGCGCGAATGGCGGCTACACGTCCGTCCATCATGTCAGACGGAGCGATGACATCAGCACCAGCTTCAGCCTGGAGCATGGCCTGACGAACGAGAAGGGCGACGGTCTCGTCGTTGAGAATCTGCTCACCATCCATCACGCCGTCATGGCCGTGGCTGGTATAGGGATCGAGCGCCACGTCGCAGATGATGCCGATATGGGGAACAGCGCGCTTGATCTCGCGTACAGTGCGGCAGACCAGATTGCGGCTGTTCAGGGACTCGGAGCCGGTCGGATCGCGAAGGGCCGGGTCCGTATAGGGAAAAAGGGCGATGGCGGGAATGTCGAGAGCGGCGGCGCGCTCGGCTTCGCGGACAGCCTCGCCGATGGTCAGGCGCTCGACGCCCGGCATCGAAGCCACGGCCTCGCGCCCGCTCGTGCCTTCCACGACGAAGATCGGCCAGATCAGGTCGTTCGTGGTCAGGACGTTCTCCCGCACCAACCGCCGCGACCACTCAGCCTTGCGGTTGCGGCGCGGGCGGTGGCTCAGATTTAGCGACTGCGACTGGGATTCTTGAGCGGAGGGGCGGGGGAACGGCGACAGCTTCGACATAATCCTCATCCGACACCGGCTTCGATGCGCCGGCGGCTGGCAGAGGGTTAGCACATTTAAATTGCTCTAAAAAAGGGAAAGCGGTCGCAGATGGGCCCATTCAGGTGAATTTGATCTCATGGCAGGTGGCCGTTGAGTGCATGACGAGGCTCAGGATACGATCTCATCCCCGGCGAGCGGAGCGAGAGAAGAGGATCCACCCGCAGGCGCAGCGCTATGGATTCCCCTCCCTTTA
Source organism: Microvirga sp. 2YAF29 (assembly GCF_052114605.1). Classification (NCBI taxonomy): domain Bacteria; kingdom Pseudomonadati; phylum Pseudomonadota; class Alphaproteobacteria; order Hyphomicrobiales; family Methylobacteriaceae; genus Microvirga; species Microvirga sp. 2YAF29. The sequence continues at coordinate 197,447 of NZ_JBFRFB010000001.1, forward strand.
GCTGCGCTCCGGCCGGGAATGACACTCTCCCACGTCATCACCGGCCTTGTGCCGGTGATCCCGACTGTTTGAAGCACAGCGCTTTTCGGATCGGGATGGCCGGGACAAGCCCGGCCATGACGTGAAGTGCTTGGATCCGATGGCTAGCCAGCCCGCAAGAGCTTGATCGCCGAGTCCCGCTCGAACATATAGAGCATCACCCTCAGGGCTTGCCCGCGCTCACTGAGCAGTTCGGGATCCTTGTCCACGATCAGCCGGGCGTCGTCCCGGGCCGCACCCAGCAAATCGCCATCCACCTCAAGCCTCGCCAGCTTGAAGCCGGGCGTTCCCGACTGGCGCGTTCCCAGAACCTCACCCTCGCCACGCAGGCGCAGATCCTCCTCGGCGATCCGGAAGCCGTCCTCGGTCTGGCGCATCATTTCGAGGCGCGCCTGGGCCACTTGACCGAGAGGGCCCTTGTAGACCAGCAGGCAGGTGGAGGATTTTGAGCCTCGGCCGATGCGGCCCCGGAGCTGATGAAGCTGCGCCAAGCCGAAGCGCTCGGCATGCTCGATCACCATGATCGTGGCATTGGGCACATCGACGCCTACCTCGATCACGGTGGTGGAAACGAGAACCTTGGTTTCGCCGCTGGAGAACCGCTCCATGGCGGCATCCTTATCCTTGCCGGCCATCTTGCCGTGGACGAGGCCGACCTTGTCGCCGAAGAAGCCTTGCAGCATCTCGAAGCGCTCCTCGGCGGCTGCGAGGTCGATGGACTCGGATTCACCGACTAGCGGGCAGACCCAATAGACCTGATCGCCATTGGCGATGGCCCGCCCGATGCCGCCGATCACCTCATCCAGGCGGTCGATGGAAATGAGCTTGGTCCCGATGGGCTTGCGGCCAGCAGGCTTCTCGTCCAGCACGGAGACGTCCATGTCACCGAAATAGGTGAGGGCCAGGGTTCGCGGGATCGGGGTCGCCGTCATGACGAGGATGTCCACGGCCTCGCCTTTGGAGCCGAGCGCGAGGCGTTGATGCACACCGAAGCGATGCTGCTCATCGACAACAGCCACCCCGAGATCGTGGAACACCACGCCTTCCTGAAATAGCGCATGAGTGCCGACGGCAATCTGGATCGCGCCATTCGCCAGCCCCTCCAGTACGTTCCGGCGGGCAACGCCTTTCTCACGTCCGGTCAGGAGAGCAATGGTAAGGCCCGCTTCTTCGGCCATGGGCGCCAAACGTTCGTAATGCTGACGGGCGAGGATTTCAGTCGGGGCCATCATGGCGGCCTGTCGGCCAGCCTCGATGGCGCTCGCCATGGTGAGCAGGCCGACCACGGTCTTGCCCGAGCCCACATCGCCCTGGAGCAGGCGCAGCATCTTCTTGTCGGAGACGAGATCGTGGCGGATATCCTCCATCGCTTTCGCCTGCGCGTTCGTGAGCCCGAAGGGCAGGGCGTTCCGCAGCTTCTCGACGAGGTGCCCGTCGCCTGCATTCACACGTCCCGGCAGCCGCCGCATCCGGCTTCTGACGAGGGCTAGCGCCAGCTGGGAGGCCAGCAGCTCGTCATAGGCCAAGCGTCGGCGGGGCGTGGATTTGGCGAGTGCCTCCTCGGAAAGCTGTGCCGCATTGTCGGGGCGGTGGAGCGCGAAAAGGGCGGTGCGGAAATCGGGCAGGCTGTTGCGGTCGAGCCAGGCGGCATCCTGCCATTCGGGCAGAAGCGGCACCTTCTCGATGGCAGCTCCCATATACTTGCCGACCATCCGCGAGGAGAGGCCCTCAGTCAGGCCGTAAACCGCCTCGACGGCGGGAAGGCTTTCCAGGCCCTTGTCGTCCAGGATCCGATCCGGGTGGACCATCTGGCGGCGGCCTTCCCAGAGTTCGATCTTGCCCGACACATAACGCTGCTCGCCGACCGGCAGGAGCTTTTCCAGGCGGCCCTTATTGCCGTTAAAGAAGACCAGCGTCACGTCCCCGGTCTCGTCCTCGACCAGGATCCGGTATGGCCCCCGGCGGCCTGGCAGGGGTGCGCGGTGGGCTGCAACGGTGACGGAGAGCGTGACCGGCTCGCCCACGGGCGCATCGGCGATGGCGCCCTTCATTTCGCGGGAAATGCCGCTGTTCGGCAGATGGAAGAGCAGGTCCATGACGCGCGCGGGCTTGCCCGGCTCGCCGAGGAGGCGGTCCAGGAGCGGAGCGATCTTCGGACCGACGCCGGGGAGGGTGGCGGCTGGGGCGAAGAGGGGATCGAGAATCGAAGGACGCAAGGACATCAAACGGGTAGTAAGTCGGAGGGAGATGTTTATATAGCGGCCAAGGCGCCCGGAGGCGACGGTATCTTTCACCCGATCGGAGCATTTCATGAGCGGAACGACACGCAGCAGCGCCGACCTCGATGTCCGCCGCAAGCAGATCCTCTACCGGTCCTGGCACCGGGGCATGCGGGAGATGGACCTGATCATGGGCCAGTTCGCGGATGCCGAGATCAGCGACCTCTCGGTAGAGGACTTGACCGAGTTCGAGCGCCTGATCGAGGTGACGGACAGGGACCTCCTGGGCTGGGTCACGGGCGAGTTGGAAACACCCTCCAACTATGACACGCCCCTGTTCCGCCGCCTGAAAGCCTTCCACACGCATTCATCGCCCATTCATAGCTGAGCCGTTTTTGAGCGCTTCAGCCGACTGAATCGGGCCTTCATGCCCGCATTCTCCTTCCATTGACCTGACAAGCCGCCATGAAATCCGCACTCGCCCGCGCTCTCGATGCCCTGAAAAAAGGCCAAGGCCTGACGCTGTCCAGCGTGCCGGACGGCTTCGATGCGCTCGCCGTAGCCGATCTCGCGCGGGGCTTGTCGGGCCACGTGGAAGGCCCTGCCGTGCTGGTGCACGTGTCCCGCGATGGACAGCGGCAGCAGAACTTCGCCAGCAGCCTCGCCTTCATCGCGCCGGAAATCGAAATTCTCACCTTCCCGGCCTGGGATTGCCAGCCTTACGACCGCGTGTCGCCCAATGCCGCGATCACGGCGCAGCGCATGACGACGCTGGCGCGGCTCGCTCGCTCCAAAACTTCTGAAGAGAAGCCGCGCATTCTCTCGACCACCGTGAACGCACTGGTCCAGCGCGTCCCGCCGAGGGCCCGCATCGCGGCGGAGACGTTTTCCGCCGCCCCCGGCAACGTGGTCGATACGAACCTGCTCATCAACTGGCTGGAGGCGAACGGCTTCCTGCGCACTGGCACAGTGCGGGACACCGGCGAATACGCGGTTCGCGGAGGCATCATCGATCTTTATCCGGCGGGGCTCCCCAATCCCGTGCGGCTCGACTTCTTCGGCGACGCGCTTGAATCGATCCGCTCCTTCGATCCCGAGACTCAGCGCACCGTCGGCACGCTCCGCTCCCTTGACCTTGTGCCCATGAGCGAGGTGCAACTCACCACCGAGAGCATCAAGCGTTTCCGTCAGGCCTATGTGGCCGCCTTCGGTGCACCGACGCGTGACGACCGGCTTTATGAGGCGATCAGCGAGGGGCGGCGATACCCTGGCCTTGAGCACTGGATGCCGCTGTTCCACGACCGCCTCGACACGCTGCTGGATTATCTCCCCGACATCCCTGTCGTGTTCGATGCCCTGGCCGATGATGCTGCCGGCGAGCGCCTATCCCAGGTAAAGGATTACTATGACGCCCGCCGCGAAGGCATGGGCCAGAACCAGCCGGGCGTCGCGCCATACCGGCCGCTGCCGCCGGACATGCTCTACTTCAAGCCGGATGAATGGGCCGAGCGCACCGCCAAACTGCCTCTTGCACGCCTGACGCCGTTTGCAGCACCTGAATCGGGAGCACCGCGCATCTCGGTCGATTGCGGCGCGCGCCAAGGCCGCAACTTCATCGCGGAGCGGGCCGACGAGAGCGCAAATGTATTCGAGGCTGTGATCCGCCATATCCGCGAGCAGCAATCCAATGGGCGTCGCGTCATTCTTGGCGCATGGACTGAAGGCTCGCGAGAGCGTCTGTGCCATGTGCTGCAGGACCACGACCTTCGCCAGACCAAGCCGATCGGGCGCTTCTCTGAGGCGATGGCCTATCCGCGTAATGAAGTGCCGGTCGGCATCTGGCCGCTGGAGCATGGATTCGAGACGGCGGACCTTGCCGTCATCAGCGAGCAGGACATTCTCGGCGACCGTCTCGTGCGGCAGAAGCGTAAGTCCAAGCGTCCGCAGGATTTCCTCACGGAGGTTGCTGCGCTCACGCCCGGTGATCTCGTGGTGCACGTGGATCACGGCATCGGGCGCTTTGAAGGATTGAAAACCATCGAGGCTGCGGGCGCGCCGCATGATTGCCTTGAGCTGCATTATGCCGGTGGCGACCGCCTGTTCCTGCCGGTGGAGAATATAGAGCTTCTGACCCGCTACGGCTCGGAAGAGACGGAAGTCCAGCTCGACAAGCTCGGTGGCGGTGCGTGGCAGGCGCGTAAGGCCCGCATGAAGCAGCGCATCCGCGAGATGGCGGGCGCGCTCATGAAGATCGCCGCTGCCCGCATCCTCAAGGATGCGCCGCGTCTCATCCCGCCGGACGGGCTCTACGACGAGTTCGCCGCGCGCTTCCCTTATGACGAGACCGAGGATCAGCTCAACGCCATCGAGGCGGTGCTGGACGATCTGGCATCGGGTCGCCCGATGGATCGCCTCGTCTGCGGCGACGTCGGGTTCGGCAAGACTGAAGTGGCGTTGCGTGCAGCCTTCGTCACGGCGATGAGCGGCAAGCAGGTGGCCGTGGTCGTGCCGACCACGCTGCTGTCGCGCCAGCATTACAAGACCTTCTGCGAGCGCTTCCGTGGCCTGCCCCTCAATATCGGGCAGGCTTCCCGCTTTGTGCCCGCAGCAGAGATGAAGAAGACCAAGGAAGGCTTGAAAGACGGGTCCATCGATATCGTCATCGGCACCCACGCGCTGCTCGGCAAGTCGATTGCGTTCAAGGATGTCGGTCTTATCATCGTGGACGAGGAGCAGCATTTCGGCGTGACCCACAAGGAGCGCTTGAAAGAGCTTCGCGCCGAGGTGCACGTGCTGACGCTCTCGGCGACGCCGATCCCGCGCACCTTGCAGCTTGCGCTGACAGGCGTTCGTGAATTGTCGCTGATCACGACCCCGCCGGTGGATCGCCTCGCGGTGCGAACTTTCATCACGCCCTTCGATCCGCTGCTGATCCGCGAGGCGCTTCTACGCGAGCGCTATAGAGGCGGGCAGGCGTTCTACGTCGTGCCGCGCCTCGATCATCTCGGCGAGGTGAAGGCCTTCCTGGAACGGGAAGTGCCGGAGGCGAAGGTGGCAGTGGCACACGGCCAGATGGCGGCGGGACAGCTCGAGGACGTCATGACGGCCTTCTACGAAGGCAAATACGACATTCTGCTCTCCACCACGATTGTGGAATCGGGCCTCGATATTCCGACCGCCAACACGCTCATCGTGCACCGTGCGGATATGTTCGGCCTGGCGCAGCTCTATCAGTTGCGCGGCCGCGTGGGCCGCTCGAAGACGCGTGCCTATGCGCTATTCGCCGTGCCCGCCAACAAACCGCTGACGGTGCAGGCGGAGCGCCGCCTCAAAGTGCTCCAAGGCCTGGACACGCTGGGAGCAGGCTTCCAACTCGCCACGCACGATCTCGATATTCGCGGCGCGGGCAACCTGCTCGGCGACGAGCAATCGGGCCATATCAAGGAAGTCGGCTACGAGCTGTATCAGCAGATGCTGGAGGAAGCCGTGGCGCAGCTGAAAGCCGGCATCGAGGAGCCGACGGAGGATCAATGGTCGCCGTCGATTGCTGTAGGAGCGCCGGTGATGATTCCCGAGAGCTACATTTCCGATCTTCAACTGCGGCTCGGACTCTATCGCCGCCTCTCGACCTTCGAGACGGATGGCGAGATCGATGCATTCCGCGCCGAACTCATCGACCGTTTCGGGCCGGTGCCGTCGGAAGTTGACCAGCTTCTCAAGATCATGGCGATCAAGGTTCTGTGCCGCCGTGCCAATGTGGAAAAGGTCGATGGCGGTCCGAAGGGCATCATCGTCTCGTTCCGGGACAATTCCTTCGCCAATCCAGCCGGTCTCATTTCCTACGTGACCGAGCAGGCCTCCTTCGCGAAGGTCCGCCCGGATATGAAGGTCGTGTTCGTGCGCGATGTCGAAACGCCGGATGAACGTATCAAGGCCTCGACCACGATCCTGCGCAGCCTTGTCCGCATTGCGGAGAAGAAGGCAGCTTGAGGTGAGTATCCAAGCCTGGGCTGTCGTTGAGAATGGCGAGGTCGTGGAGGCGCATCACGCGGATCGCCGCGTGCCGTGGTGGAGCTTCACCAAGACCGTTTTGGCTACTGCTGCCTTGGTGCTCGTGGAGAAAGGCTCCATTGGCCTCGATGAGCCACTGAACGGAAAGCCCTATACACTGCGCCATCTCATCCAGCATCGTTCCGGCCTCGCGGATTACGGCTCGTTCCGTTCCTATCATGAGGCCGTGGCACGCGACGACGAGCCTTGGTCCGTCTCGAAGCTTCTTGACGAAACCGACGCGGGGCGTCTGCGCTATGTCACGGGAGAGGGCTGGGAATATTCAAATATCGGCTATCTCTTCGTTCGGCAGATCATCGAGGATCTGACAGGACGAAAGCTCGACGTCGCTCTTCGCGAACTGGTGTTCGACCCGCTCGACATACATAGTGCAAGGGTCGCGGTAGAGCCGGATGATCTCGACGATGTCATGATGGGATCGGCACAGGGCTATCACCCCGGCTGGGTGTATCATGGTCTGCTCGTTGGCAGCATTGGTGATGCCGCTCTCCTGCTTCATCGGCTCATGAAGGGTGTGTTGCTGCCTCGTAGGATTTTGCAAGAGATGCTATCTGCGCATGTCCTCGGCGGACCTATCGAAGGGCGGCCCTGGCAAGTGCCGGGTTACGGGCTGGGCATGATGAAGGGCGAGACGACGACGGGAAAAACTGTTGCCGGACATACAGGCGGCGGGCCTGGAAGTACGGTTGCGGTCTATCGATCGCTTGACGCTGTGCAGGCAGGCAGAACGAGCGCCGTGTTCACCTCTGGCGAGGATGCTTCCGCCACGGAGGCGAGGGCCTTCGAGCTTCTCTAAAACTCAGTGCTTACATTTCGGCAGCTGCAACCGCGCGCGTCCTCAACTCGTTCTGGAGCATGGTCGCGGCACCGCTAACGCCACCTGTGATAATTACGGGCGTGCTGTTTGCGGACAACGTTTTGCGCAAGCGAGAAGCGAGTTCGAGGAAACGTTTCCGCTCGGACCAATCAGCCTGATAAGGCATCTGCACGACAACGGCGGCTGGGCTAGGAATCAACGCAAGCACGTCATCGGCGGCTTCAAAAGGAGCCGTGACGCTGGCGTAACCCATACCGGCGAGTTCTGCCGATAGAGCGCTGTCAGGAGCGCGCTCGCCGCTATCCACGACGAGAACCTTCTGCATTCCATTCATGGCAACACCCTGTTTAGACGCGACAGCTGAGACGGGAAACACCCCGATAAACGTCCGGGGCCCAGATTAGTTGCATCGGCTGCATGAATGGAAGCTCAACAGTTGGTGTTGTTTTGTTTCGAAATCCATCAATCTGGGACACGCCACCAGCTGTCGATATTGACCCCAGATAAAGGGTTAAAGCCAGTCAAAGGAATATGTTTCGGGTGCCTTAGTCGGCTATCGTAAGCAAGCCATTGCTCTCCCACGTAAAATAAGGGCACGACATAAAATCCGGAAAGAAGCGCTCGGTCGAGGGCTCGCACACTCGAAATAAAATCCTCTCGGCTTTTTGCCTCCAGTAGTGCATCGATTAGGCGGTCTATCGCAGGAGAGGCTGATCCGGAGTGGTTGAGAGAACCGCCCCTTTCGGCTGCGGATGAGCTCCATCGGTTGCGCTGCTCGTTACCGGGAGAGGCCGAGGCCGGCCATACCCATTGCACCATATCGAATTCGAATCGGGCCAAGCGGCGCCAGTATTGTACATTGTCGACGTTGCGCACGTTAGCCCGGATTCCAACTCGCTGGAGACCTTGGGTGAAGTTAAGTGCTAGACGCTCCTGCGCGCTTGAATTGACCAGCATTTCGAAGACAAAAGACTCTCCGGTGTCCTTCCGGCGCAGCACATTATTCTTTAAAATCCAGCCAGCTTGTTCCAGCAGCGCGAGAGCATGGCGAGCCGCCGTGCGGTCACGGCCCGAACCGTCTGAGGAGGGCGGAGCCCATTGTCCTTCCATGATGTCGGATCGAACGGCATTAGGGAATGGAGCGAGTAGCCCGCGCTCGCGCTCGTCGGCGGGCCGCCCGATGGATGACAACTCCGAATCGGCGAAGTAGCTGTCTGCCCTCGTCAGAAGGCCGTAATAGAGATTGCGGTTCAGCCAATCGAAGTCAAAGAGATAGCCCAGAGCTTCGCGGACTTTCGGATCCTTGAAAATTGGGCGACGGGTGTTGAAAACCAGCCCGTTCATACCCTTAGGAACCTGGATTCGCACCTGTTCCCGCACGATCCGCCCATTATGGATGCCGGGAAAGTCATAGCCCGTAGCCCAGCGGCCCGGCTCGCCTTCGAGCCGGTAATCATAAAGACCAGCCCGGAAGGCTTCGAAGAGGGTGTTGGCGTCCCGGTAGAAGTCGTAGCGGATCTCGTCGAAGTTATAGAGCCCGCGCAGCAGCGGCAGGTCCTTCGCCCAGAAATCCTTGCGCCGCTTCAGCGTGACCCGCTCACCGGGGCGGACCTCGGTGATCTCGTAGGGACCGGAGCCGATGGGTGGGGTGAGGGTGGTGCGGTCGAAAGTATCGGCATTGGTGGTGTGGGCCGCGAAGATCGGCATCGTGGCGATGATCAACGGCAGCTCACGGTCATTGGCGCCCGAGAGATCGAACCGGATGCGGTGCGGATCGACGATCTCCACAGCCTTCACCTGCCCGAAGCTGGAGCGGTGGAAGGGCTTCCCATTCTTCTTCAGGACCTCGAAGGTAAACCGGACATCCTCTGTCGTCAGTGGATGGCCGTCCGAGAAGCGAGCTCTCGGGTCCAGGTTGAAGGTCACGGAGGATCTGTCCTCTGGCATTTCGACTGAGCGCGCGACGAGGCCATAGACTGTAAACGGCTCGTCGGCCGAGCGCATCATGAGGCTCTGAAGGACGTAGCGCGGCACCACATCCGGCGCTACGCCGATCACAATCATGGGATTGAGGCTGTCGAAATTGCCTTCGAGGGCAAGCGTGATTCGTCCGCCTTTCTTGGCTTCCGGATCCGCATAGGGCAAGTGCTCGAAACCTGGCGGGAGGGCGGGCTCGCCATGCATGGCGATACCATGACGCACTGCTTCCTCGGCCCTTGCGGCGCCGAAGAGCGTGAGAACGGCCCAGATGCAGGCCACAAGCAACGGTAAAAGCCTTATGATCTTTCGTGCCATGGTGCTTTCGCCGGGCGAGACAAGGCTCCCGGGCAATATTGTACAGAAAGTTGTTCCGAGTGACTGGAAACCTAGCACATGAAAGGTTAAAGGAGCGCCACACGTCATGTCTTCGCCGCAATCGGCAAAGATTCACCGTCCCGTTACAGGTTTAAGAACACCGAATTCAAACGGCTCACTCAAAAGCCGACCTTTCGACTGAAGAGGATCAACGACATGTCATTCGCGGCACGTATCGCGAGCCTGGGGGGTACCCGTGGCCTGGCAACCGCCCTGGCTCTTCTGGTGAGCGCACCCGCTTTTGCTCAGACCGCCCCGGCGCAGCCGCGCCCGGCAGCTCCCGCCGCGCAGCCTGCCCGTCCGGCAGCTCCCGCCGCTGGCCAGCCGGCTCAGCAGCAGAGCGGCCCCACGGTCGTCCAGGTGAAGGCTGAGCCTTCGCAGCCGGAATGGACCAAGGTCTGCGGTAAGGACCAGAACACCAACACCGAGATCTGCTACACCACCCGTGATTTCGTATCCGACCAGGGCCAGCCGGTTCTCGCGCTCGCCGTCTACGACATCAAGGGCCAGCAGCCCCAGAAGGTTGTCCGCTTCGTGATGCCGCTCGGCCTGCTGCTTGCACCTGGCCTGCGCTTCACGGTGGATCAGGGCCAGGCTGTTGCCGGCCGCTACGTGATGTGCCTGCCCAACGGCTGCTTCGCCGAGGCACAGGTGAAGGACGACTTCATCGCTTCCCTCAAGAAGGGCGCGAACCTCAACGTCAGCGTTCAGAACCAGGCTGGCCGCGAGATCACCTTCGCCGTTCCGGCTGCCGGCTTCGCCAAGTCCTTCGATGGTGCTCCGATCGACCCGAAGGTACTCGAAGAGCAGCAGCGTAAGCTTCAGGAAGAGCTCCAGAAGAAGAGCGAAGAGATGCGTCAGAAGATGCTCCAGAGCCAGGGTGGCGCCGCTGCTCCGGCCCCGGGTGCGCCGGCCGCTCCCAAGCCGTAAGCTTTGGACCAAAAGACAAAATAAAAACGCCGGGCTCAATTGCCCGGCGTTTTTATTTCTGACCCCCGCTTTAGTTGGCGAGGATGGGCTTGGCCTTGTAGGCCCCGTTCTTGTCCCGGATGAACATTTCCTCGATCATCGGGTTGCGCAGGGGCTCTACCGAATGGTCCGGCAGCAAGTTCTGCTCTGATACGTAGGCGATATACTCGGTTTCCGCGTTCTCGGCGAAGAGATGGTAGAAGGGCTGGTCCTTGTGGGGCCGCACCTCTTCCGGAATCGACATCAGCCACTCTTCCGTGTTGTCGAATTCGGGGTCGACGTCGAAAATAAGTCCTCTGAAATCGAACAGGCGATGCCTGACCACCTGGCCGATCGCGAATTTGGCTGAACTCGCTTTCATGGGCATGGGTCTTAACTCCTTGATCTTGCATATAGACACGCAAGCGGGAATCTCCAAATCCGCCCCTCTCACAATCAGGAGAGCGGGACAAAGGCTTCCCAGCAGTCATAGCAAGAAGCAGGTCAACCCCAAGTCGCCCCTTGCGAGCTTTGCGTTTCAGGACTGACGGCCTGTCGAAAGATGGGATTGCTGCAAGGTTGGAACCTTGCCAGAAGACGTGACCATCCGACTGTCCTTTCCTTGCGTTGTCTGAGGAGTCCGCGATGTCCGAGTTGATCGGGCTTTTCAATCTGCTTGCGCCGTTTTTCGGCTTGATTGCGCTCGGATTTTTCTGCGGCAAGGTGGTCAAGCAGCCCGAAGGCGGGCTCGCCTGGATGCAGTTCTTCCTGATCTATGTGGCGCTGCCCTGCCTGTTCTTCCGGCTCATCGCCGACAAGCCGCTGGATGAACTGGCGAACTGGCCCTTCATCGCGGCTACGACATTCTCGACAGCTTGCGCCTTCGCCCTGTCCTTCGCCGCGGGCTGGCGTTACACGCGGGAGTTGCCGCAATCGGTGATGCAGGGCGTCGCCGGTTCCTATTCCAATATCGGCTATATGGGGCCGCCGTTGATCCTGGCTGCCATCGGCTCATCGGCGAGTGCGCCGGTCGTGCTGATCTTCGTCTTCGATACGCTTTTCCTGTTTTCCATCGTGCCGCTGCTGATGTCGCTGGCCGGTATCGACAAGCTCACCCTTGGAGCCACGATCCGTAAGATCGTTTGGCGGGTCGTCACCCATCCGTTCAACATCGCCACCGCCGCCGGCATCATGGCGAGCTACCTCCACCTCAAATTGCCCGGTCCTATCGACCAGATGGTGACTTGGCTCTGGGGAGCGGCCGCGCCCTGCGCACTCTTCCTGCTCGGCGTCACGGTGGCTATGCGGCCGCTGAAGCGAATTCCAGGCGAGGTGCCCGTCCTCGTGCTGATCAAGCTGGTGCTTCATCCGCTTCTTGTCTGGGTCGTTCTTTCAGCTATCGGCGATTTCGGGCAGGATTGGACTTATGCGGCCATTGTCATGGCGGCGCTGCCGCCGGCTCTGAACATCTTCGTCATCTCGACCCAGTACAATGTGGGCGTCGAACGCGCCTCGGCCTGCGTCCTCATCGGAACGCTGGTTTCTATGGTGACGCTGACAGCCGTGCTCTACCTCACCACGAGAACCGGCATTCTGCCTTACGATCTTTTTCCTTAAGCGGCGGAGGCATACTGCATCAGGCGAGGTGCTCCCACGCGAGGAAGAACGCCTTCACGCATGACGATCCTCCGCAGCGGCCCGATATGGCTCAGCACCAGCAGGCCTGCGCCGCGCAAAAAGTCAGCCGGGATCATGCCGGCGAGGAGAGTGCGGTTTAGGCCATCGACAGCAGCTGTCCGCAGGCGCACATCGAGATCGCGGCTGCGTTGATAGATCCGTATTGTCTCTGCGGAGCCGGGTTCCTCGCCCTCCTCGAAGGCGTCGAGAACGGCATCCCTCAATGAAGCAACGTCCCTGAAACCGAGGTTGAGACCCTGCGCGCCAATCGGCGGGAACACATGCGCTGCTTCGCCGACCAAAGCGAGGCGCGGAACGCCGTATCGGGAGACCGAGAGGCCGCTCATGGGCACGAGCCCGCGCGGACCATCGATCCGCATGGTACCGAGAATGTAATGGGCCTGCCGCTCGATCTCGGCGGCCAGAGCCTTGTCGTCCAGTTTCGAAAGCTGCTCGGCCTGCTTCTGGCTCGTCACCCAGACGAGGCTGGAGCGTTTACCGGGCAGAGGGACGAGCGTGAAAGGCCCATGGCGCGTGTGAAATTCGGTCGAGGTCTCGCGATGCTCGCGGTCATGCGCCAAAATCGTCGTGACTGCCGATTGGGGGTATGACCAGGTCTGTGTCTCGATCCCGGCTATCTGGCGTAAGCGTGAATTACGTCCGTCGGCTGCGACAACGAGGCTGGCCTGGATCTCCGATCCATCGGCCAGTGTGATCGAGGCGTGTTCTGGACCAGCATGAAAGGCCGTCGCGAAATGCGGCACCAAGGTCAGGTCTTCATGGGCCTTCGCTGCCTCAGCCATCTTTTCCACGAGGGTTGCGTTCTCGATGTTCCAGCCGAAGGCATCGAGTCCGATTTCGCCTGCGACGAACGAGGCCGTCGGCGGGCGGAACAGGCTGCCCGTATCGTCGATGATACGCATGGTCTCGAGCGGGGCGGCTTCCGGTCGGAGAGAAGGCCAGACGCCCAGCGCCTCCAGAAACCGGACCGAGCCGTTGAGCAGTGCCACGGTGCGGCCATCGCGCCGGGTATCCAGGGCACCGATGAGAACGGTCTTGAATCCATCCTGTGCGAAGGCGATTGCGGCGCTCAAACCAGCCGCTCCCGCGCCCACGACAGCAATGTTATAGGATGTCTCGTTCACGCTCTTCTCCCGCCATCTGCCTGTGGACGGCTTGCCGACTCACCATAAACCATGGATTCGCCATTGCCGATCCATGTGCCGCATCCCTATGATCTGGATCAATGGTTCCTTCGAAACCCGCTTCAACATTTAAGTCAGAGACGCTTGCGTGAAGGCAGACGCATCACCACCCCGAACGCCCCTCGTCGAGCTTAAAGGCATCAGCAAGCGTTACGGCGAACTCCTGGCCAATGATGGCATCGACCTGGCCATCGAGCCGGGCGAGATCCATGCGCTTCTCGGTGAGAACGGCGCGGGCAAATCCACGCTGGTCAAAATCCTCTACGGCGTCATTGAGCCGACCGCGGGCGAGATCCGCTGGGAGGGCAAGCCCGTCACCATCGCTTCTCCGGTAGAGGCGAGGGCGTTGGGCCTCGGCATGGTGTTCCAGCATTTCTCGCTCTTCGACGAGATGACCGTCGCTGAGAACATCGCAGTCGCGCTCTCCAACGAATGGAGCCTCGCTACGGTCCGCAGCCGCTTGAGCGAGATCAGCCGCACCTACGGCCTTGCGCTCGATGCCGACCGCGCGGTGTGGACCCTCTCGGCCGGCGAACGCCAGCGCATCGAGATCGTGCGTTGCCTCCTGCAGAACCCGCGCCTGCTCATCCTGGACGAGCCCACCTCCGTGCTGACGCCGCAGGAGGCGAAGCATCTGTTCGTGACGCTCGACAAGCTCTCCGCCGATGGCTGCTCCATCCTCTACATTTCCCATAAGCTCGAGGAAGTGCGCCGTCTCTGCCGCAGCGCGACGATCCTGCGGGCGGGGCGTGTTGTGGCGAGCATCGATCCTCGTGCCAGCAGCGCGCGCGAGATCGCGGCCCTCATGGTCGGCAACGAGGTCGGCGAAGTTCGAACGGATGCGCCGCATAAGCCGCAAGGCTCGGTCCTGGCGGTGGATCGCCTCTCCATGCCTCCAGCGGGATTGCACGGGCAAGCCCTGAAGGACATCAACCTCGTGGCGCGGGCAGGCGAGGTCGTCGGCATCGCAGGTGTGGCGGGCAACGGCCAGAGCGAACTGTTCGCCGCCCTGTCCGGCGAGCGCCTCGCCGAACGAAACGATGCAATCACGATTGCAGGCCGGCCCTGTGGCGCGACCGGTATCGATGGGCGGCGCAAGCTCGCCGCGGCCTTCGTTCCCGAAGAGCGGTTAGGGCACGCAGCAGCACCCACGCATAAGCTCAGTGAGAACACCCTGATCTCGCACGCGGCGACGGAAGTCAGCAGCACCGGTTTCATTCTGCTCAATGCCGCGAAGCGCCTCGCCAGCAGCATCATTAGGGCCTTTGACGTTCGTACCCCCGAGGGCGATCCGCAGGCGCGAAAACTCTCCGGCGGCAACCTGCAGAAATTCGTGATCGGCCGCGAGATCATCCGCAAGCCCAAGCTGCTGATCGTCGATCAGCCCACCTGGGGCGTGGATGCGGGCGCGGCCCGGCTGATCCGGCAGTCGCTTGTGGATCTCGCCCGCGATGGCAGCGCCGTCGTGGTCGTGAGTCAGGACTTGGATGAATTGTTTGAAGTCGCGGACCAGATGGCGGTGATCCACCAGGGCGCTTTAAGCCCGTTGAAGCCCATCGGTGAATGGACCAAGGAGGCGGTCGGCCTTGAAATGCTAGGCGTTGCTCGAACTCACGGGGATGCTCATGCGGTTTGAGCTGACGCCCCGGACCACCGTGTCTCCGGTGATGCGGGCGCTCGCCCCGGTCGCCGCGTTCATTACGGCTTTCCTGATCGCAGGTTTCGTCATCTGGCTCATGGGCCGCTCGCCTATCGCGGCCTTCGATGTCTATGTGCTGCAGCCGCTCAGCGACCCCTGGTCGCTGCAGGAACTGCTCGTGAAGGCGACGCCGCTCGCGCTCATCGCCATCGGCCTGTCGTACTGCTTTCGTGCCAATCTCTGGAACATCGGCGCGGAGGGGCAATATGTCATCGGCGCCGTTCTCGGCAGCTGGCTTGCCCTGAAGACCCATGGCACCGATGCGGGCTTCTGGGTACTGCCGCTCATGCTGCTGCTGGGCATCATCGGCGGCGCTCTCTATGGCCTGATCCCGGCTTTCCTGAAGACCCGGTTCGGGGTCAATGAAATCCTCACCAGCCTGATGCTGGTTTATGTGGCCCAGCTCATCCTCGACTACCTCGTGCGCGGCCCCTGGCGTGATCCGAAGGGATTTAACTTTCCGCAATCGGTCACCTTTGATCCGTCCGCGACCTTACCGCCCGTGATCGAGGCGAGCCGGGTACATCTCGGTACGGTTTTTGCCCTCGTCGCAGTGCTTGTCACCGCGGTAGTCCTGGGGCGGACCCTGTTCGGTTATCGTCTCAAGCTGACCGGGGATGCGCCCCGTGCCGCGCGGTTCGCGGGCTTCAGCTCCAAGGCGACGACCATGGCGGTCTTCGCGATTTCGGGCGGACTGGCGGGTCTTGCCGGCATCGCCGAGGTATCGGGCCAGATTGGGCAGCTCCAGCCCTCGATCTCGCCGGGATACGGGTTCACGGCCATCACGGTCGCATTCCTGGGCAGGCTTAACCCCATCGGTATTCTTATCGCAGCGCTCGTCGTGGCGCTGACATTCATCGGCGGCGAGAGCGCGCAGATCATGCTGAAGTTGCCGCTCGACCTGACGCAGGCCTTCCAGGGCATCCTGCTCCTCTGTGTGCTCGCGGCAGACGCCCTGGTGAGCTACCGCATTCGTTTCGTCACACGGGGAGGGGCCAAGTGACCATCTTTGAGGCCATTCTCCTCACCATCGTCACCGCATCCACGCCGCTCCTGATTGCCGCTCTCGGGGAACTCGTGTCCGAGCGCTCCGGCGTTCTGAACCTCGGCGTCGAGGGTATGATGGCGATGGGGGCCGCGTGTAGCTTCGCCGCTGCCGTCACTTTCAACTCGACGCTGCTCGGCGTTAGTGTCGGGATGCTCGCCGGAGCCCTCATGGCGGCTCTGTTCGCCCTGGTCGTTCTGGGTTTTGCCGCGAACCAGGTCGGTTCGGGCTTGGCGCTGACTATATTCGGGCTCGGCCTATCCGGTCTGATCGGCGCTCCCTTCGTCGGCGCACGCCGCGATCCCGTATCGCCCGTGGACGTTCCCTTCCTGAGCGATATCCCTGTCGTTGGCCGCCTGTTTTTTGAGCAGGATCTTTTCGTTTACGCATCCTTCGCCCTGACGATCCTGGTCGCGATCTATCTCACCCGGACACGATCCGGCCTGACCCTGCGTTCCATTGGCGAGAACCATACCTCGGCCAATGCGCTGGGGCTGCCTGTCTGGCGGGTGCGCTTCTGGGCCATTGTGTTCGGCGGCGCCTGCGCTGGCTTAGCCGGGGCTTATCTCGCACTTGTCTATACCCGTTTCTGGTCGCCCGGCATGACGGCGGGCCGAGGCTGGATTGCGCTTGCGCTCGTGGTTTTCGCGGCCTGGCGGCCCGGCTGGCTGCTGGTTGGAGCCTATATCTTCGGGGCCGCGACCGTGCTCCAGCTCCATGCCCAGGCGGCGCAGTTCGGCGTGCCCTCGCAACTGCTCTCGGCGGTGCCTTATCTCGCCACGATCATCGCCCTGCTGCTCCTGTCGCTACGGCATGGCCGAGCTATTGGAGCGCCTGGTTCTCTGGGTACGCCGTTCGTGCCTGACCGTTAGGCAAAGTGGTGTTAATCTGATCAAATTGCAGGCAGAGGAATTCTTGCCAGAAGCCTTAAGACCTGCGACGGAATGGTTGAATTCTAAACTCGAGGGAACGAGCATGTTTTCAGGGAAAGTCTTTGGAGCCGTTGCGGGGGCTGCGGTTCTGGCTCTGTCTGCCACCGGCGCATTCGCGCAGGCGAAGGACAAGATCAAGGTCGGCTTCATTTATGTGGGTCCGGTGGGCGACCACGGCTGGAGCTACCAGCACGACCAGGGCCGCCAGGCCATCGAGAAGGCCTTTCCAGGCAAGGTGACCACCACCTTCGTGGAAAGCGTGCCGGAGGCCGATTCCGAGCGTGCCATCGAGCAGCTGGCCCGTACCGGCCACGACCTGATCTTCACGACCTCGTTTGGCTTCATGGAGCCGACTCTCAAGGTCGCGAAGAAGTATCCGAACATCAAGTTCGAGCACGCCACCGGCTTCAAGCGGAACCCGAACCTCTCGACCTATGCGGCGAAGTTCCATGAGGGCCGCTACATCATCGGCAAGATCGCCGGCAAGATGACCAAGTCGAACACCATCGGCTATGTAGGCGCTTTCCCGATCCCGGAAGTGGTCGCCGGTATCAATGCTTTCTACCTTGGCGCCAAGTCCGTGAACCCGGACGTCAAGATCAAGATCGTGTTCGCCAACACCTGGTATGACCCCGCGAAGGAAGGCGATGCCGCCAAGGCTCTGCTCGACCAGGGCGTAGACATGCTGGCCCAGCACACGGACAGCCCGGCTCCGATTCAGGCAGCCGAGGCGCGCGGCAAGTTCGGCTTCGGTCAGGCCTCCGACATGGAGCGCTTCGCTCCCAAGGCCCAGCTGACCGCCATCGTCGACAACTGGTCCGACTATTACGTCGCCCGCGCCAAGGCCGTTCTCGATGGCACCTGGAAGTCGGAAGACACCTGGGGCGGCATCAATGCCCACATGGTCGTCATGTCGCCCTACAAGAACATGCCCGACGACGTGAAGAAGCTGGCCGAAGAGACCGAAGCCGCCATCAAGTCAGGCCAGCTCAACCCCTTCAAGTGCCCCATCATCGGCCAGGACGGCAAGGAGATCGAGTGCAAGGGCAGCGGCGCTCTCTCGGACGAGCAGGTGCTCGGCATGAATTTTTACGTGCAGGGCATCGAGGACAAGATCCCGCAATAAGGCGGTTTCTCCGATTGAATACGAAGGCAGCCGAGCGATCGGCTGCCTTTTTCGTTTCGGGGACTATCTCCACCGACAGGTTCAGGAAGGTGCACGATGGCGCAGCAGAATAAGATCAGGCCGGGAGAAGACGACATCCTGATCGTCGTCGATGTGCAGTACGATTTCCTGCCCGGCGGCGCTCTGGCCGTGCCTGATGGCGATGCGGTGATCGCGCCCATCAACCGGGTGGCGAAGGCCTTCCGCCATGTGGTCCTCACGCAGGACTGGCACCCGGAGGGCCATGCCTCCTTCGCCTCCAGCCATGCCAAGCAGCCCTTCGACACGACCGAGCTGCACTACGGCACGCAGGTGCTTTGGCCGGATCACTGCATTCAGGGCACAACGGGCGCGGAGATTTCCCGCGACCTTGAGATTCCGCATGCGCAGATGGTCATCCGCAAAGGTTACAATGCGCGGATCGACAGCTATTCGGGTTTCAAAGAGGCCGACCGCGAGACCTCGACCGGGCTGGCGGGGTATCTGAAGGAGCGTGGTTTTCGACGGGTGTTCTGCGCCGGCCTTGCGCTCGATTTCTGCGTCGCCTGGACAGCCCTCGATGCGGCCGAGGCAGGGTTCGAGACCTACCTCATTGAAGACGCCTCGCGGGCCATCGATGCAGACGGCTCACTCGCCAAGGCGAAGGCCGATTTGAGCGCGGCTGGAGTGAGGCTCATCCGCAGCGAGCAGATCTAGGTCTAGATCACCGCCGTCATGGCCGGGCTTGTCCCGGCCATCCCGATCCGAAAAGTGCGCCATTTCAATCGATCGGGATCACCGGCACGAGGCCGGTGATGACGTCCGAGGTGAATGACAAGGCACCGTGCCTTAAACAATCGTCCCGTGAAGGTCGTATTCGTCCGAGCTTTCGATCTTCACATTCACGATCTCGCCCGGCTTGAGCGGCGTCTTCGAAGCCACATAGACCACGCCGTCGATCTCAGGCGCGTCGTACTTGGTGCGGCCCGTGGAGACCGTCGCGCCATGTTCGTCGATGATGACGGGCAAGGTCTTGCCGACACGGCCTTTCAGAAGCCCGGCACTGACTTCCTGCTGGGTTTGCATGAAGCGGTGCCAGCGCTCCTCCTTCGCCTCGTCCGGCACGGCGCCGGGGATGTCGTTGGCGGGAGCGCCCTGGACCGGCTCGTACTGGAAGCAGCCGGCGCGGTCGATCTTGGCTTCCCTCAGCCATTGCATCAGCAGGTCCACATCCTGCTCCGTCTCGCCGGGGAACCCGACGATGAAGGTGGAGCGGATGGCGAGATCCGGGCAGATCTCGCGCCATTTCTTGATGCGCTCCAGGGTCTTCTCCTGGTTGCCGGGGCGGCGCATGAGCTTGAGCACGCTCGGCGAAGCATGCTGGAAGGGAATGTCGAGGTAGGGCAGGATCTTGCCCTCTGCCATGAGCGGGATGACTTCGTCCACATGCGGATAAGGGTAGACATAGTGCATGCGCACCCACATGCCGAGCTCGCCCAGCTCTTTGGCGAGTTCATAGAAGCGGGTACGGACCTCCCGGTCCTTCCACATGCTCGGCTGATACTTGATATCGAGGCCGTAGGCGCTGGTATCCTGAGAGATGACCAGGACTTCCTTGACGCCGGCTTTCGCAAGCTTCTCGGCCTCGCGCAGCACATCCCCAATGGGGCGGCTGACGAGGTCGCCGCGCAGCTTGGGGATGATGCAGAAGGTGCAGCGATTGTTGCAACCTTCTGAAATCTTTAAGTAAGCGTAGTGTCGCGGCGTCAGCTTCACGCCTTGGGGCGGCACGAGATCGAGGAACGGATTGTGGGCCGGCGGGACGGCTTTGTGAACGGCCGAGACCACAGATTCATAGGCCTGGGGGCCCGTGATCGCCAGGACGTTCGGGAACTGCTCGCGGATCTGCTCGGGCTCGGCGCCCATGCAACCGGTGACGATGACCTTGCCGTTCTCGGCCATGGCCTCGCCGATAGCTTCCAGGGACTCGGCCTTGGCGCTGTCGAGGAAGCCGCAGGTGTTGACGATGACCACGTCGGCTCCGTCATGCTCCTTGGTCAGCTGGTAACCTTGGGCGCGAAGCTGGGTGATGATGCGCTCAGAATCGACCAGGGCTTTGGGGCAGCCCAGGGACACGAACGAGACTTTGGGTGCGGGAGCATTCATCCGCCAAATCCAATCTAGAAACTATTCTGACATCCGGTTGGCGCCCCGAATGGCGCCGCATCGCCGAAAAAAGCATGGCAAGAACTGCCCTCTGGTCGATGCCGCGCTCCGCGCTGAGAAGCGCGCGACTGAAACGCGGGAAACGCTTACAACACCCTGTGTTCCTTTACAACACTGGCCTTCCTCGTGCCCGGCCTGCCTGCGGCAACGTGATGCCGCAGGCAGGCCGGAGACCTGAAAAGGCTGGAAAATCGCCGGCTCATTGTCTCACATTGCGGGTTCAGGTTTTTAATGATTGGAGAATGCCGTGTCATCCATCGAGACCTACCTGCCTAAAGCACGGATTGCCTATCTTTCGATGGAGATCGCGATCCGGTCCGAGATGCACACCTATTCGGGCGGACTGGGCGTTCTGGCTGGCGACACGGTGCGCTCTGCGGCGGATCTGGCGCTTCCCATGGTCTTCGTCACGTTGGTGAGCCGCCAGGGCTATCTACGACAGGAAATCGACGAGGATGGACGGCAGGTCGACCGCTCCGATCCGTGGGATGTGACGGAATGGGCCACGCCCTTGTCTCCCGTCCAGGCGGCGATGATCGAAGGCCGTCCTGTCTGGGTGCGTCCCTGGCTCTACGAACTCACATCCTCCCATGGCAACAAGGTGCCTGTCCTGCTCCTCGACACGAATGTGGAGCAGAACGATCCGCAGGACCGCACCATCACCGATTGGCTCTATGGCGGCGATAACGAATATCGCCTCAAGCAGGAGATTATCCTCGGCGTCGGGGCGGAACGCGTTCTGCTGGCGCTTGGCTTCCGGATCGAAACCTATCACCTCAACGAGGGGCATGCCGCGCTCCTGCCGCTCGCACTCCTGCGCCATCATCCACGCCCCGAGAACGCTGCTTCCGGAGTGCTGCCCTACGATGTGGAGGCGGTGAGGAAGCAATGCGTCTTCACCACCCACACGCCGGTCGAAGCTGGACATGACCGGTTCGGGTACGGCGATGCCACGCGCGTTCTCGGCGACTTCGTTCCCCTCGATCACCTGAAGGCGCTGGGTGGGCACGAAAATCTCAACATGACGACATTGGCGCTGAGTCTGAGCGGATACGTGAACGGTGTCTCTCTTCGTCACGCGGAGGTGACGCGGCATATGTTTCCCGGTCACCGCATTCACGGGATCACCAACGGCGTGCATCTCGGACAGTGGACGCATCCGCTTTTCGCACGGTTGTTCAGTAAGATCGCGGCGGATTGGGAGGACAGGCCGGAAGTCTTGTCCGATATCGAACAGATCGGAGATGAAGAGATTTGGGGCGCGCACGAAAGCGCCAAGCGTGAGCTTGTCGATCTCGTGCGCGAGAGAACAGGCGCGACGCTCGATCCGACTATACCGATCGTCAGCTTCGCGCGCCGCATGACGAGCTACAAGCGTCCAAGCCTGATCTTCAGCGATTGGGCGCGCCTTCTCGACATTCACCGCCGCTTTCCGTTTCAGATCGTGTTCTCAGGAAAAGCACACCCGCGCGATGAAGGCGGCAAGGCCATGATCCGCGAGATCACGAGTCAGGCACAGGATGCCCGCATTCCGGTGGCATTCGTGCCGAATTACCAGATGGAAATCGCCCGCACGCTCGTCGCAGGCAGCGATGTTTGGCTGAACAATCCCATACCGCCTTTGGAGGCTTCCGGCACCAGCGGCATGAAGGCTGCCGTCAACGGCGTTCTCAACCTGAGCACTCTCGACGGCTGGTGGCTGGAAGGCTGCGAGGAGGCGGTGACGGGCTGGGGCATCGGCCAGCAGGAAAATCCTGACGAACACGCCCGGGCTCTGTACGAAAAGCTGGAAGGCGTCGTGCTGCCTCTCTTTGCGCATGATCGGCCCCGCTGGATCTGGATGATGAAGCAGGCCATCGGGCAGATCGGTCCGGTCTTCAACACACGCCGCATGATGCAGGCCTATGCCAGGGAGGCCTATGGCCTGCATTTGCCGGATTGATGACGATCAAGCAATTGCCACGCAGCCGACCTTATACTCGCTCGGAGGACAGGAGGTCGCCATGTTGGGCTGGATCGTTCGAGGCTTGATGATCGGTGCCGGTGTTATCACAGCCATCTTCATGGCGAAGGATGCTCCCTTATACGGGGTCGTGCAAACGCCCCTCGCAATCGGGCTTCTCACGCTGTTTGTCGCCATCGTAGCTTTCTGGCCGCAGCGCTGGATACCGAAATTCGATCGGTGGCACAGGCGCCAGTGAGGTTCAGTCCAGATACGCGAACCCGCCTTCAGCAAGGCCGCGCTTCCAGTGGTTCAGCACGTGGATCCTGTCGCGGTCGAGCCCGGGCTTTGTTTTCATGTAGTTTCGGATCGAGCGCGCGCATACGCTCTCGGCACCCGCCCATACCAAAACGCGGCTGTCGGAGGGCCATGCGGTGGCCTTGACGGCGTCCTGTAGTGTCTCCGATCTGTGCGTCCCGCAGAGCCAGCGGACATCCACGCCCGAGGGCTTGGTGAACACCTGCATCTCGGATTCATCCGGGATCTCGATGATGGCCTGCCCCTTGGCTGTCTCGGGCAGATTTTCCAAAATGAAGGCTATGGCGGGCAGGGCGGTATGGTCGCCTGCCAGAAGATACCAGTCGATGTTCTGGCTGGTCGGGCAGCCCGGTCCCCACAAGCCCACAGTATCGCCGGCTTGTGCCCGCGCGGCCCAGGCCGACGCGATGCCGCGGTCTCCATGCATGACGAAATCGACATGCATCTCCCCTGCCGTCTTATCGAACCGCCGGACGCTGTAGGTGCGCATGACGGGCCGCCTTTCGACCGGTGGCCATACCAGACGACCTTCAGGCGACAAGGTGGGCCATTCCGGCTCCACGCCCTGCGGCGGGATGAGCAGCTTGATATAGGGACCCAACGCATTGCTCGGCACGTCGAAGGTTTCGAGATCCTTCCCGCCCAGAACGATCCGTCGCATGAGAGGCGTCAGGTCATAGGCGCGCACGACATGAAGCATGCAGAGCTGCAGCTTCGGCTCGTCGCGGGGCACAGCCTTGGTCAATGCCGACATGTGGTCGATCCTATGGTGAGAATGCTCATCCTTCGCGCCTCGTGAGATGCCAGATCAGGTACGGAACCCCGATCAGGCCTGCCACGAGACCGGCAGGCAATTGGAATGGGAAGATGACGATGCGACCGAGCCAGTCGGCCGTTACCATGATGAGTGCCCCGATCAAAACCGCGCCGATCACCTGCTCCAGCACGCGCCGCAAGCCGAGGGCGCGTGCCAGATGAGGACCGACAAGCCCGGCAAAGGTGAGGGGGCCGATAGCGAGCACGGATGCGGCCGTCAGCAGGGATGCGAGAACCATGATCGTGAGACGTGCCCGCCCGAGGCCGATGCCTAATTCCCGCGAGGTTTCCTCGCCCAGAGGGAGAATGTCGAGCCAGCGGGAGACAAGGGGAGCCATCGGCAGCAGCATCACGGCGACGGCCAAGGTGGTCCACAGGGTTGCGTAATCGGCCTTGTAAGTCGAGCCGGCGAGCCACGAGAGGAGTTGCGATGCCCGTGGGTCGCCCCATGCGAGAAAGCTAATGATGATGGCATCGAGGAAGGCGCTGAGCGCGATACCGGTGAGCAGGAGCTGATCGGGCGCCATGCGCGATTTCGCGCCGCGCCAGAGCAGGATGGCGAGAACGGCAAGCGCACCCGCGAAGCTGAAGGCTGTCTGCATGCCGCGGCCCGGCGCGGTGCTCACGATCATGCTGATCAGCACGCCGATGGCGACGCCGGTTCCGATGCCGAGAACTTCCGGGCTCGCGATGGAGTTGCGCGTCAATCGCTGTAACAGAACGCCCGCCATCCCGAGCATCCCACCCGCCAGGAGAGCGACGCCGATGCGCGGCACCCGCCATTCCGACAGGGCGGCAAGAGTGGCGCCATTCGCAATCGACCAGCCGCTCGCCGTCCGGCCCAGGAAGATCGCGACGACAGTCATCCCGACGAGCGCGGCGATGAGGATCGGGAAAAGTCGTGCGGGATCGTAGTTCTTGCTTTGCAGGGCAACACTCGCTGACAGATCGTTGCCCGTTGTGCAGAGTTGCGGCAGAAGCCACAGCAGGAGGGGAGCGCCGAAGAGCGCGGTCACCGCGCCCGTGGGCAGAAAATCCGAGAAGCTGCCGCTGAATGTCTGAACCGCCTGATCGACAAAAACCAAAAGGCCCGCACCGATGAGCGGCGCAAGAAGGAGGCGCTCCTGAAGACGGCGCGCGCCCGCAAACCGGGCGATGTGAGGAGAGGCAAGGCCGATGAAGCCGATGATCCCCACTGCCGAGGTCACAAAAGACGTCAGCAGAACGGCGACGAGCAAAGCCGCTAATCGAAGAAGACGAAGGGAAACGCCGAGCGCATTGGCGCTCTCGTCGTCAAGCGTCAGGACGATCAAAGGGCGGGCGAGCAACGCCGTCAGAACGGCGCAGACGATAAAGCGCGGCAGGAGATAGGTGACGACGGACCAATCCTGCTGGATGACGGAGCCGGCGCCCCAGATGAACAGGGCCGAGATATATTCATGGTTCAGGAGCTTCAGGGCGACGATCAGGGAGCCGCAGAACAGGCTTGTGACAAGCCCGGTCAGAATGAGGGTGAGGGCAGAGAAACCGCGTGCCGAGGAGACGGCGAAGATCACAGCCGTGACGGTCAGCGCGCCGAATACGGCAACGAACTCACGGCCCACGCCGAGGAGGAACGGAGCCCAGATCGTCGCGATCACGAGCGCGAGCTGCGCTCCGGTCTCCACACCAAGCGTCGTCGGCGAGGCAAGCGGGTTGCGCAGCACATGCTGGAAGATGACGCCTGCAAGCCCGAGCGCTGCACCGCAGAGCGTCGCCGTCACGAGACGCGGCAGAGCGGCATAGTGGAACAGGAGCTGGCGCGTATCTTGGATGGAAGGCTGCAATGCAGCATCGAACCAGAGCGCGAGCGGCAACTGGTTGCCCAAGCGCAATAGAGCCCAGGCGAGAGCAAGCACCATGAGCCCGGTGCCGAGGAGCACGGCGCGTTGAGGATGGCTAGCTTGCATGACTGCCCTCAGGGCCCAGAATAGCTTTCGTCAGGCTTCGGGCGAAGCGCACAGCTGTCGAAACATCGCCGAAGGCCCAGCAGGTCGGGAGCGTTGCAACACGGCCGGCGCGAACGAAGGGCAGGCTTTGCCATAGACCGGAGCCGGAACGGGTCAAGGGTGCATCGGCTGGAACGGGTTCGATGGCGAAGAGCTGCGCGTCGGTGAAGGGCGCCAATTCATGAGTGCCGACGAGGGAAAAGCCCCAGAAATTCGTGGGGCTCTTCCAGGCGTTCTGTAAACCGAGGCGGTCCAGCACATTTCCGAACAGGCTTTCCTGCCCATAGATGCGCGTGTGGCGGCTGTCCATGAATCCCGCGAGCAGGAGAGGTGCTACGGGCCGGCCATCCAGCGCGCGGCGCAAAGAGGCGAAGGTTTCCTCCGCACGCGTAATGACGTCCTCCGCCTGCTTCTCTGCCTTTAGAACAGCTGCGACCTCTCGCAGAACCTGAATGGAGCGGTTAAGCGGCTGCCCTTCTGGGGTGTAAGTCGCATAGGAGCGGGTCGGCGCGATGCGCTCGATCATCGGGCGCACGCCTTCGCTGAATGGCGTGGTGAGGATCACATCTGGCTTGAGCGTTGCGAGAACTTCGAGATTGGGTTCCGTGCGCAGGCCCACATCCTGAACGACGGCGGGAATCGGAAAGTCATTGGCCCAGCGACGATACAATTCGATTTCGGCAATGCCTGCGGGCACGATTCCGAGCGAGAGGACCGAGGTCGTCAGGCCCCAGTCGAGAATGGCGACACGAGGCGACGAGACTTGCGCCCATGCGGGCGTCATCTGCGGGGCGAGGAGCAGAGCAGCAAGGCATTCACGTCTGCTGACGCCCTTCATCATCGCGCGAAACCCACAGGCGTGTCGAAGGCGGGATGCCGGATGACCTCCATGGGTACGCCGTAGACCTTCTCCAGGACATCGGCCTGCATAAGTTCCTGCGGCGTTCCCTGTGTCAGGGTTCTGCCCTTCTGGAGCGCGATCAGCTCGTCGCAGAAGCGGGCGGCCAAATTGATGTCGTGGAGGATCGCCACCACGCCGAGATTTCGGCTGCGACTGAGGCTGTTGAGAAGGCGCAGCACCTCGATCTGATGGGCAAGGTCGAGGGCGGAGGTAGGCTCGTCGAGAAGGATGAAGCCGCTGTCCTGCGCCACCAGCATGGCGATCCACGCCCGCTGACGCTCGCCGCCGGACAGGGTGTCGATGAGGCGGTCGGCAAAATCGTTCAGCTGCGTCAGCTCAAGGGCCTCCGCCACCCGCAAGTGATCCTCCGGCGTCACGCGTCCGAGCGGGCCATGCCAGGGATAACGACCGAACCGCACGATCTCGCGCACGGTGAGGCCTGTACTCATCGGGGCCTGCTGAGGGAGGTAGGCAACATGACGCGCGAAGGCTCGCGCGCCGAATTTGTCGATAGGCGTTCCGGCATAGACGATCCTGCCGCCGCTCGGCTGCATCTGGCGGGCGAGCAGCTTCATCAGCGTGGACTTGCCCGATCCATTATGGCCGATGATCCCGTAGACACGACCGCGCTCGAGGGACAGAGATGTCGGCGCAAGCAATGTGTGCCCATCGATGGAAAGCGTCGCGCTCTCCATCGTGAAAACGGGATCTGCCAGCCCCGAGAGATCGGAGCTGGCTGCAGTTTCGTTCTGCCGAAGCACGGCCTGAATTACCACTTGTAGCTCGCGCTCAAAGTGGCCCGGCGGCGGTCGCCGTAGAAGCAGGCATTCTCCGAGGAGCAGGAGCCGACATACACGTCGTCGAACAGATTGGAGACGTTGAGGGCAACGCGCCAGTTGTCCTTCTCGTAGTGAATGGCGGCATCGGCCACCGTGTAGCTCGGTACCTTCAGGGTGTTAGCCTGATCCGCATAGGATTCGCCGACAAAGCGAACGCCCGCGCCGACGCCGAAGCCCTGGAATGTGCCTGACTGCACAGTGTAGTCGAGCCACAGGGAGCCGAAGGTCTCCGGTACACCGACCGGAACGAGGCCGACATTTGCCGGGTTGAGATCCCTCGTCGTCTCCAGGTCATAGAAGGTGTAGGCGCCGATGAGGTTGAGGCCTTCCATGAGATTGGCATTCACCTCGAACTCCACACCCCGCGACCGCACTTCACCGGTCTGCACCTGGTTTAGGATGTTGTCAGGATCGGTGGTGAGCACGTTCTGGCGCTTGATATCGAAGAGCGAGACACCCACGAAGCTGTTCATGCCGACCGGCTGATATTTCACGCCGACTTCAATCTGCTCGCCGGTTTCCGGATCCAGCGGACGTTGGGTCGCGCTGTTGGTGCCGATCAGCGGGTTGAAGGAGCGCGAGTAGGTCAGATACGGCGCAATGCCGAAGTCGGTGTTGTAGATAAGACCGGCGCGGCCGCTGAACTTGTGATCGTCGCCATCCGTGCTGGCGCCCGGGAACAGGTAGTTCGTCGTATCCGTGTTCACCCAGTCATGGCGCCCGCTGAGCACGAGGGTGAAGCGGTCGATCTTGATCTGGTCCTGAACATAGGCACCGACCTGCGACTGCACGATGTTGTTCAGCGTGTAACGCGAGGTAGGGGCGGAAACCGGAGTATAGACCGGGTTCAGCATGTTGAGCGACGGGCCCATCTCGAAGCCCTGGTTGTCGTCGATGCTGTAGCGCTTGTAGTCCAGGCCGAACAGCAGGGTATGTGCGAGCGGGCCGGTGACGAACTTCGTCTCGGCCTGATTATCGACGGTGAACAGATCGACGCGCGGCGTCGTGATGAAGTTGCCTCGGGACAGGAGAGCTTCGGTTGCTGTCGGCGGTGCCGCATAGCCAAGACCGTAGAGAGTCTGGAAGTCGATCGTCAGGTGATTGTAGCGAAGGTTCTGGCGGACGGTCCAAGAATCGTTGAACCGATGCTCGAACTGATAGCCGATCATCGCCTGCTCGCGTTCGAACGAGTCGTATCCGGGGTTGCTGGTGAACAGCTTGGTGGAAATGCGGCCATACGGAGCCGGAACCACGGTTCCCACATAGGGAAGGAAGTTCTGGCCATTCGTCTTGTCGCGCTGATACGAGCCGAGAATGGTCAGCGTCGTATCGTCGTTGGGCTTCCAGGTCAGGCTCGGAGCGATGAAGGCACGATCATCGTCCGTGTAGTCGACCTGCGTGTCACCGATGCGGCCGAGGCCGACAATGCGGTAATAGAACTGGTTGCCGTTGGAGTTGCCATCAAGCGCGACAGGGCCACCGAGGTCGAATGCGCCATAGGCGTTGCCGTAATTATTAATACCGAAGGTAACCTCGCGGGACGGGGTCATCGGAGGCTTTTTGCTGATGGCGTTGAGCATGCCGCCAGGATTGTTGCCGCCGTAGAGGACCGAAGTGGGACCACGCAGAACCTCGATGCGCTCTAGGCCGTAAGGCTCGAGCTTGAAGGTCGCGAATGCGGTCGAGAACAGCTGCAGGGAGTCGAGATAATAGCCGGTGTCCTGCGCAGCGAAGCCACGGATCAGGAACCAGTCGTTACGCGGATCGCCGCCGAAGCTCTCGGAGCGGATGCCTGGAGAATAGCGTGTGGCTTCCACCACCGTCTGCGCGCCTTGATCGACGATCTGCTCGCGACCGATAACCGAAATAGCCTGTGGCGTCTCGATGATCGGTGTGTCGGTCTTGCTGCCGCTCGTGGTGCGCGTGGCGACATAGCCGTTGACCGGACCGGTGCCGCTTTCGCCCTGTCCCGTCACCGTGACGGTCTCGAGCTGGATTACGCCAGAAGGTTGCGCAGCAGTTTGTGCATGCCCGACCTGCGCCGCGAAAACGAGGCCGCCGAGTGCCGTCGTTGCAAGGAGCCCCTTAAGCCCAACCCGCCGGAGCGAGCTGCCTGTTACCTGAATTTTTGTCATTTCTTATCCTGACCGGAGAGGTTAAAGGCCCCGCCCGTTGCTGCATTATGTGGAGAGATTTGAACTCTCCGTGTGCTGTTGCCTCGGCATGCCAAGCCTTTTGCGAGCGTGCGGTCCCTCTCAGCGTGTGAAGTTGAAGTTCAGCGGAATCTCGAAGGGAGGCAGCCGCGATGGAAGGCCAGCCGGTATAGGTGGCACCGACGAGCCTGCGCGTGTCGCTGCAAGCGCAGCCGCGTCGAGAGCGGGATGTCCAGCGCTTTGAATCAGAGTCACGCTGATAATCGTGCCTGAGGGGTCAATGCTGAACCGAACTTTCGCAATTCCTGAAGTGCCTAGGCTCCCTGCTCCGCTAGGGAATCGAAGGCGTCGGCGTACGGCTGCTCCAACGGCAGCTCTGTACCGGCTCATCAAGTTGGGATCGCCCGACGCTGCCGCGCCGCCTAGATTTTCGCGCGATGCGGATGCTTGTCCTTGACGTGCATCCGCGGCAGGCGGTTGCTGCTCTCGGGGTTCACGGCGAGGCGTGGGGTTCGGCTTGCGTTCCACCGGCTTCGGCGGAGGCGGCTTCACGGGCTTGGGAGCAGGTTTCTCCGGTACGGTCTGGGCCGTGACAGTTTCCTGCGGCGGGATGACTACTGCGTCTTCAGTCACGACGTTTTCAACCGGCGACGCTTCGATGGAGAGGGCCTCGATCATCTGCGGCTCGACTGCTTCCACCTCTTCCTCGACAGCAGCGGTCTCTTCGAGCGGTTCTAGGGGTGTAGCCTCGACCTCGGTCGGAGGCACGTCGGGAGCGGAGACTTCCGCCGGCGCGACCGACTCGACGTTCAGCATAGCCGGAGCCAGATCGATAGTGATCTCCTGCTCACCCGGGCTAATGTCGTCCTGCGACTGCCAATAAGCCAAGGCCAGCAGGCCAACGGCATGGAGAGCGAGCGCAACGAGAAAGGCCGCTCCGATGCGGCCTGGTTCCTGCGCTGATCTGATGCTCTGAACGGACATAGGGATTGCGGGCGCTTTATGGTGTCGGCCCGCTCGGGGCCTGCGTGACGAGGGATACCTTGCTGAAGCCTGCGGCGTTGATCTGGCCCATCACCTCAATGATGCGTCCGTAAGGCACAGCGCGGTCGCCGCGCACGAGGACGACCTGCGCCGGGTTGGCGCTTGCGAGTCCGCGAAGGCGCGGCATCACGGCCTCGGGAGCGAGCGGCTCCTTGTCGAGGAAGGGCTGGCCCCGCTCATCGATGGTCACGACGACAGGCTGCTTGGGTTGCGACACTTTCGGCGCCGCCGTTTTCGGCAGCTGCACGGGCACGCCGACGGTCATGAGCGGCGCTGCGACCATAAAGATGATGAGCAGCACCAGCATCACGTCGACAAGCGGTGTGACGTTGATCTCGGAGAGAGGAGCTGCGCCGAAATCGTCATCTGAGTCCTGCGAGCGGAACGATCCCATACCCATTATTCGGCGGCCTCCGACCGAACATGGAGCTTGCGGTCGCGGGCGAGGCGATCACCCAGCGAGGCAATGCCTGCGATGAAGGATTGTTGGAGCCTGCCGAGATCGGTGGTGAGCTTGTTGTAGGCGACCACCGCCGGAATGGCCGCCACGAGGCCGATGGCGGTTGCGAACAGGGCTTCCGCGATGCCTGGAGCGACGACCGAGAGGCTGGTGTCCTGGCTTGCCGCAATCGCGGAGAAGGAGTTCATGATTCCCCACACCGTACCGAACAAACCGATGAAAGGAGCCGCCGAGCCGGTGGTGGCAAGGAACGCGAGGCCGACCTGAAGACGGCGCATATCGGCGGACAGCGCTCCGCGCATGGCGCGCTCGATGCGCTCGCGCCGCTCGGCGCGGCTCTCCGAGGCATCCTGGTCGCGCCAGGCCTCATGGCCGGCGGCAACGATGTGGCCCGCGGAGCCGGGCATCTGCGGGGTGAGCCTGTCTCCGGCGCGGGCGGCAGCTTCGAAACCACGGGCCTGTTTGCGCAGGGCCATGATGCGAACGAGCTTGTCGAAGATTATCGTCCAGCAGCCGAGGGAGGCGAGGACGAGCATGATCATCACGCCCTTGACGATGGGATCCGCCTGAAGGAACAGGCTGAGGAAGGAAAGATCATGATGTGGGGCAGCGGCGGCAACTTCGTTCATCGTTCCATTCTCACTTCGCGAAAGGCACAGACTCGGCCTTGGAGGCGGTCTCGATAGCCGACAGGCATTCCTCACGGGATGAGGCCGCGCCCTCGCAGGACACGACATCGTTGAGGAGAACACGACCGATGCGCTGGCAGCTCAGGCCAGGAAAGTCGAACAGCTTGATGAGGGTCTTGCGTCCGGGAACCGGACCGACTTCGACGGCAAGACGCTTGGCAGCGACACCATCGGTGTCCAGGGCAAAGAGATCGAGTTTCAGGGAGCGCCAGGCCTCGGCGCTCTTGTTGTCGATGAGAAAATAGGTCCGGCAGTTTTCGCCCGCAGCCTCAACCTTGTTCAGCTCGATGCGCACAGGTGCAACGGATTGCGGATGCTCCTGGGCGAGGGCAGGGCTCGTAAGGGCTGCCAGAATGGTGGCGCCTCCCATCAGGGTCCAGGCAGCAATCTGCTTGTCCAAGCGCATGAACTCGTTCTCCTTATGCAGACAAGCGTCGACGTTGCGCGGCAAGCTGTGCAGGCTCGTCGCGTTTGAAAAGAGACGCCTGTCGCGGAAGTCATCGGCAGGTTCGATCAGTCGCCCATGCAATGGAGCACCCAAGCGGCGACGCTCAGGAATTATCTGAAAGAATGCAGGTGAATCAAGGCCTTAGGGTAAAATCAGAGGCATTCTAAAAGACAGCTTAGGGCTTTGGGAAATGAGGGAAAATTTCTTCTTTAAAACCGCTTAAAAGTATTTTTCCGCTGTATTCGTCAGCTTGGCTCCAAGGGGAGCGCCCTAAATAAGCTCCAAGAGCCGAAGCCTATTCCTACCCGAAGGGGAGCCGGAAGCCGGCTGATGTAGCAAAGTAACAAGAGCGGCATATCGCGTTCATGGAGAAAAGCATGGAGACGAAAGAAGTACACCTCGGACGCCTGATCGATCACATCCAGCTCGTAGTTCGCGACTTGGCGGCAAGCCGGCGGTTCTATGAAGCCGTTTTCAAGGCGCTGGGTGTTCCGATCAGCGGCAGCGGCGATACCTATTTCTGGGTCGACGAGCTCTTCATTTCATCGGCCGATAGCGAAGCGGCTCATGGCAGGCTGACAGGCCGCCACCATATCGCGTTCCAGGCCAAAGATGAGGCGATGGTACGGGCATTTTATGATGCGGCGCTCAAGAGTGGCGGACAGGATAACGGCGCGCCGGGAGAGCGTCCGTATCACCCTGGCTACTATGCTGCATTCGTGCTCGATCCGGACGGTAACAATATTGAAGCGGTCTATCACGGGCCATCAAAGCGCAATGTCGATTCAGTGCACATAACGTTCTGAAGATACTTTGTTTCATAGACGAGCGCGTAGTAGCGCAGCCCTTTCTCGACAGAACGCAAAGACTGGAAGACACTTCTACCGGCAAGGCTTAAGGCTGAAAGTATGCGCGTTCGATTCAGTTATCAATTGTCCATCACGGCGCTTTTCGTTGCCGTGGTGCTTTCAGTTGGCCTTTCCCTGGTTTTTCTGAGCTTCGACCGAGCCCGGTCGATCACCCGCACAGCAGCTCTGGCCTTCATCAATCGCGTCGCCGACCATACGGCGGATAGGGTCGACGGGCAGTTCAAGGACATTTACGATATCCTTGAGGTGCTGAAGCAGCTTCAGCCCGTCGAGTCCGGCACGATCTTAGGGAATCCTTCTCTCTACGCCACGCTGGCCGCGCTTCTCCGGCGCCATGGGCAGCTCTACAATCTCTATATCGGCTATGACGACGGTGCGCTTCTCGAACTCGATGCGTTGGATCGGGCAGGGTCCGCCGCCCGCGCCACACTCGACGCGCCGAAAGACGCTGTCTTCAGACTGAGCATCATTGATAAGGCCCCGGGAGACAGCTCGCGGACGCAGTTCACATTTTACCTCGCCTCCGATCTCTCGATCATCCGGGAAGAGAACCGCGTAGCCGACTACGACCCACGGGAAAGACCGTGGTACATGGACGCTTTCAAGCCTGGCGCCAGTGCGATCACGGAGCCTTACGTATTCAAGTTGGCCAACCTGATCGGTTACACCGTCCGCGCGCCATTCCCCGAGGGAAGGCGTGGCGTCGTCGCTGGAGACATTCTCCTTGCCGACACCGAAGCCTATCTCAAGTCACAGCAGCTCGGTGAATCCGGGGTCGTCTTTCTTTTCGACGACGACGGTCGCGTCGTTGCGCATCCTCAGATGTCCGAGACTCTGAGCACCCAGACGTCCGGCGCCCCGCTCGATCTTCCGAGGTTCGACAAGCTCATTCCGGTCGATATATCGCGTCCCATGAATGCATGGCAGCAGGGTGGTGCGGCGCAGCAAATCTTTGAGGCATCGGATGGGGAGACCTATGTCGCAGCGTTCCGCTCCATCCCGACAGCAGGTTCGTCCGGTCTCGGCCTTGCGGTGCTAGCGCCTCTCGACGATTTCTTCGGAGAAATCGAGGCGGACCGCCGCCGTCTGGTGTTCTTGGCACTCGCCTTCGTGTTTGCAGCCCTCCCTATCGTATGGGGGATTGGTTCCGTCATGTCGCGCTCTATGAAGGCGCTGGCTGCGGAGACAGACCGCATTCAAAGGTTCCAGACGGATGGCTCCAGAGGCGAAGTCCGCTCGATCATTCGCGAAATCGACAATCTCGGGCGTTCGATCACAACCATGCGCACGGTCGTACGCACATTCGCGAGCTTCGTGCCGAAGCGGCTTGTCCAGCAATTACTCGATACGGGCGATGCCCTTCGGCTGGGCGGATCGCGGCGGGAGGTGACGATCCTTTTCACGGACATCACGGGTTTCACCAACATCACGGAGAAAGCCGATCCGGAACAGGTGATGATCCAGACATCCCGCTACCTCGCCGTTCTGTCCGCGGTGATCACGGAGCATGGTGGAACGGTCGACAAGTTCGTCGGCGATGCCGTCATGGCGATCTGGAATGCTCCAGCCGACGATCCGGATCATGTGGCCCATGCCTGCGCCACCGTGCTGGCATGCCGGAACGCGATCAACAAACTGAACGCCGAGTTCGAAACCGAGGGTTGGCCAGCCTATAAAACCAGATTCGGGCTTCATGTCGGAGAAGCCGTCGTCGGCACCATCGGCTCCGACGACCGCATGGCCTACACGGTGCTCGGCGCAGCCGTGAACCTCGCGGCGCGGCTGGAGCCGCTCAACAAGGAATACGGCACTGAGATCCTGGTCAGCTCCGCAATCGTGGAACAGGTAGCGGACCGCTTTGCATTTCGCCCTGTAGATACCATTCGGCCAAAGGGTTTCGAGGCCAGAATCGAGATTTTCGAGCTTTGCGGGAAAGTGCAGGATGCATCTGTCCTAGTGCCCTTGGCGGATGTGAACTTCGGCCGCAAAGGGAAGGGATAAGGCAGTCGATCTCTGCATATCAGGGGAACATGATCTCCAGCCCATACGTTGAGCTTGACCAGAAGGGAGCAATCATGGACGCGAGCTCATACGTTCCTTACTGTGGATTTCCTCCGGTCCCGGGCCAGCTCACGTGGAATCTGGATCCTGTGCTCATCGCTCTCCTGACGGCAGTTCCCGTCCTTTATGGGATCGGAAGTGGACGCCCGGGAAAAACGGACCGGCTGAGGCAATTGTCCTTTTATCTCGGCTGGGCCATCTTGGCAGCGGCTCTCGTCTCACCCTTGTGCAATCTCAGCGTTGCGCTGTTCTCGGCACGCGTGGCGCAGCACATGATTGTAACGCTCGTAGCTGCTCCGCTGATCGTTCTCGGTAAGCCGGGAGCGGCGTTCCGTTCCATGCTTCCGACAGGTTCGGCGCTCCGCTCCCCACGGATGGGAGATGGGATCCTTCAGCTCGTGGCGACAACGGGTTTTGCCGCGGCCCTTTGGGTCTGGCATCTGCCGGGACCGTATGATGCCACCCTTCAAAGCGATGTCATTTACTGGACCATGCATGCGACCATCTTCGGTACGGCCCTGCTCCTCTGGCACGCTTTGTTCCGGCGCCTGAATTGCGTGTCCTCCGCTCTTCTGGTGGGGTTTGGCAGCACGGTTCAGATGAGCCTTCTCAGCGCCCTACTGACTCTCGCGCCGCGTCCGCTCTTCGTGTCTCACGCCGGGACGACCTGGCCTTGGGGCCTGTCGCCTCTGGAAGATCAGCAGCTCGGAGGCCTGATCATGTGGGTGCCGGGAGGAACGCTCTTCACACTCATCGGCGTGCTGGCTTTCGGGGCTTGGCTCAAGGCATTGTCGGGAGATGCCTCGGTGCGGCAGGTCTCCTAAACATCCAAGCCGCGTTTACTTGTTATAAATTCTAGCCACGCAGCGGCAAGCTGTAATTGGGGCTGGTGGGAGCGGCCATGTGCATGCCATGGGAGGTCGACCCCGCTATGGTATCCTACCATGGAATTTCACACGGACCCGGAGCTCGTGCATGCCCAAGGCCCTCGTCATCGGCATCGGTGCAGGCAACCCTGAATACATCACCGTTCAAGCCATCAATGCGCTGAACAAGGTCGATGTGTTCTTCGTCGCGACCAAGGGAGGCGACAAGGAAGACCTTGTGCAGTTACGGCGGGAAATCTGTGACCGCTACATCACGGACCGGGCCTACAGGATCGTCGAATTCGAGCAGCCGACGCGAGGAGATGCATCCGAATCCTACAAACTGACGGTCGAACAGTGGCACGACGCGATTGCGAGCAGGTACGAAGCGTTCCTCAGGGAGGAGCTCGGCGAGGGCGAATGCGCCGGCTTCCTCGTCTGGGGAGACCCATCACTCTACGACAGTACCTTGCGCATCCTTGCTGCTGTGCAGGGCAGGGGGCGTGTCGACATCGAATACGAGGTGATCCCAGGCATCACCAGCGTGCAGGCGCTCGCGGCCCGGCACAAGGTGGCGCTCAACACGATTGGCGAAGCCATCCAGATCACCACAGGCCGCAGGCTTGCTGAGGGCTTTCCCAGCAACGCCGACAACGTCGTGGTCATGCTCGACGGCCAATGTTCATTCCGCAGCATCCCGCCTGACGACGTGGAAATCTATTGGGGCGCGTATCTCGGAACGGACGACGAGATCCTGATGTCGGGCCGGCTGGGAGACGTCATGGACGACATAGAGCGTGTCCGCAGCGATGCCCGCTCAAGGAAGGGCTGGATCATGGACACTTATCTGCTCAGGAAAAACAGGCCTTAAGTCCTCAGAGTCTGAACGATGGCGGCGTGCCGTCATCCCGAATTCCCCGCAGCCGTAAAAACCCGCGTATCAGTCGAACCTTGCGCCACAAGTAAGCCAGCATTAGGTTCAACCAATATGGGTGACTTGGTGTTGCCTTTGCAAGAGCATCCCGAATGCCGATATTGTCTCCCGAACAATGCCGTGCTGCACGCGGTCTCCTCGACTGGACTCAGGAGGAGCTTGCCGAACGGGCCGAAGTGTCACGCAGCACCATCCGTGACTTCGAGAACGGTCGCCATCACCTCCATCCTGCGACGGCGGCCCAGGTTGTCGCGGCCCTCGACAAAGGCGGTGCATTGCTGATTGCCTCCGACGAGGCCGGGCCCGGAGTACGGTTTCGGAAGCCTTTAGCTTAAGGGCACCTGTCGTCGAGAGGGGCGAGCTTTGCTCATCCATGCCCGGGAGGTATAAGATCCTCCACCGCATCGGCTGGCGGGACGTCCCTGTCGCCCTCCGTACGGTCGCGATAGAGGGCGGCCCTGGCAAGCAGCATCAGTGTCACCGGCGTCGTGAATGTGACGAACAGGGCGATCAGGATTTCATGCACGACAGGCCGGGTTTCGAGAACAGTGAAATAGAGCGCCGATCCGAGCAGGATGGCCCCCATGCCGAATGTCGCGCCTAGGGTCGGAGCATGGACGCGGGCGTAAAAATTGCCTAACCGAAGAAGTCCGAGCGAGCCGACGAGGGTAACGGCGGAGCCGGACAGCACGCAAAAGGCGACCAGCCATGCGGCCCAGGCAGGAAAATCTCCCATGCTTGTCATTCGATCACCTCACCGCGCATGAGGAACTTTGCAAGCGCCACGGTCGCGACGAAACCCATAAGTCCGATCACCAGCGCCGCCTCGAAGTAAAGGGTGCTGCCGGTGCGAACGCCGAACGAGACCAGCATCAGCATGGCATTCACGTAGAGCGTGTCGAGCCCAAGAATACGGTCCTGCGCTCGCGGGCCGACGGCGAGCCGGAAGGTTGCGCAGCACATCGCCAAGCCAAGCAGAATCTGAGCGGCGATGATCGACCATATCAGGATGGACTGGCTCATTCGAAAATCTCCATCAGCAGACGCTCATAGCGGCCCTTGATCGTGCGAATCCAGACCGTCTCGTCGACCAGATCGAGAACATGCAGCAACAGAGTTCCTTTCGCGGCATCGTAGTTGAGCCAGATCGTGCCGGGGGTCGAAGTGATGATGACGGACAGTACCGCCAGCCCTTGAGGGCTTCGCATGTCGAGCGGAATCGTCATGAAGCCTGCGTTCACGCCCGGCTCACGCGAACGCACGATGATGCGACCGACGGCGAGGTTGGAACGCAGGATGTCGACCAGCACTACGCCAGCCAGCCGCAAGGCTGCTCCAGGCCGGCGGATGCGCGGCTTATCGGGCCGCAGGGCCGCCATCACCCAGGAAGCAAGGACTGCGATCACGGCACCCAGCACGATATGGCCAGGCGAAACGGTCTGGTTCAGCAGGAGCCACAGGATGAGCAACGCAGCCGACAGTAATGGATAGGGAAGAAGCCAGCTCATCGGCTATCCTTCCTGTGATCCGCACCGGCCCGTGGCGCCTGCAGGAC
This sequence comes from Microvirga sp. 2YAF29, assembly GCF_052114605.1. NCBI lineage: Bacteria > Pseudomonadati > Pseudomonadota > Alphaproteobacteria > Hyphomicrobiales > Methylobacteriaceae > Microvirga > Microvirga sp. 2YAF29. The sequence goes on from NZ_JBFRFB010000001.1 coordinate 235,707, forward strand.
ACCCGTGGAATAGTCCTGCGGAGCGCGCAGAGACTGCGTCGTCGCTTCCATGTAGCGCATGGCCGGGCCGCCGCCGATGGTGAGACCGAGGCAGATCAGCAGAAGGCCCAGCACCGGAGTCATTTCGATGACACGTACACGGGGAACGCTGTCATCCATGCGAGCCCAGAAGGAACTGATCCCCGTTCGCGTCATGGCGATCAGCGTCGCGAGGCCGGACACGGTCAGGAGGCCGATCAGAGCCCAGGTCGAGGCATGGACTGTTGTGCCATCCGTCTTCAGCATTGCCGCCATCATGCCGAATTTTGCGACGAAGCCGGATAGCGGCGGCAGGCCCGCCAGAAGCAGGGCGCAGGCGATGAAGCTGCCACCCATAAGAGCCACTGTCGCCGGAATGGCGACACCGACTTCTTCCTCGGGATCATCATCGCTATCGCCATAGACTTCCATCGTCACGGCAAGAACGTCCGCTCCAGGGTCGCGCAAACGCTCAACAAGCTCGACCAGCAGGAAGAGGGCGGCGATGCCTAAGGTGGAACTGACAAGATAGAATAGGGCAGAACCAATGACGGCTCCATTTCCCGTGCCCATGGCGGCGATCAGCGTCCCGGACGATACCAACACGCTGCAACCGGCGAGCCTCGGCAAGGATTGCGAGGCCAGAACGCCGATCGTGCCGAACGCGATGGTCAGCATGCCTCCGAACAACAGCCATTCGCCGCCGAATCCGGCCAGCGGGCCCGCATCCGCGTCGAACATCAACATCCACAGACGCAGGATGACATAGATGCCGACCTTGCTCATGATAGCGAATAGAGCTGCCGCCGGCGCTGAGGCTGCCGCGTAAGTGGTCGGCAGCCAGAAATTGAGCGGCCATGCGCCTGCTTTCATCAGGAAGGCGGTGCCGAGTATCGCCGCTGCGGCGGCGAAGAGAGCGGCGTCTGTTGGTGCAAGATTGGGGATGCGATTGGCGATATCCGCCATGTTGAGCGTCCCGGTGACCCCATAGGCCAAGCTGGCGCCGATCAGGAAGAGCAGGGACGCCGTGAGATTGATGGCGATATAGGCGAGGCCCACCCTGACCCGCGCAACCCCGTCCCCATGCAGAACGAGACCATAGGAGGCGGCGAGCAGCACCTCGAAGAACACGAAAAGATTGAAGAGGTCTCCGGTCAGGAAGGCGCCATTGAGCCCCATCAGCTGGAGCTGAAATATCGTGTGGAACCGCGGCCCGGCGCGATGCCACCGCGCGAGCGAGTACAGCAACGATGCGATGGCAAGCACGCTCGTCAGCACCAGCATGAGGGCGGAAAGGCGATCCAGCACCAGCACGATCCCGAAAGGCGCAGGCCAGTTGCTGAGATGATAGGTCAGTACGCTGGATCCCGAAGGCATCATGTCCGCCTGCTGCAACAAAGCGATGGAGACGATCAGCAGGGCAAGTGTCGTCGCGATCCCGATTCCACCTTTGAGTTTACGGCTGCGCTCAGAGAGGAGCAGCATCACGGCTCCGGCGATGAGCGGCAGAAGGATCGGCACAATAATCAGGTTATCAAGCAGGCCGGCCATCATGAGTCCTCCCGGCCGTCCACGTGGTCGGTTCCAGTCAGGCCGCGCGAGGCCAGCATGACAACGAGGAACAGCGCCGTCATGGCGAAGCTGATGACGATGGCGGTGAGAACCAGCGCCTGCGGCAGCGGATCGGCGTAAAGCGCCGGGTCAACGGCGTCGGCATTCTCCAGGACCGGAGCTGCTCCGACCCGCAAACGGCCCATGCCGAAGATGAACAGGTTCACGGCGTAGGCAAGCAGCGACAGACCGATGATCACCTGGAATGTGCGCGGACGCAGCAGCAGCCACACACCTGAGGCGGTGAGGATGCCGACCGCGAGCGCGAAGATGAGCTCGTTCATGCTTCCTCCTTCATCACGGTTGGTGGCGATGCGGAAATCGAAGGCCGGGCGGCGCGAGGGGTACGGCCCGATTGGTGCGCCAGAGCGATCAGGATAAGCACCGTTGCTCCGACCACGACTGAGAATACCCCCAAATCGAACAGGAGCGCGGTGGCAGCCGGCACCTTTCCGATCACTGGAATTTCCACGTATTGGAAATAGGAAGTTAGGAACGGATAACCGAACGCCCAGGCGCCGATTCCCGTGAAAGCTGTGCAGAGGAGACCGAGGCCCATCCAGCTGATCGGTCGGATCCTCAACCGCGCTTCGATCCAGCGCGTCCCGCCCGCCATGTATTGAAGGATCAGCGCAATCGACATCGTGACGCCGGCCGCAAAACCGCCGCCGGGCATGTCGTGGCCGCGCAGGAAGAGGTAGACGGCAACCACGATGACCACCGGGAACAGCCATTGCATGATCACGCCGGGGATCGTGAGGTAATCGGCGAGCGTGTCGCCCACCGCCCGATCCGGACGGGCTGTGTCGTAGGCATCCTGAACCTGTTGCTGTTCCGGAGCATCGACACTTTCCGGCGCGGGACGGAACCGGCGCAGGAGGGAGAAGACCGTGATCGCCACGACGGCGAGCACAACGATTTCGCCGAAGGTGTCGAAGCCGCGGAAATCGACCAGGATCACATTGACAACGTTGCGTCCACCGCCTTCGGAGTATGCGTTCTCGATGAAATAACGCGAGATCGTGTCCGGAAGCGGCCGTGTGAGCATCGCGTAGACGATGAGCGTCATGCCTACGCCGGCCGCCACGGCAAGCATCAGGTCCCGCACCCGTCGAATGCGGGCCTGGGTCCCCATCGCAACACCTTCGCCAACAATCTCAAGCCTCTTCGGCAGCCAGCGCAGACCGAGGAGGATCAGCACCGTCGTCACGATCTCGACGAGAAGCTGGGTGATGGCAAGGTCGGGAGCCGAGAACCAGACGAAGGTGATGCAGGTGATAAGGCCAGCTCCACCCATGAGGACCATGGCCGCGAGGCGATGATACTTGGCCTGATAGGCCGCACCGATCGCGCACAGGCCGCCGACGATCCAAAGCATGACAAAGGCAGGATCGAAGGCCGTCGCCGGACGGGAGCCTGCCGTAAGTTCTTGCCCGTAGAGGGGCCAGAGCGCCGCGATTACCGCAAATGCCACCAGGAGCCGCAACTGTGGCTGAAGCCGCTGAGTGCCGAGCAGCCGTTCGAGCGAACGGGCCCAGCGCCATGACAGCTCGACGAGCACACGCTCGAAGATGCGCTGCCCTTTGAGACGGCGCATCAGAGGAGGGCCTTCGATCCCCTTCGCGAGGTAGCCCTGCAGAAGCCAGTACAGAATGATGCCGCCGGTCAGCGCAATGACGCTCATCATCAGTGGTTCGTTGAAGCCGTGCCATATCGCGAGGCTGTAATAGGGCGTGTCCGGCCCCAGCACAGCGTGGACCGCCGCCGAGAGGAAGGGCTTGATGGTCATTGCCGGAACGATTCCGACGAGCAGGCATACGAGAACGAGAAGCTCGATGGGAAACCGCATCCAATGCGGGGGCTCATGCGGCGTGCGCGGCAGGTCCGTCGCGGGCGGGCCGAAGAACACGCCATGAATGAACCGCAGGGAGTAGGCGACGCTGAAAGCGCTCGCCAGCATGGCGAAGTAGGGGAGGGAATGGTCGAGAATCGAGTCGACATGGAAGGCGGCCGCCTCGGCGAAGAACATTTCTTTGGACAGGAAGCCGTTGAGCAGAGGCACGCCGGCCATGGCTGCGGCTGCGACCATCGCCAGGGTGGCCGTAATCGGCATGAAACGGAACAAGCCGCTCAGACGCCGGATGTCGCGGGTGCCGGATTCATGGTCGATGATGCCGGCGGCCATGAACAGCGAGGCCTTGAAGGTCGCATGATTCATGGTGTGGAAGATGGCGGCAACCGCGGCGAGCGGACTGCTGAGCCCGAGCAACAGGGTGATCAGACCAAGGTGACTGATGGTGGAATAGGCCAGCAGGCCTTTGAGATCCTGCTGGAAGATGGCCGCGTAGGCACCAAGGAGCAGAGTGCAGAGGCCTGCCGAAACCACGATGTAGAACCACGCCTCCGTGCCGGACAAGACCGGCCAGAGCAGGGTCAGCAGGAATACGCCCGCCTTCACCATGGTGGCCGAGTGCAGATAGGCCGATACCGGCGTCGGCGCGGCCATCGCGTGCGGGAGCCAGAAATGGAATGGGAACTGGGCGCTCTTGGTCAACGCGCCGAGGAGGACCAGGATCAGAGCCGGCAGATAGAGGTCGCTGCCGCGGATGAGGTCCCCTGATGCGAGAACCTGGTCGAGATCATAGCTGCCGACGATGTGGCCAATCAGCAGAACGCCGACAAGCAGGCACAATCCGCCCGAGGCCGTAACCGTCAGCGCCATTCGCGCACCATCGCGGGCGCTGGCGTTGTGATGCCAGTAGCCGATGAGGAGGAAGGAGAAGAGACTGGTCAGCTCCCAGAAGAAGACGAGCTGGATCAGATTTCCCGAGAGCACGATCCCCAGCATGGCGCCCATGAAGGCGAGCAGGAACGCGAAGAAGCGCGGCACAGGGTCGGCGGGGGACATATAGTATCGGGCATAAAGCACCACCAGGAAGCCGATACCGGTCACCAGCATGGTGAACAGCCAGGTGTAGCCATCCATGCGCATGGTGAAGTTCAGATCGAGCGTCGGTATCCACTCAATGCCGGTACGCAGAACGCCACCATCACCCACAACCGGATACTGAACGGCTGTGAGAGCAGCGGCACAGAGCGCAATTGTTCCGGCCAGGAAGGCGGCGCCATTGCGGGCATCCTGGCGCAGGAAGACAGCGGCAAGGCTCCCGAGAAAGGGAAGGACGATAATCGCCAGGAGAGGCATGCCACTGGACATGGATTGAGGGATCTCCTTCCGGGTGGGAGCGCGAGTAAAACTCCGAGTTTTTAGGGCTTATGTCGCCCAATATGGTTGAAGTAGGCCTGCAGATGCAAGGGCATAACCGAATAAAATTAATGTCAAATCGATGTTGAGGCTATGCCCCGCCGTCCAGATACGGCTCCGATCGTGAATGTAAGAAGATTGTCAATGTCGGATTGAATGAAGCTTTCTCAACTAAAGAGGAAGATGGCAAGGCCGCTTGGTAGATACACGTCTGCAATATCCGCCTTTTACGTTATGATGTTACGAAAAGATTCCAGCGGATCTTTCGGTATGTGCCTTGTTGGTCCAAGTGCGGATTATGGCATAGAAGGAGAAATCCACTCAGTCGGTGAATCTCATGCACGAAACTACGTTCATTGCCACGGTCGCCGTCTGTTTCGTCCTCGCCTTCGTCTTCGGCTATCTCGCCGATCGTCTTCGTCTGCCACCCCTGGTCGGTTATCTGGTCGCCGGCGTTTTCGTCGGTCCCTTCACACCAGGTTTCGTAGCGGACAAAGCTCTGGCTTCCGAACTCGCGGAGATGGGCGTGATCCTGCTCATGTTCGGGGTCGGGCTCCACTTTTCGATCAGGGACCTCATGGCGGTGCGCAACATCGCCGTACCTGGAGCAATCGGCCAGATCATAGCGGCCACAGCGCTCGGCGCGGGCCTTGCCCACCTCTGGGGTTGGACCCTGGGTGAGGGCATCGTCTTCGGCCTGACCTTGTCCGTTGCCAGTACGGTCGTCCTTCTGAAAGCTCTTGAGGAGCGAAACCTTCTGCAAAGTTCCAATGGCAGGGTCGCCGTCGGCTGGCTCATCGTCGAGGATCTCGCCATGGTCCTGGCGCTGGTCCTTCTCCCGGCCTTCGCCGAGGTTCTGGGCGGTCATCCGGCGACTGCATCCGGCGCTCATGCCGTGCCCGCGTCCGACGGTCCCATACTGCTGACATTGATGATAACGCTCGGCAAGGTGGCTCTCTTCGTAGCCCTCGCGGTTTTGCTGGGGCCGAGGGTCGTTCCTTACCTGCTGAAGCAGGTGGCGCGGACTGGGAGCCGTGAATTGTTCACGCTGTCCGTGCTGGCTCTAGCCATCGGCATTGCCTACGGCTCGGCGAAAGTCTTCGGCGTTTCCTTCGCCCTTGGCGCCTTTTTTGCCGGTGTGGTTCTCAGCGAGTCTCACTTCAGTCATAGAGCCGCAGCGGAGTCGCTTCCGCTGCAGGACGCCTTTTCCGTTCTGTTCTTCGTGTCGGTCGGCATGCTGTTCGATCCCATGGTCCTGATGCGCGACCCTATCTCGGTGCTTCTGGTCCTCGCACTGATCGTCGCTGGAAAGGGACACATAGCCCTCGGCATTGTCCTGGCCTTGCGCTATCCGCTGAACATGGGCTTGCTTGTCGCCGTGAGCCTAGCCCAGATCGGAGAGTTTTCCTTCATTCTCGCGGGGCTTGGAGCATCTCTCGGACTGCTTCCGAGCGAGGGGCAAGGGCTGATCCTGGCTGGCGCTCTGTTGTCGATCACCCTGAATCCCTTGTCCTTTCACCTGGTGAACAAGCTCAGGAAGCGCCTTGGCGTCGACACTCCATCAAAAGAAACCGACTATGGTTTCGGACGCTACCACACCCTCGAAGCCGAACTGACGGCGAACCGCCATCACAGCGAGGAGCTGGAGCGGGCACGGGAATTAGAGCTTCAGTCCCTGCTCGAGACGTTCCCCGTTCTGGCTCTGGTCGATCGGCATGAGCAGGAGGAGCTGCTTCTCCTGTTCCGCCCCAAGGCTGCTGCACCGGGCGAGAAAGTCATCCGCCGTGGAGACCGGTCGGATGGAATGTATTTCATTTCATCGGGAGCCGTGGAGGTTACGGTCGGCGACAGGAAGATCAGGCTGGACCACGGAGCCTTCTTTGGTGAGATGGCTTTGGTTGACGATGCCCGACGAAACGCCGACGTGACAGCGATCGATTACTGCCAGTTCTTTGTCCTCGAGAACCGCGACTTCAATCAGTTCATGGCGCGCCATCCCGCCCTACGGAGCGCCGTGGGCGAGATGGCGGAACAGCGCAGGGCCATGAACCAGGAACGAGTGCCCCATTCAGAGGCTGTGGCACAAGCAGCGGCCGGTCAGATCGCAGAAAGTCCCTCATCCGCAGTCGGCTCACCATGAGGGCTGATGTCCATAAACGGGAGGAGATGGGTCCTCGCAATATGTCCGCCTGTTTCCTGGGGGCGCTACACCAGCCTGCGCTTTCGCACTCACTCAGCTAGTCCTGCTTACGATCTGTTAACCATGGCGATCAATAATTCCATGTGAATCGCAAGGTTGGTTCGCAGCCAATCTTGCCTGGGGGTGAGTGCGAGTGGAGAGCGTTATGAGTAGCAAGGGAAATCTGGATCAGAAGGCGTCGCCACCGCGGCTCGGTCCCGACGATCGGGAGCAGATCGGAGCCCATCTCCAAGCCGTCTTCTCGGAAATCGAAGGGCAGCCGATCCCCGATGAGCAAATTGACCTGCTGCTCGCGCTGCGGCGGGTTGAGCGTGAACTCGGGCGCAAGGAAGCTTGAGCGGAACGTCGTTGCAGGTTCGCCGTTGTCGAGGCTCGATACCAATCAAGAAACGGTAGTCTCATGCCTCGTGAAGTCTCAGCCCCGGACGGCATTACATGGACCTGTATCCAAGCCTTCTCGGGATTGGGCAAGGACCCAGAGAAGATGGAAGCGGCTCGCGTCGACGGGAAGGCTGATGCTTTCCAGGTGGTCTGCACACCTTCCGGCGGTGCGCAATCGGTACGGATCGAGCTGCCAGGCGACTGGGAGGCGGAGATCTCCGAGGAGCAGCTGCTGGACATGATACAGGCTCAACTGAAACAAGATTCATGACGCGCCGGGAGAAGCGGCCCTGCGTTTTGCGAGATCTCCTGACGCGAAATTTCCAGCGAAGCGAGGCCGAGAGGAGAAAGCTCTCGGCATTCGGCCTCAGGGATAAACTGTCCCCGAGATAGCCTCGCCCAGGCTCCCGACATGACCTTCGAAGTTCGCCCGTGTGCGCGGATCGATGACGGCGACCGGAGCGGAAACGGCAAGACCCGCAGCCGTGCCGACTGCTGCAGCGGCACCCGCCGTGACTTGGATGATCCGGTCACCCACGCCGACGCGGGAATCCGTCAACGTCTGACCTTCCGCCAGTTGCCGCCCGATGATGCGCACGACCTCGGGACTTTCGGCATATTTGCTGTGATTTAGCGGATCTCCTGACCTGAGTTTGGACAGGTTCAGCACCGTGAGGCCCGCCCGTTCCAACTGGCTTCGATACGGCTCCTGTTCCGGATCGATGGCGCCGAGCCGTACTGAATCTCCCCAGATGCGACGGGAGATCGCCAGTGCCCGATCATCCTGCGACACGAACAACGTGAATTCCGGGCGGTTCTTGCCCATATCCATGATGGCTTCGCGGAACAGGCCCACATCCACGTCGGGAGCTGCCAGCAGCACGTTCTTGATCTTAGGTGCGACGCGGCCGTCACGGATCGCCATCTGACGCAGGGCTTCCAGAGTAACCCAGTTGCCCATGGAATGGGCAAGGATGGAGATCTCGCCGACATCGGGAGATTGTGCCAGCGCGCGCAGCGTATCTTCCAGCGCATTGCGCGAATAGGTATTGCTCTCGCGGTCATAACCGTAGGCCAGCACGCTACCGCGCGAGGGCCACGTGAAGAGGACAGGCGCCACGGGCGTGCCCGCATCATGCACGATCTGTGCGAAGCGGAAGACCGCATCGTCGAAACGATTGTTGAAGCCGTGAATGAATACCAGCACGCGGCGTTTAGGGACCTGTCGCACCGTGCGCTTGAACAAGGCGAGTGCCTGCGCACGATCGATCACATCGGCCTTAAGGGTCACGAAGTCCGTAGCCGGATTGCCGGGAACGCTGCGCGGCCATTGAACCTCGCCCTGTTTGCGGTTGGCTTCCGGAGGTATGGATACCGTGAACTCAGCAAAAGAAAGCTGCGGCCCACGATCGCCGGAGAAGAACTCGTTCGGATCGGTTGCCCGCATGCGGGTTGTGGTGACGAGCATTTCGACCCGGCTCGCTCCGGGAACCGTTTCATCAACAGGAAGCAGCGTGCCTCGCAGGTCGGCGCAGGCGGACATGAACGGGAGCAGGATAAGGCAAGTCATCCGGAATGCTGATGCTTTCCAGCTGCCGGTTCGGTTTGTCGCTTGCTCCATTATTCCCCCCGCCGTTCATCCAATGCCGACATATGAGAGAGCCTACCCTGGGCGCGCCCTTTTGCACCGCCAACATCGAACGTGGTGCAGATCTGGTCGGCGATCAGCAGTTACGCGCCAACTTGGCGAATTCCTTCGGTAACCTCGCTCAATCCGCGTCCCATTGTCCATGATCCACGCGGGCCGCACCGGTCGCGTATCCTCGACCGTACGAAACTCGGATGCTCGTGGGTAAAAGCGACGGCTCCTGACAATATCCACCATCGGCGGGTTTCCGGCTATAGGGAGTTTTACATGATGTCAGCACAGGCTTCGTAAGAGCGGCGTTCCGGACGGTGGCTTCCGTCCTACGGCGATACCCGGCCTATGGCTGCGTAGTCCTGCCCGGGACGTGACAGGTTCATGGGGGCCACTGAGGTCACGGATCGATCTCGTCCCGCGAGCGCCCGGGCCGCGGCCGATAGCGCGGCAGGGACCAGTCCCACTTCAGCGCGGCGGCCCGGATCGCGAGCGCGGCCAGGAAGCCGCCTGCCAGCGCGTACTCGCGAGCGATCCCGGTCAGCGCCAGGGCGACGAAGATCACGGCCCCGCCAAGCGCCGCAGACACATAGATCTCGCGGCTGAGAATGACCGGGCTTTCGCCGCCCAGGATATCCCGGACGATGCCGCCGAAGGTGGCCGTGATCACGCCCATCGCGACGGCGACGATGGGACCCGCCTCGGCCAGCAGAGCCTTTTCGGCCCCAGTCACCGCGAACAAGGCCATGCCGACAGCATCACACCACAGCAGGAGCTTGAGACGCGAATGCGGAATGTGGGCAAGGAAGAATGCCGCACATGAGACCAGCACGCAGGTAACCAGGTAGGCCGGCTCCCGCACCCAAAAAACCGGAAGCGCATCGATGAGCGTGTCACGGATCGTCCCGCCGCCAATTCCGGTTGCTGTGCCGAGCAGCACGAAGCCGACCAGATCCATCTGCTTGCGCGAGGCGACCAGCGCGCCGGTGGTGGCGAAGACGACAATCCCGAACCAGTCGAGGAGGGCGGTAAAGGTGTCGAACATCAATCAGGCTCCATCATGGGCCGCAGGCGATTCTGCGGTGGAGCCCCCTCTGTCATTGGCCTGAGAGTTTCATCGGGATGCCGGCGGCAGCCGCGATTTTCACCATGGGCGGGAGCAAAATGCTCCACTTTTCAGAGTTTATGCAACGAAGCGGTCCTGGATGCCTGAGAGTTTCCGGGGCAGTTGCTCCTTCGGCGGCCAGTGTCCTGGCTCTCTCCCGCTCATTGCTAAGGTTAACCTAACTTGGTTTGTGGCAGAAATGTGTTGTCCGGCGGTAAAGGGCTTCGTCTCCGCAGACGACAGCCGCCGATCTTGTCTTTGTGCTACGGGTCTTGTCTTGCATGATGCAAGCGCGACGAGAAGCCCGAAACCGAACATTTCGCCTCCGGCACCCATGCGGTTTGACAAATGGGTCAATGTAAACCAGCTTAAGGGCACCATGTTGAGCTTCGCACAATTCCGTCACGGCCTGCACCGGGCAGGCAACCTCATCGCGGGCAAGTAGCCCCGAGCTCGACGTGCATCCGCACCCCGAGTTCGGGGGAGCGCAAGATCCCAAATCCTTCGGACGTCTTGTGAGGCCGGGTGCTGACGCATCCGGTGTGGCGGTATGCTTCAGCACTTCTTCAAACTCATGTTCCGCTTGGCGGAGCGAAAACCCGTTCAAGCCGGAGGCCGACATCGCGGCATGCCGACAGACGAAGCGTGTCCCGGGTCCAGGCGCTCCACAACCGAGTTCCTGGCGCAGACACTCAGGTCGGCACTGGCTCAAAAGCAAGCTGAAAGCAGGGGAGGCCGCTTTGTGCAGCAGCCCTCGAAACAACCGCTATCGAAGCCGGCTCCGCAAGAGGCGGAGCGGCCGGATGGGACGGTTGTCCGGCTGATGCCGCAGAGGCGTTCCGCACCGGAGCATGCCCCAAACCCGGCAACGCACGACGACAATGATCCCGGTACGTCGGCCGCATGAACACCGCCATCGGGTCCAACACAATTGGAGACATCCCATGACTAAGAAAATCGGCGGCTCCAAGCCGCGCATTACCCTGACCGCCGCAGACCACGAGAAGCTTTCGGCTCTCGCTAATGCAGCCGCGAGCACCATGCCCGAGGTCGCCGCCGAACTTACGGAGGAGCTCGACCGCGCGCATGTCCTTCCCAGAGGCCGCCGTCCAGGTGAAACAGTCTGCATGGGCTGCGAGGTCGATTTCCGCGACGACATGACGGGGAGGGTGCAGACGGTGCTCCTCGTCTACCCACACGAGGCCGATATCGCGAAGGGCAGGATCTCGGTGCTGACGCCCATCGGAACCGCCCTGATCGGACTTCCCGTCGGCAAGTCGATCGACTGGATAACGCGCACCGGCGAGACGAAGCGTCTGACGGTGTTGAAGGTGTGCGAACCGGCGGTCCTGGAGCCCCAATCCGCGTAAGCGCGCATACCGGCCAACTCCAGACAACGGGCATCCGTCGATGTCCTCTGTTGTGGCCATTCTATCCTCTGCCCTTTTCACCACCTCTCGTGTGGCCAGGGAAACAATTATGGACAGAACCGAAATGAAGAATGACCATTTCCCCATCTATGGCCGCATTACCGGCCCGATCGTCATGATCGGCTTTGGCTCAATCGGCAAAGGCATGCTGCCTCTGATCGAGCGGCATTTCGAGTTCGACAAGAGCCGCTTCACGGTCATCGATCCCGTCGATACTGACCGCAGCATGCTTGACGTGCGCGGCATCCCCCTGATCAACAAGGGCCTTACCCGCGATAACTATCGCGAAATCCTCACGCCGCTCCTGACGGAAGGTGGCGGCCAGGGTTTCTGCGTGAACCTGTCGGTGGACACCTCCTCGCGCGACATCATGGAGCTCTGCCGGGAACTCGGTGCGCTCTACATCGACACCGTTGCCGAGCCGTGGGCCGGGTTCTACTTCGACAAAAACGCCGGGCCGGAGGCGCGCACCAACTACGCTCTGCGCGAGATCATCCTCGATGCTCGCCGCAAGTCGCCGGGCGGGCCAACGGCGGTGAATTGCTGCGGCGCAAATCCCGGCATGGTCTCCTGGTTCGTGAAGCAAGCGCTTCTCAACGTCGCCAAGGATATCGGCATCGATGCCAAGGTTCCAGAATCGCGCGGGGAATGGGCGTCTCTTATGCAGCGCGTCGGCGTGAAAGGCATTCACATTGCGGAACGCGATACGCAACGCGCGGAAAAGCCGAAGCCCATGGGCGTGTTCGTGAACACTTGGTCGGTGGAAGGCTTCGTGTCGGAAGGCCTGCAGCCCTCCGAACTCGGCTGGGGCGCGCACGAAAAGTGGATTCCTGAGAACGCCCGAACGCATGAGAAAGGCTGCGGCGCAGCGATCTATCTGCTTCAGCCCGGCGCGAACACACGCGTGCGCAGCTGGTGCCCCACGCCCGGTCCGCAATACGGCTTCCTGGTAACGCACAACGAGGCGATCTCGATCGCCGACTTCTTCACCGTGCGTGAGGACGGCAAGGTCACGTATCGTCCGACCTGTCACTACGCTTATCATCCTGCGAACGACGCCGTGCTGTCGATGCATGAGATGTTCGGCAATGCCGGACAGTTCCAGGAGAGTCTCCACATCCTAACCGAAGACGAGATCGTCGACGGCATCGACGAGCTCGGCGTGCTGCTCTACGGTCACGACAGGAACGCCTATTGGTATGGCTCTCAACTCTCTATCGAGGAAACCCGCAAGCTCGCGCCTTACCAGAACGCCACCGGCTTGCAGGTGACTTCCGCCGTGCTTGCGGGCATGGTCTGGGCTCTGGAGAATCCGAAGGCCGGCATCGTGGAGGCCGACGACATCGATTTCCGTCGCTGCCTGGAAGTTCAGATGCCCTATCTCGGATCGGTGGTCGGCGTCTATACGGACTGGACCCCGCTCAGCAACCGCCCCGGCTTCTTCGAAGAGGATATCGACAGCTCCGATCCGTGGCAGTTCCGGAACGTCCTCGTCTCGTAGAGGTGCCCACAACATCTGCATGCCAAGTCATGATCCGGCCGGTGTCCGCGCCGGGTCATGACGACAGGTTTGGGGGTATCCAGCGCGCTGCCGACCCTGGTCATAAAGATGGCGGAGAGGGTGGGATTCGAACCCACGGTGGGCTTGCACCCACGGCGGTTTTCAAGACCGCTGCCTTAAACCACTCGGCCACCTCTCCATAGATCGCCTGAACGTGCTGGCGGCTCAGGGTTCTGTAAGGCCGTCAGGTCACTCCCGTCAACATATACCGCCGCCATACGTAGCGGGAGCCGTCTCCGGGGCGAGAGAACCTGTCGTTAACCAAGCTTATCTCTATTGAGTCGAAAGAGCCGCATTTTCAGGCCGCTCTTGAGCCTGAAGCGCAAAAGGCGGCTAAGGCTTTGGTGGATGGGAGATATTTCTCCCTTGAAGTTCCAATCCGGTCTCCCGTCATTTTCTTATGAATGCGCTTTCTCAAGCGCCCCAATGACCGGGCCGCTAATTTCAATGAGAGGCCAACCTATTGAAATATAAAGGTGAATACATGTTCTTGAAACAATGTTAATGAAAGCATGCCTTTATCATTGACAAGCGGGGCCGTTTAACTTTCCTTTAAGGCGACAAAAGCACCTTGGCTGGCTAACTGGGGCAATTCTGGCCGCCAAGCCTAAGGTGCTCAAAAGGGGATGCGTAACAATATGCATTGGAATCGCGCTGAAGCGGCAAAGAGCCTGATGGGAAAGATGGCATCTTTCGATCAATCGGCCCTCATTCGCATTGCCGGTGTTACGCTTATCGCCCTGACTGTTGCGAATTGCTCTTCGAATGTGAGGGGCGGCGTCGATCCTAAATACGGCGTGAAGGCCAGCCCGCGAGTCGTTGCTGCAGGTCAGCCGGTTCCGAAGGGCGGCGGCCGCGACATGGTCGGTAAGCCCTACACGGTTGCCGGGCGCACTTACGTTCCCACCGAGACTTCACGCCCGGCCGAGGGTCTGGCGTCCTGGTACGGCTCGAATTTTCATGGCCGCATGACCGCAAACGGCGAGATCTTCGACCGCGACTCGATCGCGGCCGCCCATACGACGATGCCGCTTCCGAGCTATGCGCGCGTCACCAACTTGCAGAACGGCCATTCCATGATCGTCCGCGTGAATGATCGTGGACCTTTCCATGGCAATCGCGTCATCGACGTTTCCGAGAAGGCGGCTTCCGCTCTCGGCTTCCAGCGCGCGGGCACCGCCCGCGTTCGCGTCGAATATGTCGGCCGCGCCTCGACCAATGGCAGCGACGACAGGATTCTTCTGGCGAGCCTGCGCACCGATGGGCAGCCCGCCAGCATGACAAATGGCGGCGCTCCGACCATGATCGCCCAGGCGACGCCGCGTCCCGCAGCTCCGCGTCAGGCGATTGGCATCAATGCCTACGAGCCCGAGGATGAGATCGAGACGGCTCCTATTGCCTCTACTGCTCCTCAGCGCATGGCGTTCAACGAGGGGCCAGCCTCGGTTCCCGCCAGCACTTATGTGCCGCTGCCGCCCGAGCGTCCGTTCGACCTCGGCACCATTCCTGGCGCTGTCCCTCCGTCGCTCAAGGTCAGCTCCGCATCGCCCAGCACTATATCGCCGGCACGTCCGGTCGTGGCCGGGCTGTATTATGCATCGCCGGAAGGCGGGCAGGGCGGTTTCCAGAAGACCAGCGCCTTCAGGCCGCTGGATCAATCCAGGTTCGTCCGCTGATCGGCTGAAGGCCTGCAGACCTCTGTGACCTCGCGCACAGCTTATCGTTCCGTCACGTTGAATTGTCGTTGACGCGCTACAGATTCAGGCTCTCCTAGGGGAAGAGCCTGGATACCTTACGATGCGTCATACAATGCCTGCCCGACCTTTTACCGCAGCCCTTCTTTTCTGCGGAATTCTTGCATTCCTTCCAGCAAAGACCGCATCAGCCCAGAGCTTCCAGACATCCGCCCCGACTGCGGTGCTCATGGATGCGGACAGCCATGCCATTCTGTTCGAGAAGAACGCCGATGAACTGACGGCGCCTGCCAGCATGGCAAAAACCATGACGGCGGAAGTGGTCTTCAGCGAGATCAAGAACGGCCGCCTGAACATGGACAGCATGTTCACCATCTCCGAAAACGCCTGGAAGAAGGGAGGCGGGGGATCCGGCGGATCGTCCATGTTCGCGCAGGTCAATACCTCCGTGCGCCTTGAAGACCTGCTGCGCGGTCTCATCATCCAGTCCGGCAACGATGCGGCAATCGCCATCGCTGAGGGCATCGCCGGAACGGAGGAGAACTTCTCCAAAGTCATGAATGAGCGGGCCAAGCAGATTGGCCTGACCAAATCCACCTTCCGCAATGCGACCGGCTACGGCCATCCAGAGCAGAAAGCGACGGTTCACGACCTCGCCAAGCTCGCCCTCTACATCATTGAGACCTATCCGGACCTCTACAAGATCTTCGGCGAGCGGGAGTTTACCTGGAACAAGATCCGCCAGCAGAATCGCAACCCCTTGCTGGCCATGGATATAGGCGCAGACGGGCTCAAGACCGGCAATATCGATGAGTCCGGTTATGGCCTGATCGGGTCCGCCGTCCAGAACGGGCAACGCCTGATCGTGGTGGTCAACGGCCTCAAGACAGCCAGGGACCGTGCGAATGAATCCCGCAAGCTCCTGGATTGGGGCTTCCGTGCGTTCGACTCGCAGCAACTCTTCGCGGAAGGCCAAGTGGTTGGTGAAGCCCAGGTCTTCGGCGGCAGCAAGCGCTCTCTGCCGCTTGTGTCCAAGAAGCCTATTCGTGTACTGGTGCCTCGTGGCGATGGAGAGCGGGTGACCGCTCGCATCGTCTACACCGGCCCGCTGCGGGCTCCCATCCAAAAGGGAGCCGAGGTGGCCCGGCTTCAGGTCAACCGTGGTGATATGCAGGCGCTCGAAATGCCGCTCTATGCCAATGAGGACATCCAGGAAGGTACGCTGAGCCAGCGCGCCCTCGATGGTCTGTTGGAATTCAGCACTGGCTGGGTGCGCCGCGCCTTTACGAGCGTCATCGAAGGAATTTGATGGCAGGACGGTTCATTACGTTCGAAGGCGGGGAGGGCGCAGGCAAGTCGACCCAGATCGGCAGGCTCAAAGGTCGGCTGGAGCAGCTCTCGCAGCAAGTCCTTGTCACGCGGGAGCCTGGGGGCTCGCCCTATGCGGAGGAAATCCGCGCCTTCATTCTCGGCGGGCATGCCAAGAGCCTCGGCACTTTTGCGGAAGCCCTGCTTTTCGCCGCCGCCCGCATCGACCACCTGGACAAGACCATCGTTCCGGCTCTCAAGAACGGCACCCATGTGCTGTGCGACCGCTTCGCGGATTCCACTCGCGCTTATCAGGGCTCGTCCGGAAATATCGATCCGGCTCTCATCGACCGGCTGGAGCGCGTAGCCCTGGCGGGCACCAGGCCCGATCTTACCTTCATTCTCGATCTTCCCGCCGAAACCGGCCTTGCCCGCGCGAGCGAGCGGGCCGCACAAAAAGGCGAGAGGGCTGATCGGTTCGAGGGTGAGGCCCTCTCCTTCCACCAGAATCTGCGCCAAGCGTTCCTGGCCATCGCTCGCACACACCCGGAGCGCTGCGCCGTTATCAATGCCGACCAATCGGCGGACGAGGTGGAGGCCGCCATCTGGGCAACTCTGCGCGAGCGGCTGCCTGAGCTGACCAAGACGACCGAGAGGCCGCTCGATGTCGCGTGATGTTGAGGCTGTCGAGCCGGATCAGCTCGAGGGTGCGCCGCATCCCCGGGATCAGTTCGCTTTTTTCGGCCATCAGGAGGGCGAGGCGGCTTTCCTTGAGGGCCTTCGTTCGGGCCGGCTTCATCACGCCTGGCTGATCGGCGGTCCTCAAGGGATCGGCAAGGCGACGCTCGCTTATCGCGTCGCCCGCACGGTTCTCGACCCTAAAAAGACGAACGATTCCTCCATCGGCAGCCTGGACATCTCGCCGGACGCCCCCTCCGCGCGCCAGCTCTCGGCGCTCTCCCATCCGAACTTCGCGATCCTTCGGCGGGCTCCCGCCACCGACAAGAAGGCCGCTTCGACCACGATTCCCGTCGACGCCGTCCGCAAGGCGCTCAACATGTTCGGCTCGACCGCTGCCGATGGCGGCTACCGGGTCTGCATCGTTGACAGTGCCGAGGACCTGACGATCTCCAGCGCCAACGCGCTGCTCAAGGTCATCGAGGAGCCGCCGCCGCGCTCGTTATTTCTCATCGTCAGTCACGCCCCGCAAAGGGTGTTGCCGACGATCCGCTCCCGGTGCCGTCGGTTGCTGCTGCGCCCCTTGGCCGATTCCGACATCAAGGCGGTGATCGGCTCCCTGGGCGAGCCCTGGGCAGACAGCCCCGAGCATCTGGTCGATCAGGCGCTCGCTTATGGCGAAGGTTCCGTGCAGCGAACCCTCGAACTTCTGGACGAGGACAAGGTCGCCTTCATCGGCCAAATCACCCGGCTTCTGGACGGCTTGCCGCGTGCGGATACCAAGCAGGTCTTTGCTCTGGCCGAAGCCCTCGCCAAGCGGGATGCTGATGACAGCTATGAGCTCGCGCTGGAGACAGTCGAACGTTGGGTCTCAGGGCGGCTGCATCAGCAGGCAAGCCTAGGGGCGGCACGCCTTGCGCCTTTGGTGGAGGTGTGTGAGAAGATCAGCCGTTCGGCGCGCGAGATCGACGTGTTCAACCTCGACCGCCGGCCCTTCATCCTCACGCTGTTCGACGATCTGGCCGACGCGGTTCGGCGGACAACCTGACCTTGCGGCACTTGAGTGAAGGTTTGCATGAATTCAAGCGTTTAGGGATTCGACATGGCCGACAAACAGAAATTCTATATCACCACGGCTATCTCCTATCCGAACGGGGCGCCCCATATCGGCCACGCCTATGAGGTCGTTGCCTCGGATGCGATTGCGCGCTTCAAGCGTATCGACGGCTATGATGTGTTCTTCATGACAGGCACGGACGAGCACGGCCTGAAAATCCAGCAGACGGCGGACAAGAACAACACGACGCCCAAGGCCTTCGTCGACGAAATGGCGGCCAAGTTCCGGGCCATGGCCGATCGCCTGGACTGCTCCTATGACCGGTTCATCCGTACGACGGATGCCGATCATCTGCCTTCGACCCAGGAACTCTGGCGCCGGATGCAGGAAAAGGGCGACATCTATCTCTCCAAGTATTCCGGCTGGTACTCTGTGCGGGACGAGGCCTATTACGATGAGAGCGAGCTTACCAAGCAGCCGGATGGTTCCTGGCGCGCGCCCACGGGCACGCCCGTCGAATGGATCGAGGAGGAGAGCTATTTCTTCCGCCTCTCGGCCTATCAGGACCGCCTGCTCGCCCATTACGAGGCGAACCCGGATTTCATCAGCCCGGAAACCCGGCGCAATGAGATCACCAGCTTCGTACGTTCCGGCCTTCAGGACCTCTCGATCAGCCGCACGACCTTCAACTGGGGCCTGCCGGTGCCGGGTGATCCGAAGCACGTGATGTATGTGTGGATCGACGCGCTCAACAATTACATGACCGGCTGCGGCTTCCCGAACGAGAATGACCCGCGCTGGCAATACTGGCCCGCCGACGTTCACATCATCGGCAAGGACATCGTGCGCTTCCACACGGTCTATTGGCCCGCCTTCCTGATGTCGGCGGAGTTGCCGCTGCCGAAGCGTGTCTTCGGCCACGGCTTCCTGCTCAACAAGGGAGAGAAGATGTCGAAGTCGGTCGGCAACGTGGTCGATCCCTTCGACCTCGCCGACACCTACGGCGTCGATCAGATCCGCTACTTCTTCATGCGCGAAGTGCCATTCGGACAGGACGGCAACTACTCGCACGAGGCTATCGTCAACCGCATCAACGCGGATCTGGCCAACGACCTCGGCAACCTCGCGCAGCGCTCCCTGTCGATGATCGGCAAGAACTGCGACGGTGCGGTTCCACAGCCCGGCGAGTTCACTCAGGCCGATCAGGACATGCTCTGGCTGGCAGATGCCCTGCCGGAGAAGGCGAGGGCAGCGATGAAGGACTTCTCCCTCCACACGACGCTGGCCGAAATCTGGGCCGTCGTCGCCGAGGCGAACCGCTATTTCGCCTCGCAGGAGCCTTGGATCCTGCGCAAGACCGATCCTGCCCGAATGAACACCGTGCTCTACGTGACAGCCGAGGTTCTCCGAGCGGTGGGTATCCTGGCGCAGCCCTTCGTGCCGAATGCCGCCGCCAAGCTTCTCGATCTTTTGGCCATTGCGCCCGAGGGCAGGGGGCTAGCTGCCGTCGGTCCGGAGAAGCGCCTTGTCGCAGGAACGACCCTTCCGCAACCTGCCCCGATTTTCCCGCGTTATATCGAGGCGGAGGCCGAATAACGCTTCCGCTTTGATCGGTCGCATAGAAGCGGCAAAAGAATATTTTCTGTAGCTTCGTTGACGATGGTTAGATTGGCGGCGCGCTATGCCGACGACCAGTCTCATCAAGGTTTAGGAAACGAGATTTGCCTGGCTCGTCAATGATAGCACGATCCATCTCAAAACAGCCTGTTCAGAGAAATTGGCGAAAGAGGGGGTGATCGAGGCCAGTGAGTTTTTACTGGCATTAAGACGCATGACCAATGCGGTCGGCCCATCTAAAAAAAATTGGGCCTTGTGCTATAATAAAAGTGGAGCTGGCAGATAAGATCAGGACTGCAAGTTTCTTCAAATATTTAACGATGACTACCAAAACTTGTGCCCTAAACTTAGAAAATTCGTCAAACAGTGAAAATTTACATGGACTGCAAACTTTCAATGTCAGGTACATAGGCAACCAAAGCTTGCACTATGACACGCGTCTGAACTGGTCTGCCAAAACGTCGCGCATGTTGTAACAGATAATGCTTGCCGTTAGGGCAAGAATTATTTAATCGAATCATGTTACTCAGTTGCTATATAGCGACCATGAATAAGGTAGGACCAGTATGGCCAAGATCAGAATCCCGACAACCCCGCCGTTCCCGACAACGCCTGAAGAAATCACACAGGCCATGAATACTCCCGGAGATGACGTTATCTCGGGTACGGTCGCGCTCTTTATGGATTCGACCCCTTTCACAATCGATCTATCGAATCTTCAGCCTCAGTATACGGGCTCGGGCGTCGACACTTTTGCGCAGGGTATAATTACTGTTTTCACCGGCAATGGAAATGATGCCATCACGGGCAATGGTAATGACAATTTCATCATGGCTCAAGGTGGCAGTGACAAGGTTTCTGGCGGCGCTGGAAATGACGTTCTATTGGGCGGAGAGGGCATAGACACCCTTGATGGTGGTGATGGAAGCGATTTCCTGATGGCCGATTTCGGCAAAGATGTGCTCACCGGCGGCAAGGGTAAGGATTACTTCACGTTCATTGCCAAGCCCGCGAAAGGTGCAAACAGCGCCAAGATTACGGACTTTACTGTTAAGGAGGACAAGATTCTCCTGGCGAAAAGCGTGTTCAAGAAGGCCATGAGCGACAAGGGCGTCTTAAAGGCGGATAACTTCTATAAAGGCGTCGGTGCCACACAGGGTAAGGATAAAAACGACCATATCATTTTCGATACCCGAAGCGGCAAGTTGTATTACGATGCCGACGGAGTCGGTGGTCAAAAGGCGGAGCTGTTCGCGCAGCTGACCAAGAACAAGACCCTAGCAAGCCTGTCTCATAAGGATTTCTATATCTAGACAGCATCGTTTTTGCGGGCTGACATCAGTCCGGAGAAGCGCCTTGTCGCAAGGAACGACCCTTCCGCAACCTGCCCCGATTTTCCCGCGTTATATCGAGGCGGAGGCCGAATAACGCTTCCGCTTTGATCGGCCCCCTCCGGGCCACGGCGGAAGCGGGATATGTTCACGAGTTTTATGTTTGCGACCGGGATCGAGAACAGCATCCCGACCATCAACAATGGCCGCACGCGCATCGATCAGATGGAAAAGTGCGGCCATTACAAACATTGGAAGCTGGATTTCGACCTTCTGGACGATCTCGACATTCAGGTTCTGAGATACGGCCCACCGCTTCACACTTCATATGTCGGGCCCGGTCGCTATGATTGGTCATTCGCCGACATGACCTTCGGCGATATCAAGCGGCGCAATATCATTCCTATCGTGGACCTATGCCATTTCGGTGTTCCCGATTGGATCGGCAACTTTCAAAATCCGGATTTCCCTGAACTTTTCGCGACTTACGCGGAAGCCTTCGCGCAACGCTTTCCCTGGGTCCAGCTTTATACGCCCATCAACGAGATGTTCATCTGCGCTCAGTTTTCGGCCGCTTATGGCTGGTGGAACGAGCAGTTGAGCAGCGATCAGGCTTTCGTCACGGCTCTCAAGCATATCGTGAAGGCCAACGTCCTGGCCATGGAGCGCATACTCACGGTTCGCCCGGACGCCCTTTTCGTCCAGAGCGAGTCCTCTGAATATTTTCACGCAGAGAATCCCAAAGCCATCAAGCCGGCCGAGATCATGAATTCTCGGCGTTTCCTATCCCTGGACCTGAATTACGGGCGCCGGGTCGACTCGGAGATGTACGAGTTTCTTATGGACAGCGGCATGACTAGGGACGAGTACCATTTTTTCCTCAGCCGCTCTTCGCTCCGGCATCACAGCATCATGGGGAACGACTACTATGTCACCAATGAGCACCGGGTGCGGGCCGATGGCGTGACGACTGCAGCAGGTGATGTGTTCGGCTACGATGAGATCACGCGCCAATATTACGACCGCTACAAACTACCCGTCATGCACACTGAAACGAACTTGATGGAGGGGCCGAAGGGCACTGAGGCTGTGGACTGGCTCTGGAAGCAATGGGCCAACATTCTGCGGGTCCGCAACAACGGCGTGCCAATCGTCGGCTTTACTTGGTATTCCCTGACGGATCAGGTCGATTGGGACGTCGCGCTTAGGGAGGAGAACAACCGCATCACTCCCGTCGGTCTCTACGATCTCGACCGCAACATTCGCCCTGTCGGCCGTTGCTACAAGCAGATGATTCAGGATTGGTGTCACGTTCTTCCGGCGCAGAGCGTCTGCCTTTCCGTGCCGGTGGTGCGGCCTGATGAAGCCGATGAGGTGCATGTCGTCCGCAGTCAGGAGCGCTTGCGGAAGATGCGTCGGCGGGAGACCAAGGAGGACGATGAGCCGACGCCGACCGCTCAGGGCGTGCGTCGGTAGACGAAAGGCGCGATCCGAATTAAGCATCACGAGCAACAGCCGCCGCAGAGGAGGGCGCTTTCACCGATGCTGGTCGACAGTCACTGCCATCTGGACTTTCCCGACTTCCAGAGCCGCCTGCCGGACGTTCTCGCCGCCGCGTCAAGGGCCGGCGTCGGGCGAATGGTGACGATCTCGACCCATGTGGCGCGCTTCGAGGCCTATAAGGCCCTTGCGGAGGCTAACGAGAGCGTCTTTTTCACCATTGGCACTCATCCGCACAATGCTGACGTTGAACCCGATGTGCCATCGCAGACACTCATTGAGCTGTCGCAACATCCGCGTTGCATCGCCATCGGCGAGGCTGGTCTCGACTACCATTACGATAAAAGTCCACGGGACATTCAGCGGCAGGTTTTTCGCACTCATATAGCGGCCTCACGCGAGACAGGATTGCCGTTGGTGATCCACGCCCGCAATGCGGATGAGGACATGATCTCGATCCTCTCGGAGGAGATGAGTAAAGGCCGGTTTAGCGCTGTTCTCCATTGCTTCTCTTCAGGTGCCGAGCTGGCGCGGGTTGGTGTCGAACTCGGCCTCTACGTCTCTTTCTCGGGTATCCTGACCTTCCGGAATTCTGAGGAGATCCGTCGGATCGCCGCCGACGTCCCGCAGGATCGGCTGCTCGTGGAGACGGATGCGCCTTACCTCGCGCCGGTTCCCCACCGTGGAAAGACCAATGAGCCGGCCTACGTGGCGCATACGGCCCATGTGCTTGCCGAAGTCGTCGGCGTAAGCGATGAGAAAATCGCCGAGATTACGACCGCGAATTTCTACCGGCTGTTCTCGAAAGCCGCGCTGGCCGACGCCTCACAGGCAAAGGCGATTGCTTCATGAGCCTTCGTCTCACCATTCTCGGCTGCGGCTCTTCTGCCGGCGTCCCACGGGTTGGGGTAGGGTGGGGAGCATGCGATCCCCTGAACCCCAAGAATAGGCGCAGACGCTGTTCCGTCCTCGTGGAAAAGGCCACGGAAAACAAGACGACAAGCGTCCTGGTCGATACCACTCCCGATCTGCGGGACCAGCTTCTCGGTGCGAACGTGAAGCGGCTCGACGCGGTTCTCTATACCCATGAGCATGCAGACCACATCCACGGCATCGACGACCTTCGGCCTCTTGCCCTTGTCATGCATCATCGCATTCCGGTCTATGCGGACCGTGTAACCAGCGAACTGCTGCAGATGCGCTTCGGCTATTGCTTTCAAACGCCGGCCGGAAGCAGCTATCCGCCTATATTAACCATGCACCATCTCGAGCTCGGAATGCCGACCGTGATCTTTGGGCCGGGCGGCTCGATCGATGCGGTGCCGTTCCGCATGGTCCATGGAGATATCGACGCGCTTGGGTTCCGGTTCGGCAATATCGCCTATGCGCCGGATGTCAGCACGATGCCGGCGGAGAGCCTGCGCTATTTCGAGGATTTGGAAGTCCTGATCCTCGATGCCTTGCGCTATACGCCGCATCCGACGCATTTCTCCGTTTCCGAGGCCCTGGCATTTATCGAGCAGGTGAAAGCCCGGCGGGCCATCCTGACAAACCTGCATACGGATCTCGATTACGAGAAGCTGAAGCGCGAGCTGCCTCCGTATGTCGAGCCAGCCTTTGACGGGATGCAAATCGAAGTCGGGTAGAGGATGCATCAACCCTGAATCCTAAGAGGCTCCTAAGCCTTAGGAATGCCCATTCCCTCTACATGGATTGGTTCCATAATATATCTTATGCGAATTTGATATGTAGGGAGATGACGGCCTAATGCCGTCTCCCCTTATGATTGCGCCCTTCCCGAACGGCTCGCCGATCCATCGTCAATGGCTTCTGATGCTTCAACAGCTGTCCAGCTATGCGTGATCTTCGCCACAGCTCCGAGCATGATCGAGGCCGAGCAATATTTTTCCTTGGAGAGTTCGATGGCGCGTTCGACCTTGGCTGGCGTCAGGTTGTGTCCTGTGACCCGGTAATCGATATGGATAGCCGTGAAGACCTTCGGGTCCATCTCGGCGCGCTCGGCCGTAACTTCGACCTCGCAGTCCAAAACCTGCTCACGGCCCTTCCTGAGAATCTGGACCACGTCGAAGGCCGTACAGCCTCCCAGGCCTATCAGGAGCATTTCCATGGGCCGGATGCCAAGATTTCTGCCGCCATATTCCGGGGCTCCGTCCATCACCACGGCGTGCCCGCTGCCGGATTCGCCCACGAACATCATGCCGTCGACCAGTTTGACCCGTGCTTTCATGCTATTTCAGCCTCCGCATACCTGATGTCTTTTGACCATCTTTCTCTCTGATTCCCACCGGATTTGGGCTAAGAAGCGCCATCGGAAACAACGAAATGCCGGAAAATGAAGCCTTCCTCTGACATCGCTCGGCTCATCGAGATCATGGCGGCGCTGCGGACGCCCGAGACCGGCTGTCCCTGGGACCTGGAGCAGGATTTCGCGTCGATTGCACCATACACCCTTGAGGAAGCCTATGAGGTCGTGGATACCATTGAGCGCGGCGATCTGACTGATCTGCGGGACGAACTCGGCGATCTTCTCCTTCAAGTGGTTTTCCATGCCCGGATGGCCGAGGAGCAAGGTGCTTTTGCCTTTCCGAATGTGGTGGAGGCCATCACGAGGAAGCTGATCCGGCGACATCCTCATGTGTTTGGCAATGCAAAGGAGTTGTCTCCAGAGCAGGTCAAGGCGCTTTGGGATACTATCAAGACCGAGGAGAAAGCCGAACGGCGGCTGGAGCGCGAGAAGCAGGGCCTCCCCGTGGAGAGCCAGGAGACGGGTTTTCTTGGCGGCATTCCAACGGCCCTGCCCGCGTTGACCCGCGCCCAGAAGTTGACGGCGAAGGCTGCGAAGGTCGGCTTCGACTGGCCGGATGCTACACAGGCCATCGATAAAATTCATGAGGAATTGGAGGAGGTTAAAGAGGCCTCTTCAAGCGGCGAGAGAGATCGGATCGAGGATGAAATCGGCGATCTCCTATTCTCTGTCACCAATCTTGCCCGTCATTACGGCATCGACCCCGAAAGCGCGCTGCGCCGCACGAACGCCAAGTTCGAACGGCGTTTCGGCTCGGTCGAGCAGGCCCTTATGCGTCAGGGCCGAGATTTGAACGAAGCGTCGCTCGATGAAATGGAAGAGCTCTGGGTTCAGGCGAAAACAGCCGAGCGCTGAGGCTTACAGGACGCGAGCCTGCGGGAAACGGTTGAGGAAACGCGGTTCCTTACCGGCAATCACGCGAATCTGGAGGAGGGTGTGTCCATCCTCCCTCGGTGTCCTCGCCAAAATCTCTGTGTTCTCATGAAGCCAGGCGAGCCCCTGCCCGTCCTCAGGCGCCACATCCACTTCGTAGGTGCGCCGCCCCAGAGCCAAATGCTGCTCGATGGTGGCGAGCAGTTCGGGCACGCCCTCGCCTGTGATGGCCGAAATGAGAATGGGCCGCCTCTCCTCGCCAGTCCGCTCAGATGTCGCTGCCAGACGTTCGCGGTCCTCCAGCGTCAGAAGATCGGCTTTGTTCCACACCTCGATAATCCGCCGCGTGTCGTCGGGATCGATGCCAAGCTCCCGCAAAACGACGGCCACGTCGCCTGCCTGTGCCTCGGTCTCGCCATGGGACACGTCGCGAACATGCAGAAGAACATCGGCTTCGACCACATCTTCGAGCGTCGCCCGGAAGGCCGCAACGAGCATGGTCGGCAGGTCCGAAATGAAGCCCACGGTATCCGACAGGATAGCCTTTTCACCATGGGGCAGGTCGATGGCGCGGGTCGTCGGGTCGAGGGTGGCGAACAGCATGTTCTCAGCCAGGACCTCGGCCTGCGTCATACGGTTGAAGAGGGTCGATTTGCCGGCGTTCGTGTACCCTACCAGCGCCACGATAGGGTAAGGCACCCTCCTCCGGCTCGTGCGATGCAGAGACCGGGTTTTCACCACGCCTTCCAGATCGCGCTCGATCCGGTTCATGCGCTCCTGGATCATGCGCCGGTCGGCCTCGATCTGCGTCTCACCCGGACCGCCGAGGAAGCCGAAGCCGCCGCGCTGGCGCTCCAGATGGGTCCAGGAGCGGACGAGCCGGCCCTTCTGGTAGGACAGATGGGCGAGTTCGACCTGAAGCGTACCTTCCTTCGTGCGGGCTCGCCGCCCGAAGATTTCTAGGATGAGGCCGGTTCGGTCGATGACCTTCGCGCCCCAAGCCTTCTCCAGGTTTCGCTGCTGCACCGGACTCAGCGCGCAATCCATGACGACAAGGCCGATACCTTCCGCCTTGATCAAGCCTGCAAGCTCATCGACCTTGCCGCTGCCGATATAGGTCGCGGGCCGAGGTGACGCCAAAGGCGCGATCATGGATTGGACGACTGTGAGGTCGATAGCGAGAGCAAGGCCCGAAGCCTCGTCGAGGCGAGCTTCGGGCGGACGCGGGTTCGTGTCTTCGCGCTCCACGTCACTGGAGGCAAATCGCCGTTTGCGCGTCAGATAAGGGCCGACAACAAGCGTTTTCGTTCCGGCCGCAACCTCTTTCTCAGGTTCGGCCAGTTCTGCGAGACGTTGCTCCCCCGGAGTGCGCGGTTCCGTCACCTCAAGCCTTTTCGCCAGCCTCGTCGATCTGGTCGAACAACTGAACGGGCTGTCCCGGCATGATGGTGGATATGGCGTGTTTGTAAACCAGCTGAGAATGACCATCCCTGCGCAGCAGAACGCAGAAATTGTCGAACCATGTCACGACGCCCTGGAGCTTGACGCCGTTTACAAGGAATATGGTCAGCGGAATCTTTTGTTTCCGGACATAATTGAGAAAGGTGTCCTGGAGATTCTGCGCGCGATCGCCCGCCATTGAAGTTGCCTCGCCAGCCCATCGCCGCCGGTCTTGGCTATTGGGCCGCCTGTATATGATAATCCGCTATCGTGCGGTCGTTGGCCGGCCTTCATATTACAGGGCGAAGTTGACCGTTCGGCAAGGGGGGCTTCGCAGTTCTACCCCCTCTGTAGGATATTTTCCCGTGGATGGAGTGTTCTATGACACACTCCATCCCGGATCACAGAGCGATCTAGCCGCCGATACCCAGTGACTTCAGTTTCCGATGAAGAGCCGAGCGCTCCATGCCGATGAACTCCGCCGTGCGGGAGATATTGCCGCTGAACCGGGCAATTTGCGCCAAAAGGTATTCCCGCTCGAAAATCTCGCGGGCCTCGCGCAGGGGCATGCTCATGAGCTTTTCGCCGCCCGCTCCGCCTGGCGTCGTCGGCACGAGCGCTCCGATCTCTGAGGGAAGCATTTCGGCCGTCACTTCAGAATCGAGGTCGCCGGAGGTCAGAATCATCAGGCGCTCGACGTTGTTGCGTAGTTGGCGCACGTTGCCCGGCCAATCATGGGATTGCAGCACCGCCATGGCATCCTCGGCGATGCGCCGTTTGGGAAGGCCTGTGGTCGAAGAGATCTGGTCCATGAAGAACTCGATCAACTCCGGCACGTCCTCACGGCGCTCGGCCAACGACGGCACGCGGATCGGAATGACGCCGAGCCGGTGGAACAGGTCCTCCCGGAAGTTGCCGGCGGCGATCTCAGCGGGCAGGTCGCGGCTCGATGACGAGATGATGCGCACGTCCACATGGACGCGGGTCGTGCCGCCGATGCGCTGGAAGTTCTGATCGACCAGGACGCGCAGAATCCGGTTCTGCGTCTCGCGTGGCATATCGGCGATCTCGTCGATATAGAGCGTGCCGCCGTGCGCCTCCTCGAGCGCGCCCACGCGGCGTCCTCCACCCTCCCCGCCCTCGGTGCCGAAGAGCTCGGCCTCCATGGTTTCGGGCGTGATCGTCGCCGCCGTGAGCACGACGAAGGGGCCGTTCGCACGCGCTGACATGCTATGCACCGTCCGGGCCGTCAGCTCCTTGCCGGAACCGGGAGCGCCCGTGATGAGAATGCGCGCATTGGTGGGCGCTGCGCGCTCCACAGACTGCCTGAGCTGATTGACGACAATGGATTTGCCGGCGATGCGGCTCGCCTGCACCGAACGGGAGCGTAAGTCGCGGACCTCGCGCTTGAGACGTGAGGCTTCGAGCGCACGCTCGGCCACGAGCACGAGGCGATCGGCTTTGAACGGCTTCTCGATGAAGTCGTAAGCCCCCGATTTGATGGCAGAAACCGCCGTCTCGATATTGCCGTGACCCGAAATCATCACCACCGGCAGATCCGGATGCTGTGCCTTGATGATCTCGAGCACCTGCAGGCCATCGAGGCGGCTGCCCTGAAGCCAGATGTCGAGAAACACGAGATGCGGACGACGCGCCTCAATGGCAGCGATGGCATCGTCGGATGTGCCCGCAGTGCGGGTCCGATGGCCTTCATCCTCCAGGATTCCGGCGACCAGCTCGCGGATGTCGACTTCGTCATCGACAACGAGAATATCAGCGCTCATAGGCTTGCCTTGCGAGATTCGTTGCTCTCCGAAACGGCGGCCGCCATTTCGGATTCAACTTGTTTCCGTTTCGGGATCCACATGCGGACCTGTCCACCCCGCCCTGCGGGATTATCGACGAGGTCCATGCCTCCCCCATGGTCTTCGAGAATCTTGGCGACGATCGGCAGGCCCAGTCCGGTACCACCCTCTCGCGTCGTCATATAGGGTTCCAGAAGGCGTTGACGGCCCTCGACCGGGAAGCCCTTGCCGTTATCGGTGACGGCCAGGATCAAATAATCGGGATGCGTATCGTCCAGCGTCACGACGATCCGTGCCTGCCCTCGCTCCTCCTCTGGAACGGCGGCAATGGCCTCGGTGGCGTTTTTTACAATGTTTGTCGCCGCCTGAGAAATCAGCCTGCGGTCGAAGGGAGCAACCACCGGGCCTTCGGGGAACCGATCCACGAACTCGACCTCCGGATGCGCGATCCGCATCATGAAAACGACCTGACGGACGGTCTCCGCCAAATCCTCCTGGCTGATGGCCGGCTTCGGCATGCGAGCGAAGGAGGAGAATTCGTCCACCATGCGCTTGATGTCATCGACCTGCCGCACGATGGTGTCTGTGCATTGGTCGAATACCTCGCGATCCGTGGTGATGACCTTTCCATATTTGCGGCGAATGCGCTCGGCGGAAAGCTGGATCGGGGTCAGCGGATTCTTGATCTCATGCGCGATGCGGCGTGCCACATCCGCCCAGGCGGAGGTGCGCTGAGCCAGGACGAGATCAGTAATATCATCCAGGGTGATGACGAGGTCGCGCCGCTCGCTGCGGGCCTGCTCGCTCGTGACACGCACGTTGATCGTGCGCTCCTTGCCCTTGCGGGAAATCTGGATCTGCGACTGCATGAGGCGCTGGCGAGCCTGGCTCATTTCTTGAACCAGTTGCGTCACCTCGGGCAAGACGCTCGTGATGGGACGGCCGATCAACTCTTCCCGCGGCGTGCCGAGAAGCGCCTCGGTGGAGGGGTTGGCAATGGTGATCAGGCCACGCGCATTGATGCCGATCACGCCTGCGGACACGCCTGCAAGAACCGCTTCCGTGAAGCGTCTTCTGCGGTCGATGACTTCGCTCGCGGCGGTAAGGCCATCATGCTGCGTGCGCAGTTCGGCGGTCATCTTGTTGAAGGTTTCTCCGAGATGGCCGAGATCGCCCTCCCCGCGTTTCACCGGAACCTGGACATAGAAGTTGCCGGTCGCCACCTGATCGGTCGCGTGGATGAGGCGGCGGATGGGGGCCACGAGACGGTTGGCGAAATTCAGGCCGAACCAGATCGCTGAAAGCAGGACAATGAGGGCGATCAGGGTGAACATCGAAGCGAAGGCGACCTGAATGCCGGCCTTTTTCTGATTCAGTCCCTCATAGATCTCGACGCCGCGCTCAGCTACGGCGGGGAACTCGACCGCCCGGGGATCGACCTCGCGAGCGAGGTACAGGATGCGCCCGTTATGTGCGTCCAGTTTCAGAACCGAGCGAAAGATATTGCCGGTGCTCTGAAAGAGGCATAGAGCTTCTTGGTTGCTTGCGTCCGCCAGATCGGCCGGGGTCGGTTCCGGAATGCCCGGCACCTTCTTGCCCTCGATGCGCTCCACGACCGTGCCGTCCGGCTCCACGATCATGGCGAGCGGGAACCCTAAGAAAACCGCGCGGGAATTCATAAACTCCTGGAACAGCTTGCGGTCCGCATCGAAGAGAACCTTGGCCCGGTTGAGATCGGCCGCCATGAGCTGCGTCTCGCGGGCAATCGTCCGGCATTGCGTCTCCCGGTAGGACCGCGCGATCTCCACGGTGTTGAACATCAATTCCCTGATGGTGCTAGTGAACCAGGGATCGAGGCCCCGCTCCAGGGTGACCGTGGCGACTCCGGCCACGAGAACCGCGGGTAGGACGGCAACAAGGCTGAAAAGGCCAACGATGCGGACGTGAAGTCCTGCCGCGGCCGCTCCTGCCTTATGCTCGCGTACGAGCTTGCGCGCCTGCCAGGCGACGATGCCGAGCAGGAGCGCGATCAGGATACCGTTCAGGATGAAAAGCCAGACGACCACATCATGCGTGGGCAGGATCGGCGTGGCACCGGCCAGGACGAGGAAAGTCGTCAGGGCGGAACCCAGTGCCGTCAGAACGGCCACATAGCCCAGCCAGCCGAAGCCTCTATGGCTCGGCTCGGCTGTCTGATGCTGCTCTTGTATGCTCTGGTCGTTCAAGACGTGAGGCCCCGCAACTAGGATGCCTCGCGCGGCACCCTTTAGAGGGTGATGCACCAACACAACACTGTGGTCAAATTATTACAGCCACGGCTCAAACGCGGTTTGTACGCACCACCATGAGTTCCAGGTCCCGAACCTTCTTGCGTAAGGTGTTGCGATTCACGCCCAGCAGCTCCGCCGCACGGATCTGGTTGCCGCGAGTTGCCGCAAGGGCAGCTCCAATCAGCGGCCCTTCGATCTCACGTAAGATTCGATGATAGAGCCCCGGAGGCGGCAACGTATCTCTAAAGCCGGAAAAATATTCGGCCAGATGCCGCTCGACAGCATCGGAGAGTCCCTCCGCGTTCTGCTGGCCCTGAGTGCTTGGCTTGCCGGCCGGCTGAGGCGGCAGAAGTGGCTGGGAATCCAGCTCCGCCTCGATGATGGCGCCGGTGATCGTGTCCTGCGGGTACAGGGCCGCCAAACGCCGCACCAGGTTTTCCAGCTCGCGGACATTGCCGGGCCAGCGGTAGCGCTTCATCCGGTCCATGGCCTCCACGTCGAGCTGCTTGCGGGCCAGTCCTTCCTTTTCGACCAGGGTGAAGAAGTGGCGAGCGAGATCGGGAATGTCCTCCACACGCTCGCGCAGGGGCGGAAGGCGCAGGGGCACCACGTTGAGCCGGAAATATAGATCCTCGCGGAACAGGCCCTGTTGGATCAGAACCCGGAGATCCTTGTTTGTCGCAGCGACGATGCGGACATTGGTCTTTATCGGCACGCGCCCGCCGACGGTGGTGTATTCGCCCTGCTGAAGCACTCGAAGCAAGCGCGTCTGCGCCTCCATCGGCATGTCGCCGATTTCATCGAGGAAGAGGGTGCCGCCCTCGGCCTGTTCGAAGCGTCCTGTATTGCGCGCGGTTGCCCCTGTGAAGGCGCCCTTCTCGTGGCCGAACAACTCTGACTCGATCAGCTCCCGCGGGATCGCCGCCATGTTGACGGCCACGAAGGGGCCTTGGCGACGCTTGCCGTAATCATGCAGCGCCTTCGCCACCAGCTCCTTGCCGGTCCCGGACTCGCCTGTGATCATCACGGTCAGGTCCGTTGGCATCAGCCGCGCAAGGGCGCGGTAGATTTCCTGCATGGCATGGGAACGGCCGACGAGGGGAATATCCTCATTCTCCGCATTCGGCACACTTGATACCGCATGGCGAGGCCGCGAAAGCGCTCGGCCCACGACGGCCACCAATTCCTTCAGATCGAAGGGCTTCGGAAGATACTCGTAGGCTCCGCGTTCGGAAGCCTTGATGGCGGTCATGAACGTGTTCTGGGCGCTCATGACGATGATGGGAAGCTCGGGGCGCAGCTTCTTGATGCGCGGCAGCAGGTCGAACGCGTTCTCATCGGGCATCATCACGTCCGTGATGATGACGTCGCCCTCACCTTGAGCCACCCAGCGCCACAAAGTTGCGGCGTTGCTCGTGGACCGCACCTCGTACCCGGCCCTGGAGAGCGCCTGATTCAGCACTGTCCGAATGGCGGCATCGTCATCGGCAAGAAGAATTTGTCCGCTGGGCATATCGATTAGCCTCAAATATCCGCTTCGCGACCGTCATTGGCGCGATGCATCGGCAGAAGAATTCGGAAAGTCGTACGGCGCGGCGCCGGCTCACATTCGATGATCCCGCCATGATCGCCGACGATCTTCGCCACGAGCGCAAGTCCAAGGCCGCTGCCTTGGACCTTCGTTGTCACGAAGGGATCGAATAGATCGCTCATGAGTTCGGGCGGGATGCCCGGACCGTTGTCGCTCACGCTGAGCTCTATCGGTAGGCTCACCCGTTCCTGTGCCCCCGGAATCTGAAGGCGTACACCTGTGCGGAACGCCGTCGATAGCGTGATCTCCCCATCCGTCGAATCGATACCGACAGCCTCTGCGGCGTTCTTCACGAGATTGAGGATGACCTGGATCAACTGGTCCCGATTGCCGAGAACCGGCGGGAGCGAAGGATCGTAATTTTCGACGAAGCGGATATGCCGCGCGAAGCCGGATTGAGCGAGACGTTTCACATGATCGAGCACGCCATGGATGTTGACCGGCCCACGCTCGACAGGGCGCTCCTCGCCGAACAACTCCATTCGCTCGACGAGCTTTACGATGCGGTCGGTCTCGTCGCAGATCAATCGGGTCAGGAGGCGGTCGTCCTCGTTGGCGGATTGCTCGAGCAATTGAGCGGCGCCTCGAATACCGGAGAGCGGATTTTTAATTTCGTGCGCCAGAAGGGCACCGAGCGCGGTGATGGACCGCGCGGCCCCGCGATGGGTGAGCTGTCGGTTCATCTTGTCAGCGATTGTGCGCTCCTGGAGCATGATGAGAACGTTCTCGCCATCGTCTCCCAGCGGGGTCGCGAACACGTCGACGATGCGCTCAGCCCCCATGCGCGGGCTGCCGATATCGACCCTGTGCTCGCTGACGCTGGAGCCTCGCTGGCGAACGTCGTCAATAAGTGCCATCACAGGGGAATCGAAGGGCAGGAAGTCGCTGAGCTTCTGGCGCTGCATCATGCGCAGGCTCATCTCGAAAAACGCTTCGGCTGCGGAATTTCCATGAACGATCTTGTGATCCCCACCGATGGTGAGGACCGGCAGGGGAAGTGCATTCACGATGAGGTCGTTCATGGCGATCGTCATGCGGCCTCCCGTGCGCGCTCGGTATGAAGGGATCGCAACAGGTTCATGACGGCGCGCGCGTCACTGGACGTCACCAGATCGGTTCGGACCGATTGCGACACACGAAACCCCATCGAAATCGCCGTCTCGGCATAGCCGACGAGATGCTTGCGCGCATGGCGGATACCCACTTGCGGACCATAGAGACTGAGAAGGCCCTCGTAGTGCTCCACGGCGATCTCGGTCAGCTCCTCGGCGGTCGGATCGGGCAGGCTGCGCCCCTGAAGAGCGGCGCCGATCTGTCCCACGATCCACGGACGCCCGACAGCGGAGCGCCCGATCATCACCGCCGCCGCGCCCGATGCAGCGAGGCAGGCTCGCGCATCGTCGAGCGAGCCGATATCGCCGTTGGCGATGACGGGGATGCTCACGGCCTGAACGACGGACGCAATCGCGTTCCAGTCCGCCATGCCCTTGTAGAATTGCTGCCGGGTCCGGCCATGCACCGTTACGGCCTTGACGCCCAGTGCCTCGGCGCGTCGGGCAAGCTCGGGCGCATTGATGGTGCCATGATCCCATCCGAGCCGCATCTTCACGGTCACGGGGACGCTGGCGGCAGCCACTGTGGCTTCGATCAGGCGGCAGGCATGATCGAGGTCCCGCATGAGAGCGGAGCCAGAATAACCGCCAATCACCCGCTTTGCGGGGCAGCCCATATTGATGTCGATAATCCGGGCCCCTGCCCCTTCAGCCAGCCGCGCGGCTTCGACCATCCAATGCGGCTCGCAACCGGCGAGTTGCACCACATGGGGTTCGATGCCTGTGCCCTCCGCCCGTAACTGAGCCTCCTCCGAACCCTGCACGAGTTCGTCGGATGCCACCATCTCGGACACGACGAGACCAGCCCCCCAGCTCTTGGCAATGCGCCGAAGAGCAACGTCCGTCACGCCGGACAGAGGTGCGAGCACAGCTGGGTTTTCGACTCGGACAGGGCCGATGCAGAACTCTCGCCCGCCTATTTTTTGATCAAGATTCATTGTGCCTAATTAATAGACAAATCTCAGGCCTGCGCAAGCCCCCGGTCAGGAGATTTGCCTATTCGGCAAGTCGCGCTTAGGACAGCACCTGTCACAGAGGCCCGCTTATGTCAGTCGTTGCCCTTATCGTTGCCGCAGGACGTGGATCGCGAGCAGGCGAAGGCATGCCGAAGCAATATCGTCTCCTGAATGGCCGGACCATTCTGGAACAGACCCTCAAATGCTTTCTCGACCACCCAAGGATCGATCATGTCATCGTGGTCATCCACCCGGACGACATTGCCCTTTACGACAAGGCCGTCGGTTCAGCCGGTGTGAACGTCCCCCTGCTCCCCGCCGCCTATGGTGGAGAAACACGGCAGGATTCTGTCAGGAGCGGGCTGGAAGCCCTCTCGGACCTCGCTCCGGATCTCGTCCTCATCCATGACGCCGCCCGCCCATTCGTCAAAGCAGACTTGATCGACCGGGCCATCGATTCAGCAAAGACGTGGGGAGCCGCCGTCCCCGGCATCCCCGTCACGGATACGATCAAGGTTTTGGATAAACGGGGCATGGTGACTTCCACACCAGACAGATCCGGCCTTCGGGCCATCCAGACTCCGCAGGCCTTTCGATTTACCGCACTGAGCGAGGCCCATCGCAAGGCTGCCGCCGCTGGGCTCCACGCCTTCACGGATGACGGCGCCTTGGCTGAGTGGGCCGGGCTTCCCGTACATGTCTTTGGCGGAGAAGTTTCCAACATCAAACTCACTCACCCCTCCGATTTCGCGGAGGAGGAGCAGCGCCTGAAAGGCTCCCGCATGACCTATGTAACCCGCGTTGGAACCGGCTTCGATGTGCATGCCTTCGGCGAGGGCGATCATATCTGGCTCGGCGGGATCAAGGTTGCCCATGACCGTGGTGTGATCGCTCACTCCGATGGGGACGTGATCCTGCATGCCCTGACTGATGCCATTCTCGGCACGCTGGCCGATGGGGATATTGGAACCCACTTCCCGCCCAGCGATCCGCAATGGCGCGGCGCGTCCTCGGACCGCTTCCTCGCCCATGCGGTGAGCCTTGTGCGTGATCGAGGTGGGTTGCTCGATCATCTCGATACGACCCTGCTCTGCGAGAAGCCTCGTCTAGGTCCGCATCGCGAAGCCATGCGGCAGCGGATCGCCGAGATCTGCGGCTTGCGTCTCGACCAGGTTTCGCTGAAGGCCACGACGACCGAGAAACTGGGGTTCACAGGCCGCAGTGAAGGCATCGCGGCGCAGGCCGCCGCTACGATCCGTCTGCCGGAGTAAGACGATGAAGCCAGAATTGAAGCACCGTGCGGATGCCCTCCTCAAGGCCTATGAGCGAAACGGCCTGAAGATCGCAACGGCGGAGTCCTGCACCGGCGGCCTCGTCGCCGCCCTGCTGACGGAAATCTCCGGCTCCTCCGCCGTCGTCGAAAGAGGCTTCGTCACTTACTCCAATGAGGCGAAGATTGAGCTGATCGGCGTCCCCGCCGATCTCATCGCCACGCATGGCGCCGTCAGCGAACCGGTGGCCCGCGCCATGGCGGAAGGTGCGTTGGCTCACTCGCACGCCGATGTTGCTGTTGCCATCACCGGCATTGCCGGTCCCGGCGGCGGAAGCGAGGCGAAACCTGTCGGGCTTGTGCATTTCGGTATGGCCCGGAAAGGTAGGCCCACGCAGCATCTCGAACGGCGCTATGGCGATTTGGGCCGCGTGATGGTGCGCTGGTGTGCCGTAGAGGATGCAATCGCGCTTTTCGAGTCCGTGCTGTAATGCACTTCCGCCTGCGGCTTTCCTGGCTCGAAATCATTCTGCAGAGCCTGTTGGCGTTCGTCCTTTTCGGCTTGGTCTATGACTTCATTCAAGCGATAGGCGCATCGGCTTGCAGCGATCGTCCCATCCAACCCGATTGTTATCCTTGGGGTGCGGAGGGACTGACGGACAACTATGACTCGAAAGAGGCCTACCTTCGTTCCTCAGCTGTCGGTATCGCCCTCTTGTTCGCTGCTTCCATCCAACCGTTTTTCGCGCCCGGTCCGAAATCAGGCCTGATCCGGCTTTCTGTCGTGATTGTCGCTGGAGGCTTGTTGCTGCGGTTTTGGTGACCTACCCAGCCGCTATCGAACCTTTCGGACCGAAAACCTGATCCGCCCTTTTCTCGAAGGATTCGGTGAATTTGCGGAAGGCCTTGTCGAAAACCGTGCCCATGAGCAGG
Organism: Microvirga sp. 2YAF29; assembly: GCF_052114605.1. Classification (NCBI taxonomy): domain Bacteria; kingdom Pseudomonadati; phylum Pseudomonadota; class Alphaproteobacteria; order Hyphomicrobiales; family Methylobacteriaceae; genus Microvirga; species Microvirga sp. 2YAF29. The sequence goes on from NZ_JBFRFB010000001.1 coordinate 272,678, forward strand.
CCGAGCGCGAAGCTTTTAAATTCGTAGTTGATGTAGAACTCCACATCGCAGCCGGTGGGCGTGGGGTGGAATGTCCAGCGGTTTTCCAGATACTTGAACGGGCCATCCACGTATTCGACCTGGATGCGAAGGCGTGGCTCGTCGAGGGTCACGCGGGTGGTGAAACTCTCATTGATCGCCTTGTAGCCCACGCGCATGTTGGCCACGAGCGTCTCGACGCCCTCCCCGCTCTGCACGCGGCGGATGACACGCAGGTCTTCACACAGAGGCAGGAATTCCGGATAGCTCTCCACATCGGCGACGAGAGAAAACATCTCGGCCGGCTTGTGCTTCACGGAACGCGTCATGCGGAAAGTCGGCATGGGTCAGGCGGCCTCTTTGAGATGTGTCAGCTCGGCCTCGATGGCCGGAATGTCGGAACGGGAACGCAGCACGAAAAGCCTCTGATCCGGCCGGAGGTGTTCGAGCATACGTGCCGTCTTGGGGCGCATGGTCTTCGGATAGCTCCAGATCCAGCGCATGAAAGACCAGTCGAATTTCTCAGGCCCGGCCACGCCAAGATCGGAACGTGGCCGCCCGTAATTTGTCATGACCCGCCAGAGCACGCCGGCGATGCAGCGCCAGCGCGGCAGATCGAGCCACACGATAGCCGTGGCGCGCGGTACGCGGATGTCGAAGGTGCTGGAGTAATTGCCGTCCATGATCCAAACCGGTCGCGCCGCGAGGTCCTTCACGCGCTCACGCCATTCGGGCCGTGACGGCATGGTCCAGCCCGGCCCGAAATATTCCCGGTCGAGATGGATCAGGGGGAGCCCGAGCCGTTCGCTAAGTCGCCGCGCCAAGGTGCTCTTGCCCGCGCCCGGGCTGCCGATGACCAGAATTCGCTGCATGCTCCATCCGAAACTAGGCGAGCTTGGCGAGACGGGCTGACTTGAGCTTGGTGAAGTCCTCGCCAGCGTGATGCGAGGAACGCGTCAGCGGGGTCGAGGAGACCAGAAGAAACCCCTTGGCATAGGCGGTGGTTTCAAAGGCCTTGAACTCGTCCGGCGTGACGAAGCGGATCACCGGATGGTGCTTCTTGGTAGGCTGGAGGTACTGGCCGATGGTCATGAAGTCCACATCCGCCGAGCGCAGGTCGTCCATGAGCTGAAGGACCTCGTTCCGCTCCTCGCCCAGACCGACCATGATGCCGGACTTGGTGAAGATGGTCGGGTCGAGCTCCTTCACCTGCTGGAGCAGGCGGATGGAGTGGAAATAGCGCGCGCCGGGGCGAACCTTGAGATATCGGCCCGGCACCGTCTCCAGATTGTGGTTGAATACGTCGGGCTTGGCCGCGACCACCACTTCGAGCGCGCCGGGCTTGCGAAGGAAGTCGGGCGTCAGGATCTCGATGGTGGTCTTCGGCGAGCGGGCGCGAATGGCATGGATCACATCCGCGAAATGCTGTGCGCCGCCGTCGGCCAGGTCGTCGCGGTCCACGGAGGTGATGACCACGTGCTCAAGGCCAAGCTTCTCGACTGCTTTCGCCACGCTCTCGGGCTCGCTCTGATCGAGGGCCTGGGGCATGCCCGTCTTCACGTTGCAGAAGGCGCAGGCGCGGGTGCAGGTGTCGCCCATGATCATGAAGGTGGCGTGCTTTTTCTCCCAGCACTCACCGATATTGGGGCAGCCCGCCTCCTCGCAGACGGTCACGAGCTTGTTTTCGCGCACGATTCGGTTGGTCTCGGCCCATTTGGGCGAGCCCGGCGCCTTCACACGGATCCAGTCCGGTTTGCGCTGCTGAACAGGCTGGTCCGGCCGGTGCGCCTTTTCCGGATGGCGGGGGCGGTTATCCTTGTTCAGAAGGTCGAGAACGACAGCCATGAAGCAAACCCTTGGATCGGAGGCCAAGCCTCCCGGTGTTGGCCTGATTTAAGACTTTTGACGCATCTTCGCAAATGCTGAAGTCGCAGAGCCGGGTTGCGGTGGATTCGGCCGGTCCGTGGCTATGACAATTCGAGAAGCGCCATGCCTCGACCAACCGGGGGCGCCGGCAGGATGTGGCGCGTGTTCCCTCCCCCTTGCGGGGAGGGATTGAGGGTGGGGGTCGCAAAGTCGGGGCGCACGCGCCTCATCCAATGAGCACACCAGTCCTACCATGTCATGGCCGGCCTTGTGCCGGCCATCCCGATCCGAAAAGCGCTGCGCTCTTAACAATCGGGATCACCGGCACAAGGCCGGTGATGACGTAGGAGTGGTTTGGTCAGAGCCTTCACCCGGTCGCACCACCCCCACCCCTAACCCCTCCCCGCAAGGGTGAGGGAACAAGGGCGGAGCTTTATGAGCCTGCCCTCTCAGAATGACATTCCTCATGGCACGAACCATAGGCATGCCCATGACAGGTGCATCCGGCCCCTACCCTTGCCGCAGCATCGACCGCACGGTCTCACGTTGGGCAGCGCACCGTATCCGGTACTCTTGCATGTTGTCACGCAGCGCATCGGAGAAGAATTCCCGCCGCTCGAAGAAGCATGGCGGCCCGAATCCGCCCTGGCACCTGCCCTCGGTGCGGCAGGCGCGCTTGCGGCATCCGGGCGCCACCTGCAGCACATCGGCGAGGCGCCGCAGCGTGTCGTCGCAGTCGGGTTGTCGGGAAAGAATGGTCGCAAGACGGCTCTTGGACATGGGACACCTTCGGCAATCATCGATGGATTGAAATGGCTTGGTCGGACTATGAGATAGGAAAACGGCGTGCGCCTGCGGGCTCCGGGCCGAAAAGGCCGGGAGCTTGAAAGGCAGTCGAGGGTGGCGCGATGTGCAGCCCGGCTCGATGCTGTGTAGTGTTTGAAGAGCCGGATGGCACTTCGCGCACGGCTTTTTTAGGCGGACAGGCGCGGCTGGCTCACGAACTGCCGGAAGCGGACACCGTCTCTATTACGGGCGGCTTCCGACCAGAACTGAACCCGGCCTCTCGCCTGGGCCTCCCGTCACATGAGCTTGCGTCAGCCCACGCACGAGACCGCGCCCGACCCCACAATCACGACGCCTCGCGAGCGCGCCCCTCGGTGGATCGGGCTAAGCCATAGATAGCTAAGGTTGGGATTATTGTCAAGAACAAAGACAGAACGTATTTAGGCGTAAATTTAGGCGCTTGATGACAGATCAAGTTCGTGAAGCTAACTGCCTTTCTTTGAAGCTGCTGAAAATGGCACAAGGTCGGGCAAGGCCCGGCGCAAACACCATCACTTCGGTGCCCTTGCCGTGGTTTCGAGCGCTGTAATTTATGTCGAACTGCTCCCTTTCAAAAGTCTGATATATAGAGTGAATTGGCTCGACATTATCGTAAGAAACGATCCATTTGTGACGATCTATCTCGGCGATAATCTCAGCCAATTTTACATGGTCTTCATGTTTATAATGATTTTGATAAAGGTAAGCGCCTTTAACATAATAAGGTGGATCGATATAAATTAGGCAGTCACCATCAATGTTATGAACATAACCTGAGAGAAAATCAGCGGCATCAAGATTGCAAACTGAAATTCTAGATCGGTAAAAGCCAATCCTCTTTACCCGGCTGATCAACTCGCTCTTATTAAACCTACAATCGATCTTCCAATCACCCTTCTGACTAAGCCCGCCGATTAGCCCGCCATTGAGAATTCCTGAACGGTTTGTGCGATTTAGGAAGAATGTTGAGAAACCTACTTCGATTAGATCGTGTGAGGCCGGTTGCCGTTTAATTTCTCTTGCCTGAAGCCACGTTTCTACAGTGATAGGGGTACTGTCGATTTTGGCAACAAAGGCATCAGTTTCATGCACTACTGAGTACCAGAAAGCATATACGCAGTGATCAATGTCATTGATATGTATATGCCTGACGCGCTCAGAGAACAAAAGATCTAGCGCTACAGCCGCGCCTCCTGCAAACGGCTCGGCATAGTGCCCTCCTTGAAGGCGGTTAAGCTCTAAAATCTCAGTCAAATAAGGTGCAAGCTTACCTTTGCCGCCAGGATACCTGAGCGGAGAAAAATTCGTCATAACTGCCCCCTCTTTGTCTCACTCAAAAATAGTGGGACCAGAACTATTTGCGTTGACTTTCGAGTACCTCGAACAATTCGATAAAATAAGGGTGAAATCTGCTCCACATCGTTAATATTTCGCTTGGAGCAGGCATTGCCGTGTGATCGTGAATAGCTCGGTTAAGCTCATCGAGGCTATGCAATCTATCTTGATTACCATTTGCAACATCTCTCGCTGCTGCAAGCTTCGGCTTTTTCCCGTCAGGATCGATCTGCTTTAAAACAGCATCTACTTTTGACTTAAGTTTTATTCCGTAGTCGTGCCATGTCGAGCCGGGACTCTTATTCAGAGTTGGCACGTTCATTTCCTCAAGAAATACAGTTGTAGCCTTCTCTAAGAAAATCCTAATTATCGCAGCGCTCACGAAAGGATTTTTCTCTACGGAGAGTTTTTTAAGCTCGCCGTAAAATCGATTAAGACTTGAATTGGAGATCTTCAATCCAGGCTCAGCTAAATACTTCCGATCTCGAACGGGCTTGGACCGAGATTGAAATAACCCGCTTTCTGAACTGCTGCTTGAGGAAGCAGACCCACCAGCATTAACACCGGAATCATCAAACGACTTTGGGGGCCGAGTGGCGGTTTCATTAGATGACTTATCAATCCCCCTAATTTGTCCGGCCACCTCCTCCGGAGGCTTCTTTCTGACGCTATGCCAACTAAATCGTTCGATAAATGCTTGCTGCTGCGTGGCTGTGCTAACTTGAGGCTCTGTAAATTTGGGGTCAGCCATAGCCTCAAGAAGCATATTGACTAACTTTACTGCCGCGCTCTTATCGCCATTCTCAGGCGTTAATGTTCCGTCCTTGCCGAAAACAAGACCAAGTATCGTGACAATATGAGGGGATACAAGCACGCGCTCGATCGTGGTTGTCTTTGATGAAATACGATTCAAGATAGGATCCGAATCGACACCGTGCTCATCCAAGAACGAAAGCGCGGCAAGCCAGCGCGTAAAGCGGCCATCGGCTGCATTACTCCGTGCAGTCGCGACAGCGTCCCACCCAATAACGCCCTTGCCACCCATACCTATGTAATGCTTGCGCTTGATCCACTCTGCGGCTGCAATACGATCTAGAACCACGCACTCTACAGTGCTGATATTCAAGGCTAGGAACTTAGGATGGAGACGCCTGAAGAGTGTATAACTGGGAGATTCTTTAGCCAAGTCCGGAGTCATGAGCGCCTTGAGCGCTGTGACGCGTCGATTACCTTCTAATGCAATAAACTGCCCAGGCGTTGCTGGGTCCACAGCGACGATGAGCAATGAAGATGGATCTAATCCACCCTGTTCCACGATATCCTGAGCCAATTCGGAGACTTTATGCTTCTTCTCATCCATAAGCAGAAGCTGGATCGCATCTCTCTCCGTTTTAACCTTCTTGTGTCTGAAGTTCTCTATATCCAGAGAAAGCGAAGCGATATCAATTCTCATGACTTGTTTTCCGCACTATAGCCAAAACTGCGCGCACAGGTTGTTATTTACACGCTCAATAGTTGCGAAATGGTATACCGTATTAATCACCAGATGTGTGCGGTGCGTTCTAATTCACCTTCTATAGTGGCTAGCATTTAGTGAGCATCTATAGAAATTTGGTCGCAAGCTTCGTATGCCGTTTTATAGATGGAAGTGTCTCAAAGCTGAGTATCGCTGTAGACTCTAACGAGAGCTGCGTTTATCCCTCCCCGGCATTTACTTACGTTTTCGCCTCGGCACCGGATAACCTCGCCGCGCGTTAACGCCATATGGCCAAGTCTATCCAACTCGTCCCGTCCCAACCTGAACATCCCCATGGCGTTGTCGCGTCGGCCGTTTACACAGCCGGTCGCCGTTTGGCCGATATCTCTATCGAGGAGGCGGGAGATTGGTCGCGCAAGCCGGGGCATGTGGTGTGGATCGGGCTGCATGAGCCCGACATCGATCTTCTCGGCAAGGTACAGGCGGAGTTCAGCCTGAACGATCTCGCCATCGAGGATGCGCTCAAGGCGCACCAGCGGCCAAAGCTCGAACAATACGGTGAGGCTCTATTCGTCGTCGCGCGCACGGCTCAGATGGTGGACGGGCGTATTGCCTTCGGTGAGACGCATCTGTTCGTCGGGAGAGGCTATGTGGTCTCCGTGCGCCATGGGGCCTCGACAACCTATATCCCGGTGCGCGAGCGCTGCGAGGCCATTCCTCAGGCGTTCTCGGAGGGCGAGGATTTCATCCTCTATGCCATCCTCGACTTCATCGTCGACAATTACATGCCGGTGATCCAGACCATCCAGGAGGAAGTGGAGGAGATCGAGGACGGCATCCTCGCGGGAACCTCTGAAGCCTTTCACGTGCGGCGGCTTTATGAGCTTCGGCGCGATCTGCTGCGGCTGCGCAATGCCGTCGTGCCCCTGGTCGAGGTCTGCCGGCGCCTGGAGCAGCCCGGCCTCCCCGGTATCGACACCGCCATGTCCCCGCTGTTCCGCGACGTGTCCGATCACATCCGCAGGGTGCAGGAAGAGATCGAGTCCCTGCGCGAGGTGCTGGCCTTCGCCTTCGAGACGAGTTTGATGACGGGCCAAGCGCAGCAAACCGAGATCACCCGCAAGCTCGCGGCCTGGGCCGCCATCCTGGCCGTGCCGACGGCGGTGGCTGGCATATACGGTATGAATTTCGACGTCATCCCCGAGCTGCATTGGCGGTATGGATACGCCCTCGTGCTGGCGTTAATCGGGCTGGTCTGCGGCCTGCTCTACTCGCGCTTCCGCCGGAACGGATGGCTTTAAGCCGATTGCCGGGCGAACTCCTCCGTGAGTTCCGGGTAAAGCTCCATTGGCGGAAACTTTTCGAAGCTGTGCACGGCTGATGTCTTCGCCCATGGCAGCGCCTCGCTCGTACAGGTCTCGACGAAGGGAATGAAATCGTGCGCATCGTCGAAGAGCGTGGCACGAACATTGACTAAGGCATCGAGGCCCTTGGGCCGGGTGAAGGCCCAGCTCATGCAATGTGGGCAAAAGAAATGACGCGTGGCCCCATGCAGCCCGCCGATGACGGGTTCTCCTGCTGTCACCTCGAACGCCTCGCTGGGATAGAGCGCACTGAGAGAGAATGCACTCGCGGTCATCCGTTGGCAGCCGGTGCAATGGCAGGCCATGGTAATGATGGGTTTGGCGGTGACGCGAAAGCGCAATTGCCCGCATCGGCATCCGCCCTCGCGCATATGAGAACCGTCGACCATCTGAATCCTCCTTCGAGATTCCGCTTTCCGGCACGGAGGATGATGGTGGAAGGGTGCTCGTGCAAGGGAAATGACAATGGCCGGGCAGAACCCGGCCATGACATCATGTTTGCAATAGACTGCCCTCGCCTTTCGGCGCTTGCGTTTATTCCGCCGCTTGTTTCGCCGGCTCCGTCGGCACGTTGCGCATGCCGCCCAGAACTTCTTCCGCCGAAGCCTTGTAGTTCTTCACGGAACTGGTCCACTGACCCCAGACCTTTGGGTCTATGACGTCACCATTGTTGCCGAGACTTTTTAGCCGGCGCTGCTCATCCTCCGTCAGCACCTGCTTCGCCAACGGCGGGAGATTGCGCACGTTATCGGCCGTGATTCCGATCATCTCGCCAACACGCCGTCCGTAATCGTCGTGCACCATCAGGAGATGCCACACCATGCGCTCCTGCACATCGCGCTCGCATTGCCCAAGCAGCGTGCCCAGATTGAGCACGAGGTCGTCGCGCTCCCAATCCATCATGGTACAGTAGCGTCCACGCGCGTGAATGTAGTCGTTGCGACGCTCGATGACGCTGCGTGTCAGGCGGCCGTGAACTTCCGGCGGGTTGTTGGGCTCCTCGCGCGGGGATTCGTGCAGGCCGTTATGAAGCGACGGCTCGTAGTTCACGTGCGGGTTCTGCCCTTCCGCCAGATCGCGGCGATAGGACATCTGGCCGCCATTGAGATTCGTCGAAACCTTCGAGTTTTTCGCCTGGTTGACCGGCAGCTGCAGATAGTTGGTGCCGACGCGATGACGCTGCGTGTCGGAATAGGAGAACGTGCGGCCGACCAGCATCTTGTCGTCCGAGAAGTCCAAGCCGTCCACAAGCACGCCAGTGCCCATCGCGATCTGTTCGTTCTCGTTGAAATGATCGCCCACATTGCGGTTGAGCGTCATGACGCCCACATGGCGCAGCGGGAAATCCTTCTCCGGCCAGACCTTGGTGTCGTCGAGCGGGTCCCATTCGAGTTCGGGATGATCATGGTCTTCCATGATCTGCACATATATGTCCCATTGCGGATGCTCGCCGCGCTCGATGGCTTCGAAGAGGTCCTTGGATGCGGAGCCGAGATCCTGCCCCTGCACTTTCCCAGCCTCTTCGGCCGTCAGGCTCGCAAGGCCGCAGCGGGGGTGGAAGTGGTATTTCACGAGAACAGTATCGCCTTGCGCGTTCACCATCTTGTAGGTGTTCACGCCGAAGCCTTCCATATGCCGATAGCTCGCCGGAATGCCGCGCGGGCTGAACAAATGCGTCAGCATGTGCATGGATTCCGGGGTCTGGCTCATGAAGTCGAAGATGCGGTTCGGCTCCTGGCGGAAGGTGACTGGATCGGGTTTGAGCGAGTGGATCACATCCGGGAACTTGATGGCATCGCGAATGAAGAACACCGCGAGGTTATTGCCGACGAGATCCCAGTTTCCGTCTTCCGTGTAAAATTTTACGGCGAACCCGCGCGGATCGCGGGCGACTTCGGAGGAATCGCGCCCCCCGATCACCGTGGAGAAGCGGATCGCCAGCGGCGTCTTCTTACCGGCCTGCTGAAACAGCTTGGCACGGGTGTATTTCGAGGCGGGCTCATCGCCGATCTTCCCCGTCGCCTCGAACTCACCGTAACACACGAAGCCGCGGGCATGGACGACGCGCTCAGGAATACGCTCGCGGTCGAAATGGGTGATCTTTTCCAGGAACTGGTAGTTCTCAAGCGTGGCAGGACCACGCGCTCCGACAGTTCGCTGAGACTGATTGTTGGTGATCTGATGACCCTGACGGTTCGTGAGAACCCGATCCGGAGTTCCCGGAGGTTGCTTTGGCGTCTTGTCCATGGATGCGTTTCCCTTAGAGCGGCCGTTGGTGGCTTGTATGCTCAAAGCGAAACAATCAGATTAGGTGCTGGTTCCAGGAAGCCGCGACTGACCGGCCGCAACAGCCGGATTTGTCACGATATCCAATTGCACAAATATCGGAAGCTCAGGTCCGTGGACCTATGCTTGTTTAAAGGGATAGCGACACCTTCAGGCGCCTCGCCCCAAAAACAAAAAAGCTCAATCAGGGACTGACCCCGATTGAGCTTGAGAGGAAGAGGAGCGGCACGCTATGCGCCGCTCCTCTAACGTTTCGACGGATTAGATGATGAAGAAGTCTTTTTCGGTGATTGCGAGACCAGCCTTCACCTTGGCGAAGTCGATCCCCTTCTTACCACCCAGGCCGTCCGCATCATAGGAGATCACGCCGGTCTTGGAGTTGTAGTTGATGTAGTCGTTCTTATCCTTCGCGCCATCGATGCTGAAGAAGCTCTTGGAAAGCTTGCCAGGCTTCTGCTCCGTGCCCTTCCCGAGCTTCTTGAAGATTGCGTTATCCAGCCAGAACGAGTCGTCCTTCACACTGAAGTCCGTGATCTTGTCGAGGTTCTTCTTGGAGTCCAGCTTGGTGCCGAACACGAAGATGTCCTTGCCCTTGCCGCCAAACAGCGTGTCGTTGCCGACGCCACCACCGATGATATCCTTGCCGGTGCCGCCAGTGATCTTGTCATTGCCGATGCCGCCCGTGAGGACGTTGTTGCCTGACGAAACCTTCAGGGTCTCGTTGACAACGTCGGTCAGCGAAACCGTGAGGATCTTGTCGACATTGGTGGTGCCGTCAAACACGCGCACCGTCACCTGGTGGCTGGCTGCCTGCTCGTAGTCGAGCAGCAGGCCGTTCTTCACCACAAGCTTGTTGCCCTGAACCGCAAAGCGGCCGCCGGCATCATCAACAAGGCTGTAGGTGAGAGCGGCAGTGTCGATGTCCGTGGAGGAGAGGTCGCCAACCACAGTGCCGTTGGCGGAGTTCTCAGCCACCGTGGCGAGAGCAAGAGCCGGCGCCGTCGGAGCATCATTCACGGAGTTGACCGTGACGGTGACCGTCTGCTTGATCGTGTTCACTCCATCAGAGATGACGATGGTGAAGCTGTCAGTGCCATGAACGTTCGCGTCCGGAATGTAGGTGAACTTGCCACCGGAGAACGTGACATCACCCTTCTGAGGACCCTTACCATTCTCGATCGTGTAGGTCAGGGTGTCATTTCCATCAACATCGCGAGCACCAATGTCGATGCCGACCAGAGCCACGTCCTCATTAGTCGTGACGGAACGCGTCTCGGGCGCTGTCGGAACGTAATTGATGGCCGCGCTGGCGATCTTCAGAGCAGCGACGATCTTGCCGTCGCCAACGAACGCGCCACCCATGGCCGTGCGAGCGTCTAGCATAAGTGAAGCGATATCTTCTGCGAAGTCTGGGGACTGGCCCAGACGCGTCTCAATCTGCCTCAGCACAGTGGTATAGTCGGCCTCTTTGAGGGCAGCGACGCGCGCGGCGACGTCCTCATTGCCTTCAACCTTTTCCCACTTTGCGATCAGCGCGTCGCGCTCGTCGCTGAGCACCTTAACGTAGTCCTTGAGCGCTTTGGCCATTGCATCGGCATCGCCGGCACTGTCGACAGCGGTGATGAAAAGATACTTGTCGTGCTCGACCTTAACCTGATGGGCGAGTTCAGCCTTGAGGGCTCCCAGGGTCGCGTAATCGTCGAACAGGTCGGCGACCTCCTTCAGACCAAGCACAACCGCCTTTTGGCGTCCCCAATTGTCGGGAAGCTGACGGAAGAGAGCGAGGTCAGGAGCGGAGAACAGCTGATCTTCATATTGGTCGACGACGGCCAGGATGTCGATTTCCGTCGCCTCTTCATTATCGAATGCATCGAATATATCGCTGAAGGCATCGAGAATGATGTCGTCGGTTCCTGCGTCGAGAGAAGTCATGATCGCGCCGTCGCCGTAGAAACGCTTGTCCTGCGTGGCCTCACGGGCGGCGAGCAGGCGCTCGCCGAGGGCCACCATATAGGCCTCATCCTCAGCATGAATAGCGATTTCCTGAAGAACGGTGGTGTAGGTGTCGCTCTTGAGAGCAGCAACGCGCGCGACAACAGACGGTTTATCCGACTCACTCCACGCTTCAATCAGGAACATGCGCTCTTCATGGAGAGGAGCGCCATAGGTGTAGAGCGCAGCGGCCATCTCATCGGCGTCTTTAGCGGCATTTATGGCGGCGATGAACTCGAATTTGGCGTATTCGACCTGAATCTGGTGAGCCAGCTCGGCCTGGATCGCCTCAATATTCTCGTAGGCGCCAAACAGTGTGGCAACTTCCTTCAGGCCGAGGGCGACTGCCTTCTGGCGGCCTGAGTTATCGAGGAGCGCACGGAAGGGAGTTTCGTTGCCGTCAAAGAAAAGTTCGGCAGCATAGGTATCGATAGCGTCGAGGATCGTCAGCTCAGTGGCATTAGGATCATTAAAAGCAGCAAGGAGTGCGTCGGACATGGACAGGACCCGGAAAAGAGTGAAAACGCCGGGTTTATAGGACAACTTACCGAAGCATTACAACATATAAATTCGGATGAGGTACCCCTTTTAGGGATCGCCTTAAGGATTAGTAAAGTCATATCATTTCAATGACTTCAGGTGTACTCGTACGATCGGACCATTTAGTTAGGCTGGACAATATGTCCCAGCAAAATGCCTTCACCCTGTGTGAAAATAGGATGAAGGCCCGGATTCATCAGAATCAAATGTGGATCGCGCGCCCGTAGGCGTCCATGACGGCTTCATGCATCGTCTCGGAGATGGTCGGATGCGGGAAGACGGCGTGGATCAGGTCTTCCTCTGTCGTCTCCAGGTTCATGGCGATCACGAAGCCCTGGATCATCTCGGTCACTTCAGCGCCCACCATGTGCGCGCCAAGGAGCTGGCCGGTCTTCTTGTCGAAAATCGTCTTCACCATGCCGTCCGGCTCGCCGAGCGCGATGGCCTTGCCGTTGCCGACGAAGGGGAAGCGGCCGACGCGGATGTCGTAGCCCTGCTCCTTCGCCTTGGCCTCCGTGAGGCCCACCGACGCGACCTGCGGGTTGCAATAGGTGCAGCCCGGGATCTTGGCCTTGTCCATGGCGTGCGTGTGCAGGCCCTTGATGGTCTCGACGCAGATCACGCCCTCGTGCTCGGCCTTGTGGGCCAGCATGGGCGCGCCGGCGACGTCGCCGATGGCGTAGATGCCGGGCACATTGGTACGGCCGAGGCCGTCGGTCACGACGACGCCGCGCTCGATCTTCACGCCGATCTTCTCGAGACCCAGATTCTCGATGTTGCCGACGACGCCGACGGCCGAAATCATCCGCTCGGCGGTGATCGTCTGCGTGCCGCCCTTGCCGTCATCGATGGTGGCCGTGACGGAATTCGCGCCCTTCTCCACCTTCGTGACCTTGGCGCCGGTGAGGATTTTCATGCCCTGCTTCTCGAAGCGCTTGCGGGCCAGCGCCGCAATCTCGGCGTCCTCGACCGGCATGATCTGCGGCATCACCTCGACCACGGTCACCTCGGCACCCATGGTGCGATAGAAAGAGGCGAACTCGATGCCGATGGCGCCCGAGCCCATGACGAGCAGGGATTTCGGCATGGACGGCGGCACCATGGCCTCGAAATAGGTCCAGATCAGCTTGCCGTCCGGCTCGATGCCGGGCAGCGCACGCGGACGTGCGCCGGTTGCGACGATGATGTTCTTCGCCTGATACGTGCCCGGCTCCAGCACGCCCTTCGGCGTCGGATGCTGCGGCTGCATGGCCTGCTTCTTCGGAGCGGTCACGACCACTTCGCCGGGCTTCGAGATGGAAGCCTCGCCCCAGATCACATCGACCTTGTTCTTCTTGAGCAGCATGCCCACGCCGCCGTTGAGACGGCCCGACACGCCGCGTGAGCGCTGGACGATGGCAGCCGCATCGAAGCCGATGCCTTGAGCGGACAGGCCGTAATCCTTGGCGTGCTCCATGTAATGGTAGATTTCCGCCGAGCGCAGCAGCGCCTTGGTCGGAATGCAGCCCCAGTTGAGGCAGATGCCGCCCAGATGCTCGCGCTCCACCACGGCGGTCTTGAACCCGAGCTGCGCCGCGCGGATCGCGGCCACATAGCCGCCCGGACCGCCGCCGATGACGATGATGTCGTATTGGTTTGCCATGGTGTCCAGTTCTCTCAAGGCGATCTAGTGTGGAGTAATCCGAAAATTCGGCTGTAAAGCCTGCTCACAAAGGAGAGTTCGGGCAAGACGAGGACAATGGCTGTGCCTGTAATTACCCACGGCACAAAGCCGATCAAGCTCGGATAGTTGATGTTTGAAGAAGTGCGTACTGCCAGGAACACGAAGCAAGCGAGCAAAACAAGTGGGAGGCCTAGAAGTCTTGCCGTATGGGTAGGAAGCAGGACGGAGCAGATGAGAATCGGAGCTATCATCATGCTGAGCGTAAACATGATGCCGATCATCATGAACGTGAAGTCCCGTCCATGGTCAGTTTCCTTGAACATTCCATAGATCATTAAGCCTGGAACCCACGCAAAGCCAACGAACATCACGACAGCTCGCGCTTTGCCGACCCAAGTGCTTTGCGGGCAATCAAGCTTGCCTTTAGTCATGCAGCTCCCAACAACTTTGGCACTGAGCATCATCGCGCCCCTTTTCCCTTCGGGGAGGGAGAAGGGGCGCATTTCCTTAAACAAGCATCCCCATCGGATTTTCGATGAGCCGCTTGAAGGCCGAGAGGAGTTCCGCGCCGAGTGCGCCGTCGACCACGCGGTGATCGCAGGAGAGCGTCACGGTCATGGCCTGCACGACGGCGGGGGCGTTGTTCTTCACCACCACGCGCTGCTCGCCCGCGCCGACGGCCAGGATCGTGCCGTGCGGCGGGTTGATGACGGCCTGGAAGTCCTTGATGCCGAACATGCCTAGATTGGACACGGCAGTGGAACCGCCCGTGTACTCTTCCGGCTTCAGGCGGCGATTGCGGGCGCGACCTGCGAGGTCCTTCATCTCGGCGGAGATGGCGGTCAGCGTCTTGGTCTCGGCCTTGCGGATGATCGGCGTGAAGAGGCCGCCTTCGATGGCGACAGCCACGCCCACATCCGAGTGCTTCAGCTTCAGGATGCGATCCTCCGCCCAGACCGCGTTGGCGCTCGGCACGCGCTGGAGCGCGATGGCGAGGGCCTTGATCACGAAGTCATTGACCGAGAGCTTGTACGAAGGCTTGCCGTCCTTGTCCTTCGACGCTGCTGCATTGACCTGCTCGCGCAGGGCCATGAGCGCATCGAGTTCGCAATCGAGCGACAGGTAGAAATGCGGCACCGTCTGCTTGGACTCGACAAGGCGCTTCGCGATAGTCTTGCGCATACCGTCGAGCGGCACTTCCTCATAAGATCCGGCCTCGAACATGGCCTTGACCTGATCGGCGCCCATGCTCGGCGCGAGCTGCGGAGCAGCGGGCTTCGCGGCTGGAGCGCCGGCGGCGACCGGCGCAGCGGCAGGCCTGGCGCCGCCGCCCTGGAGGGCCGAGCGAACGTCCTTTTCAACCACGCGGCCATGGGGCCCTGAACCTCGGATCGATGCGATGTCGATTCCGGCATCCTTCGCGATGCGCTTGGCGAGCGGCGAAGCGAAGACGCGGTTTCCGCTTGCAGCCTGCCCTGCCCCATTGGGCTTGGCTGCCTGCGCGGGACCTGCGGGAGCCTGATCGACGCGGGCATAGGACATATGCGCATTGGCATCGCCCTGCACCGTGTTCGCCTGCGGCTGGGGTGCAGCGGGAGCAGATGCCGGTGCGGTCTCGGCCTTCGGCGCGGGCGATCCGCCTGCGGGCGCGGTCACGCTCTTCGGATCCTCGTCCTCGCCTGCGATCAGCGCGATGACTTGGTTGACCGGCACATCCGACGTTCCCTCGGGCACGACGATCTTGGCGAGGATTCCTTCATCGACGGCCTCCACTTCCATGGTGGCCTTGTCGGTTTCGATCTCGGCGATCACGTCGCCGGATTTTACCGTGTCGCCTTCCTTCTTCAGCCACTTGGCAAGGTTTCCCTTTTCCATGGTGGGCGAAAGAGCGGGCATCAGGATATTGATGGGCATGACGTTTTGGATCCTGATCTTGAGAATTAGTTTATGGCTGACGTCGAGCCGTGGTCGCTCGGATCGTCCAGCTCGGCTTGAATTCCTGCCGTGATCTCCGCCAGGGCCTCCTCCTCCGAGAAGTCGGTTTCCGTGGCGTAGATGCGCGCAGCGTGATGGGCGAGATCCACCAGGAGCACGCCCCAGGTGAACGGATCGTCGAAGGCGCGGCGCAGCGCGATGCTCACCGCCCCATCGACCACCGAAGCCCTCAAAATCTCGACGCCGCCCCTTTCGAGCGCATCAGGCGGAACGTTGAGAGCTTCGAACTTTTTGTCGGTCATGTGCCGATCTCCGTCAGAAAGCCGAACAGCCAGTTCCTCCATCTGCAGCAGGGCTACAGCGGAGGATGTTGGCGAATTTGTCGGCACTGGCAGGTATGAAAAATATGTAATCCGGATTCGCTGTGTTGCCTTTGCAGGACACGTTCCACAGGCTTCGACCGTCCTGGGCTCTCTCGGTAATGCGTGATGCATTAGGCGTGCATTCCTCACCCGCCTTCCGCAGCATGCCCGTGAAAGTCGACAAGCGTTGACCCGCTGAAGCACCCATGAGCTGACTTGTGGAGATGCCCGCGGGATTGATCACCGAGCGCCTCGCCAACGCGGCCATATAATTGGCTGCAGGCTTGCTCTCGGTCTCCCGCGTGGAGTTGCAGGCCGCTAGAGATCCAGCGACTACAACAACCAGCAATGCGGAACGGATGATCATTGCGCGACCTTACCGATAGCAAACGGCCTTCGCCGCCTGGACGACCTCGGCCACTGACGGGAGGGCGAGCTTTTCCAGGTTGGCGGCGTACGGCATGGGCACGTCCTTACCGGTCACGCGGATCACGGGTGCGTCGAGGTAGTCGAACGCATGCTCCATGATGCGCGCGGCGATCTCTGCGCCGACGCCCGATTGCGGATAGCCCTCTTCCACCGTGATGCAGCGGCCCGTCTTCATGACGGAAGCGACGATGGTGTCGGTGTCCATGGGGCGGATCGTGCGCAGGTCGATCACCTCGGCGGAGATGCCTTCCTTCTCAAGCTCCTGAGCGGCCTTGAGCGCATAGGTCATGCCGATGGCGAAGGAGATGATGGTGACGTCCTTGCCCTCGCGGTGAATGCGCGCCTTGCCGATCGGCACAGTGAAGTCATCGAGCTTCGGCACTGGGAAGGACTGACCGTAGAGAATTTCGTTCTCCAGGAAGATCACCGGGTTCGGATCGCGGATCGCGCTCTTGAGCAGGCCCTTCGCGTCGGAAGCCGAGTAAGGCGCCACGACCTTGAGGCCCGGAATCTGCGAGTACCAGGCCGAGAAGTCCTGGCTGTGCTGGGCACCCACGCGGGCTGCTGCGCCGTTCGGGCCGCGGAACACGATTGGAGCGCCGAGCTGGCCGCCGGACATGTAGAGGGTCTTGGCCGCCGAGTTGATGATCTGGTCGATCGCCTGCATGGCGAAGTTGAAGGTCATGAACTCGACGATGGGGCGCAGGCCCGTGAAGGCCGCGCCGACGCCGATGCCGGCGAAGCCGTGCTCGGTGATCGGCGTGTCGATCACGCGCTTAGGCCCGAATTCCTGCAGCAGCCCTTGGGTGACCTTGTAGGCGCCCTGATATTCGGCGACCTCTTCACCCATTACAAAGACCTTGTCGTCCTTGCGCATTTCTTCGGCCATGGCATCGCGCAGCGCTTCGCGAACCGTCATGTTGACAAGCTCGGTGCCCTCCGGGATTTCGGCCATGGCGTCGTAGCTCGTGCGGTTGGTGATGACCGACGGAGCGGCGGGCTCCGCGACGGGCGCGGCGTCCGTGCCGGGGATGGAATCCGGAGACGGCCTGTCGGCCATGCCTTCGCGCTCCATGTCGGGCGTCGGGGCCTTCTGCGCTTCCGGCGCAGGAGCAGCCGGTGCCTTCGCCGACGATGCGGCATTCGACACGTCCTCGCCTTCGCTCGCGAGCACGGCGATGGGCGTATTCACCGCAACGTTGTCGGTGCCATCGGAGACGAGGATCTTGGCGAGGATACCCTCGTCGATCGCCTCGACCTCCATGGTCGCCTTGTCGGTCTCGATCTCGGCCAGCACGTCGCCGGGTTTGACCTGATCGCCTTCTTTTTTCAGCCACTTGGCCAGTTTGCCCTGCTCCATGGTGGGCGAGAGGGCGGGCATGAGAATATCGATCGCCATGAAAGACTCGTGTTGATTGTCGCTAAGGCGAGAATTGGGGCGGCGCTGTTGCGCCGCTTAAAGGAGAATATCCGTGTAGAGCTCGGACGGATCGGGCTCGGGATCGTGCGTGGCGAACTCGGCCGCCTCGTTGACGATCTCGCGCACCTTGCTGTCCATGGCCTTCAGCTCGTCTTCCGACAGCTTCCAGCTCTCCAACAGACGGCGGCGCACCTGCTCGATCGGATCGTGCTCCTCGCGCATGCGGGTCACCTCGTCCTTCGTCCGGTATTTCGCCGGATCGGACATTGAGTGGCCGCGATAGCGGTAGGTTTGCATCTCGAGGATGTAGGGGCCCTTGCCTGAGCGGGCATGCTCAACGGCGCGCTGGCCGGCGGTGTAAACCGCGCGGATATCCATGCCGTCCACCTGCTCGCCCGGAATGCCGAAGGACACGCCGCGCTTCGAGAAGTCGGTCTGCGCGGATGCGCGCGTCACCGCGGTGCCCATGGCGTAACGGTTGTTCTCGATCACATAGACAACCGGCAGCTTCCACAGCTGCGCCATGTTGAAGCTCTCGTAGACCTGGCCCTGGTTGGCTGCGCCGTCGCCGAAATAGGTCAGGCAGACATTGCCGTTCTCGCGATAATGGTTCGCGAAGGCGATGCCGGTGCCCAGCGACACCTGAGCGCCGACGATGCCGTGACCGCCATAGAAATGCTTCTCCTTGGAGAACATGTGCATGGAGCCGCCCTTGCCTTTCGACAAGCCGCCGCGGCGTCCCGTCAACTCGGCCATGACGCCCTTCGCGTCCATGCCGCAGGCAAGCATATGGCCGTGATCGCGATAACCCGTGATCACCTGGTCGCCATCCCTCGTCGCCATCTGCATGCCGACGACGACGGCTTCCTGGCCGATATAGAGATGGCAGAAGCCGCCGATCAGGCCCATGCCGTACATCTGGCCGGATTTCTCCTCGAAGCGCCGGATCAGCAGCATGTCCTCGTAGGCCGAAAGATCCTGATCTTTATCGAATTGGGGGGAATTTAACGCAGCTCCGCGTGCGGAGCCTTTGCTGGAAGTGGACTTGTTAGTCGCGCCAGAACCGGCACGACCCGCCTTGCGGGCAGCAACAGCCATCGGGTTCCTCCGAAGGGTTTCCTCGACGAAAGTTTTAGCGCAGACGGAATCGGAAAGCGAGGGGGCCAAATAATGTTTTGCGCTGCACAATGAATCGCGCAACCTGCTGAATTTACATGGCTATTGGCGATTAACAGAAATTCAGTTAAGTAGTTCTTTCGAGCTATTTTGGTTAAGGGCCTGTGATGATCACCAGATCGTTGCGATGAACACGCCCCAACATGACCCTTGCCCGTTCTTCGAGCAGATCGCGATCAATTTGGTCGCTGCGGAGCAATGAGATGCGGCGCTCCCAATCCGTACGCTCAGTCTTCAAGGCATCAAGTTCCTGAGTCAGCTCAGCAACTTGGGCTTCGTATTTCTGCTGGGCCTCGATGCCCCGCGCTCCGCTATGGGCATGATGAACGAAATAGCCGACGACGGCCGCTGAGATGCTGTAGAGCACCAGCGGAATCAGGAATCGTCTCAGTCGTCTGCGGATCACCATGGAGCATGGTTCTACACCCTGCATGGTTAAAAAGCGGTTAGGAAGATCACCGTCCTTTGTCATTCCGGGGCCGCGCAGCGGAGCCCGGAACCCACAACCACGACGATCTAGAATTGGGCGAGGACTGCCTCGCCCCCTTCTTTAATGTTAGTGGTTATGGGTTTCCACGCCTGCGGCGCGGCCCTTCGGGTCGGGTTCGCCTTCGTCGCCCCGGAATGACAAAGGTCAGTCCGAAAACAAAAGAGGGCCGCCTTTCGGCAGCCCCCTCTTCAACCAAAATATAGTTATCTTACGCCAGGGCCTTCAGGGCGGCGCGGCCGGCATACTGGGCCTGCGAACCGAGCTCGTCCTCGATGCGGATGAGCTGGTTGTACTTGGCCGTCCGGTCCGAGCGGGCGAGCGAGCCGGTCTTGATCTGACCGCAGTTGGTCGCGACCGCGAGATCGGCAATCGTGGAGTCTTCCGTCTCGCCCGAGCGATGCGACATCACGGTGGTGTAGCCGGCGCGGTGGGCCATATCGACGGCGGCCAGCGTCTCGGTGAGCGAGCCGATCTGGTTGACCTTCACGAGGAGCGAATTGGCGACGCCCTGCTTGATGCCCTGCGAGAGGCGGCTCACGTTGGTGACGAACAGGTCGTCGCCCACGAGCTGGCACTTGTTGCCGACGAGATCGGTCACGGCCTTCCAGCCCTCCCAGTCGTCCTCGGACATGCCGTCCTCGATGGTGGCGATGGGATAGGCACCAACGAGCTTCGCCAGATATTCAGCCTGCTGCTGCGGCGAGAGCTTCTGGCCCGTGCCTTCATAGACATATGAGCCGTTCTTGAAGAACTCGGTGGCGGCGCAATCGAGGCCGATCACCATGTCCTTGCCGGGCTTGTAGCCAGCCTGCTCGATGGACTTCATGATGAAGTCGAGGGCAGCCTCGGCGGAGGGCAGGTTCGGGGCGAAGCCGCCCTCATCGCCCACATTGGTGTTGTGGCCTGCGTCCTTGAGGGCCTTCTTCAAGGTGTGGAACACCTCGGCGCCCATGCGCACGGCTTCAGCCAGAGTCGGCGCGCCGACCGGCATGATCATGAATTCCTGGAAGTCGATGGGGTTGTCCGCATGCGCGCCGCCGTTGATAATGTTCATCATCGGAACCGGCAGGACGCGGGCCTGCGTGCCGCCCACATAGCGGTAGAGCGGCAGGGTCGAGGCCTCTGCTGCGGCCTTGGCGACGGCGAGCGACACGCCAAGGATGGCGTTGGCGCCGAGGCGGGCCTTGTTCGGGGTGCCGTCGAGCTCGATCATGGTCTCGTCGATGGCGACCTGTTCTTCGGCATCCATGCCGCCGATGGCATCGAGGATGTCGTTGTTCACAGCGTCGATGGCCTTCAGCACACCCTTGCCGAGATAGACCGACTTGTCGCCGTCGCGCAGCTCGACCGCCTCATGCGCACCGGTGGAGGCACCTGAGGGTACGGCCGCGCGGCCCATGGAACCGTCTTCCAGGGTCACATCCACCTCGACGGTGGGATTGCCTCGGCTGTCGAGGATCTGGCGGGCATATACGTCAATAATCGCGGTCATGAACGGGCTCCTGAAGACTGAAAGCGACCGATGCGGCCCGTGTTACGGATGCGGCCTCACGGCATGACATGGCTTATTGACCGAAATCATGAAGCGAGCAAGGACATGGGCAACCGATAGAACATTGATCCAAGGTGAAATATCATGACGGAAAGCCACCTCCAGCTGGGTCACGCGACCGCCCTGCCCCAGACTCCCGAAGAAGCGCAGCTCGACCGGGTGCCGAACCCGCACACGGATACGGACTATCTCGCTCGCTTCACCGTTCCGGAATTCACATCGCTCTGCCCCGTGACCGGCCAGCCCGATTTTGCGATCATTATGATCGACTATGTGCCCGGACCCTGGCTGGTGGAATCGAAGTCGCTCAAGCTCTACATGCACAGCTTCCGCAACCACGGCGCCTTCCATGAGGATTGCACGGTGGCCATCGGCAAGCGCCTGGCCGAGCTGCTGGAGCCGCGCTTCCTGCGCATCGGCGGCTATTGGTATCCGCGCGGCGGCATCCCCATCGATGTATTCTGGCAGACAGGCGAGTTGCCGAAGAATCTCTGGCTGCCCGACCAGGGCGTCGCGCCCTACAGGGCGCGTTAAGCTCTCGGGCGCCTCAGCACATGTGAGGCATTCAGGCCCACGGCCAGAACAATGACGGCGGCAATAGCCGTGGAAATCGTCAGTCCTATATTGCGAAGGCCGACGCCCATGAGCACCACGCCGAGCGCCTGCCCGCAGAAGAACGAGAAGGCGTGGAGCGCGACCGCCGAGGCTCGCGCTCCAGGCGCTACTTCCGTCACTTGAGCCTGGAAGGTGTTGTGCATCATGTAGAAGCCGAGGCCCAGCAGAAGCAGGGCGACGAAGTCGAGCTTCCAGTCGCTTGCAAACCCCAAGAGGATAAGAGCGAATGCGGCGAAGAAGCCTCCGCCGACGAGGATGCGGCCGATCCCGAGGCGCCGGAGCATCCAGCTGACCAGGGCCGAATAGACGAGGCCGCCGATCGCGAAGCCACCGATGGCGAAGCCTGCCTCCTTTGCCCCGCCCCCGCCGCGCTCCTCGAGCAGCGGCGCGATATAAGGGAAAACGCTGAAAATCGCAGTCGCCTCCACGAAGACCGAGCCGAAGAGGAACAGCGCGCGGGGATTGGAGAGAATGTCCCGATAGCGCAGGATCGCCGCCTTCGGATCGAACTTGCCGCCCGGCAAGGCGCCGCGAAAGCCGATGATTGTCGCGATGAGCGCGCAGGCCATCATGGCCGTGGAGAGGCCGAACACACCACGCCAGCCGATCCATTCCGCCAGAAGCCCCGCCAGCGAAGAGCCGGCGAGCTGGCCGACGATGACGGCCACGAGATAGCGGCTGAGCGCCACCTGTCGCTGGGACATGTCCACCCGGTCGCCGATGAGTGCGATGGACAGCGGCACCGCGCCGCCCGCCGCGGCGCCCGCGACGATGCGCAAGCCAAAGAGGGTTTCGGCATTAGGGGCAAAGAAAGAGCCCGCCAACGCCAGGAATAGCAGTGACAGCGCTACCTTCATGACCCGCTCCTTGCCGAGGGCATCGCCGATGGGCCCCAGGATCGGCTGGATGAAGGCGTAAGGAAGTGCGAAGGCGGCGGCGAGAAGCGCGATGGTCTGCGGTGTCGAGTTCAGATCCCGGGCAATCACCCCGACCATGGGCTCGATCGCACGTGCGGAAAAGGTGCTGGCAAAGCCGCTGACGGCGAGGATCAGGATGAGATTGCGCGAGGACATGACGCTCTAATGAGAAAGGCCGCGAATGGAGCCTGCTCACTCCATAACACGGCCTTGTCGTAAGGGGAGAGGCAGGAATGCAGGCCTGCCCTCTTCCGGAGTCATAAGCGTTTCTTCAGCCCAACCTGCCCTTGGCGAGCGCATCAAATGCCTTCAGTTGCGCCAGCAGGCTCTCCAGTTCCTTCAGCGGCACCATGTTGGGGCCGTCGGAGGGAGCTTTGTCCGGGTCCTGGTGCGTCTCGATGAAGACACCGGCCACGCCGACCGCGACCGCCGCACGGGCGAGAACCGGTACATATTCACGCTGACCGCCGGAGGTCGCGCCCTTGCCGCCGGGCTGCTGCACGGAATGGGTGGCATCGAAAATCACCGGAGCGCCGGTCTCGGCCATGATCGGCAGGCTGCGCATATCGGATACGAGGGTGTTGTAGCCGAAGGATGCGCCGCGCTCGGTGAGCATGACATTGGGATTGCCCGAAGCGCGCACCTTCTCGGCGACGTTCGCCATGTCCCAGGGCGCCAGGAACTGGCCCTTCTTCACGTTCACCACCCGGCCGGTCTTGGCGGCGGCGATGAGAAGATCGGTCTGGCGGCAGAGATAGGCCGGGATCTGGAGGATATCGACCACCTCGCCCACGAGAGCGCATTGGTCGTTCTCATGCACGTCGGTGATGACCGGGAGCCCGAACTTTTCCTTCACTTCGGCAAAGACGCTAAGCGCCTTGTCGAGGCCGATGCCGCGGGCGCTGTTGATCGATGTGCGGTTCGCTTTGTCGAAGGACGACTTGTAGACCAGCCCGAGGCCGAGCTTGCCCGTGATCTCCTTGAGGGCCGAGGCCATTTCCAGCGCGTGGTCGCGGCTTTCCATGGCGCAGGGGCCCGCAATGATGCTGAGCGGCAGGTGATTGCCGAAGCGGACGGAGCCTGCCTCGACGACGGCTTGGGGCTTTTTGGTATCGGTCATGCGCCGTCACCTACTCCGTTTCGGGAGAAACGGGAAGTGGTGATGTGTTATAGCCGCCGACCCTGGTGTCATCCCGGACGAAGCGTAGCGCAGATCCGGGATCGCGGGACAAGATTGGCGCTCTATTCTGCTGGCGATCCCGGATCGGCTTCGCCGTCCGGGATGACGCGTGGTCTCAGAACGTCATCGACGCCGCGTTGATGATGCCCGCCGACAGCGAGGCGGCACCCAGAAACAGGGAGGCTGCCATCTCGCCCGCCGCGATGCGCTGGGACAGGTTCGGCATGAGGAGGCGCACGAGCCAGTAGACCACGATCTGCACAGCGAGAGCCACAAGACCCCAGACCAGCAGGTCGAGGATGCTCTGGGCGTGCACGATGGCGCTGGCGAGCGGCAGGGCGAAACCCACGAGGCTGAACCCGAGAGCGGTTGCGGCCGAGATCACGTTCTGGCGGATCAGCGCGAACTCATTGTGCATCGTGGCCAGAGTGTAGAGGCCAAGATACAGGGCCACGAGCGCGGTGGCGATAACGAAGAAAACGACGAAGTCGAACAAGCCCGCCAAAGTAGATGTCACGATCAGCCCCCAAGATTCATTTTTCAGATCGTTAGGGGTGCATGGTTAATTTTGCGTTGGCTCGAAGGCGATGGCGACGCCATGGGCGGCGCTGGCGGGCACCACGAGCCTGCTGCCTACATGCTGATAAGGAATTTCGGCGGCATCGAGCCTTGCCGCCTGCCGGTGAATATCCTCGACCCTCAACGCGAATCCGACGAATGACGGCTGGTCGAGTTCAGCCTCTACGGACACGTAAAGCTCGCCCGCGTCGTCGGGCGTCATGACGTCGAGATGGGCATCGGTCAGGCGGTACGAGAGGTCATGGCCGGCCGGACGACTGGGCTCCTCGCCGGTAAAAGCCGATACGAATCTGCGCAGCCGATCCGGGTCGGGAGCCGTGAGCGCAATACTGGATACTGCGGTCGCCTGATTGTCGTGCTTCTGAAAAGCCGGGTTCCAGAAGTTCTCGGGGAAATGCTGCTGGCATACGAAGAAGCCCGCTTTAGAAGCATTCTCCAGCGCCGCGAAAGCCAGGGTGAAAGCGACCTTGGTTTCGCTGCCATCCGGCTTCTTTCCGGTACGCTCGAAGAAAAAAGGCTGAAAAGCGCCGATCTTTTGCTGTGCGAAGGAAGCAGCATCGGCCTTGGCGTCCTGGCTGTCGAGCACGAGCATGGCAAGGCCTTCGCGCTCTTGCAGATAATCCCGCACGAATGCGCCGAAGCTGAACGTCCCCTGCCCATGTGGCGGGATATTTGCGCCCTCGCCCACCGTGATGAGTTCGAGGAAAGTACCCGGAAACTGCACCAGCCTGTTTTCCGTGCCCCAGGAATGCTTGTTGCGCGCGCCCACCTGGAATCCCAGCCGCTGGTAGAATGCAGCGGCCTTGTCGAGGTCATGGACAGCGATGACGAGGTGGTCGATCCGACGGGACATCAGGCTCTTTTCCGATGGCGAGAGCATAGACTTAGGCACGAAGCGTGGCTTGTCCAAGGTTGAAGTCAGAACTTCCTCTCGACCTTCCCGTCTATCCATAGCCTTCATCCTGAGGGCGTCTCCAGCAATCACTGGACGATCCTTCGAGACGCAGCTTTGCTGCTCTTCAGGATGAGGTCCGTGGGGTGGACCCGCCAAAAGAAATGGCCGGGACGAACCCGGCCATTTGGAAGGAAGAAGCTTTTAAACCAAGCGGCTCTGTACGACCGCCGCTTCGATGAAGCTCTGGAAGAGCGGATGCGGCTCGAAGGGGCGCGATTTCAGCTCTGGATGGTACTGGACGCCGATGAACCAGGGGTGGTTCTCGTATTCCACGATCTCCGGCAGGACGCCGTCGGGCGAGACGCCGGAGAAGCGAAGGCCCTTTTGCTCGAGCTTGTCGCGGTAGGTCATGTTGACCTCGTAGCGGTGGCGGTGGCGCTCGGAGATTTCGGTGCCGCCATAGATCTCAGCGACCTTGCTGCCCGGCTTGAGCGACGCCTGGAAGGCGCCAAGGCGCATGGTGCCGCCCAGATCGCCGCTGGATGAACGCTTCTCGAGCTCATTACCGCGCAGCCACTCGGTCATCAGACCGACGACCGGCTCCGAGGTCGGGCCAAATTCGGTCGAGCTGGCATTCTCGATTCCGGCGAGAGAACGAGCCGCTTCGATCACGGCCATCTGCATGCCGAAGCAGATGCCGAAATATGGCACCTTGCGCTCGCGGGCGAAGCGGGCCGCGCGGATCTTGCCCTCAGCGCCGCGCTGGCCGAAGCCGCCCGGAACCATGATGCCATGGATGCCTTCGAGGAACGGAGCCGGGTCCTCGTGCTCGAAGACTTCGCTCTCGATCCATTGCAGGTTCACCTTCACCTGGTTAGCGATGCCACCATGGTGAAGCGCCTCGATAAGCGACTTATAGGCGTCCTTGAGGCCGGTATATTTGCCGACGATGGCGATGTTGACCTCGCCCTCCGGGTTGTGAACCCTCTCGGAAATGCCGGTCCAGCGGCTCAAATTCGGCGTCTTCTCGGTGTCGAGGCCAAAGGCCGCGAGAACCTCGCTGTCGAGCCCAGCCTCATGATAGGCCAGCGGCACGTCGTAGATGGACCGTGCATCGCGCGCCTCGATCACCGCAGTCTCACGCACGTTGCAGAACAGGGCGAGCTTGCGGCGCTCGTCCTTCGGGATCTCGCGATCCGTACGGCAGAGCAGGATGTCGGGCTGGATGCCGATGGAGCGCAGCTCCGCCACCGAGTGCTGGGTCGGCTTGGTCTTGAGTTCGCCGGCTGACGGAATGAAGGGCAGCAGGGTTAGGTGCACATAGATCGCCTGGCCGCGGGCTAAGTCGTTGCCGAGCTGGCGGATTGCCTCGAAGAACGGCAGTCCCTCGATATCGCCGACCGTGCCGCCGATCTCGACCAGGACGAAGTCGAAGCCCTCGTTGCCGCTGAGCACGAAGTCCTTGATGGCGTTCGTGACATGCGGAATCACCTGGATCGTGGCGCCGAGATAATCGCCGCGCCGCTCCTTGGTGATGATGTCGAGATAGATCCGGCCCGTGGTGATGTTGTCGGCCTTGGTGGCCGGAACGCCCGTGAAACGCTCGTAATGGCCCAGATCCAAGTCGGTCTCGGCACCGTCGTCGGTCACGAAGACCTCGCCGTGCTGATAGGGGCTCATCGTCCCCGGATCGACGTTGAGATATGGGTCGAGCTTACGAAGCCTGACCTTGTAGCCGCGAGCCTGGAGAAGCGCTCCCAGGGCCGCCGAAGCCAGACCCTTGCCGAGCGAAGACACCACGCCGCCGGTGATAAATACGTACCGCGTCATGGACCCCTATCCATTAATAAGGAGCGCCGATTCGCAATCACGAATCGTGCAACTCCGAAGCCATCCACAAAAGAAGAGGGCCGGAAGGTCCGGCCCTACTGTTCGGTTTATTGTTGAGGCGCTGCTGGCGCCGGGGCACTTGGAGCAGGTGCGCTGGGCACAGGAGCCGCCGGCTGATCGCCCTGGAGGCGCTGCAGCTGTTCGAGCACGCTGCCGCCCTGCGGAGCTGCCGGGGTCTGCTGACCGGCGGGAGCAGCGGGCGCGCCGCCATCGAGAATCGAACGCGGCGCGCGTCCGCTCGTCGCGAAGATCGCAAGTGTGATGCTCGTCAGGAAGAACAGGGCTGCCAGAATCGCCGTTGTGCGGGTGAGTGCGTTGGCCTGCCCGCGCCCGGTCATGAAACCGGAAACGCCACCGCCACCGCCGCCGCCGCCGCCGCCGAGGCCCATGCCGCCGCCTTCGGAGCGCTGCAGGAGAACCACGCCGATCAGGGCGAGCACGATGATCAGGTGGATAATGATAAGGACTGTTTGCATCGTTCCAAAAACCTCAAGCGGCCGAGCCAGGAAAGGCGTCAGCCGCTCGCAATTCGTTCGTTGAGGCGGGCTGTAGCATAGGTGGGCGCAGGATCAAAGGCCCGCAAGAGAGCTTTTGTTGTTGAAGTATTCAGTTGTCATTCCAGAACTCCGCTAAGCGGCCCCGGAATGACAAAGGTGGATACTTTAGCCCAGATAAGCCCCGGCAATCGCAAGAAAATCGGCGGCCACGAGGCTTGCGCCTCCGACCAGCGCGCCATCGACGTTGTCCACCGCCATCAGCTCGGCGGCGTTCGAGGGCTTCACCGAGCCGCCGTATAGAATGCGGACCTTGGCATAATCAGCCTTGCCTACGAGACGCTTAAGCTCGTCGCGGATCGCGGCGTGGACCTCGGCCACGTCGGCCACAGTCGGTGTCAGGCCCGTGCCGATGGCCCAGACCGGCTCATAGGCGACCACGAGGTTGCCGCTGTTCGAATCGGCCGGGATCGAGCCGCGCAGCTGCTTACGGACCACGGCAATCGTCTTGCCGGCCTCGCGCTCCTCGCGGGTTTCGCCCACGCAGACGATGGCTGTGAGGCCTGCCCTATAGGCAGCAACCGCCTTGGCGCAGACATCGGAATCCTTCTCCCGGTGGTACTGGCGGCGCTCGGAATGACCGACGAGCACATGAGTCGCGCCTGCATCGGCGAGCATCTCGGCGGAAAGGTCGCCCGTGTAGGCGCCCGATTCCTTCGCATGGCAGTCCTGTCCGCCGATGGCGATCCGGGAGCCGACGGCGAGGTTCGCGAGGGTGCCGATCAGGGTCGCGGGCGGGCAGATCGCCAGGTCCACCTTGGCTTTCAGGCTTGGCGTATAACCGGCATGAACCTCGTCCAGCACCCTGGCGGACGACTTCAACCCGTTCATTTTCCAGTTTCCCGCCACCAGCGGGCGCGGCCTATCGACGCTCATTCATTCACTCCCGTCACGCTTGATAACTTGGCAGTAGCAGAGGCTTGATGCCTCTTTCAACCTGACTTGCCCTTTTCCCCGGGCCTTTGATGGGCTATCGCCCTGTTTAACAGTTTTTCGAAAGACGGGTTCACGATGCTTCGGAACATGCGCAAGGCTGGGCAGACCCTAGTCGGTAAAACCATCGCCACGATCTTTTTCGGCGCTTTGATCGTCAGCTTCGCGATCTGGGGCATCGGCGACATCTTCCGCGCGACGCCCGCCTCGACGGTGGCCGAGGTCGGGAACGCCAAGATCACAGTCGAGCAGGTTCGCGCCGCCTATACCAACCAGCTCCAGCAGCTTACCCGCCAGTTCGGCACGGTGATCAGCCCCGAGCAGGCTCGCGCCATCGGCCTCGATCAGCAGATCGTGAACAACCTCGTGACCGAGGCCGTGATGGCCGAGGAAGCCCGGAGGCTCGGCCTCTCCGTCTCCGATCAGCTGGTGGCCCGCTCCATCATGGAGAACCCGGCCTTCCGCGGCTCGGACGGCCAGTTCAACCGCGCCGCCTTCGACCAGGTCCTGCGCAATGCCGGATTGTCTGAGGCCGGATTCGTGCAGGAGCAGCGCCAGTCCATGGCCCGCCTCCATCTCGCTCAAGGACTTGCCGGGGATGTGACCGTGCCCGCCGCTGCCCGCGAAGCCATGTATCGCTATACCAGCGAGCGTCGCAGCGCGTCCTATCTCGTTCTGAATGCGACTGCCGCCGGAGACATCCTTGCTCCCACCCAGGAGCAGCTCACGAGCTTCTACAACGAGCGCAAGGGCACCTACCGCGCTCCTGAATACCGCGCCGTTTCCGTGCTGGTGCTCGATGCAGCCGCCATCGCGAAGCCGGATGCAGTCTCCGACGCGGATGCCCGCCAACGCTACGAGCAGCAGAAGGCCCGCTACGGCCAGCCGGAGCGCCGCACCATCCAGCAGATCCCCTTCACGGCCTTGCCGGACGCGGAGGCAGCCGCCGCCAAGATCAAGGAAGGCGCGACTTTCGAATCCGTCGCCGCCGAGCGGGGCGTTGCTGCCTCCGGCCTTGAGCTCGGCACCTTTGCTAAGGCCGACATGCTCGATGCCGCCGTGGCCGAGGCCGCCTTCGCGCTGGAACTCAACGGCGTGAGCGCCCCGATTGCCGGCCGCTTCGGCCCCGTGGTGATCCGCGTCACGCAGATCCAGCCGGAGGCCGTGCGCCCGTTCGAGGAAGTGGCAGCCGGGATTCGCCAGGAAGTGGCGAAGGAGCGCGCTCAAGGCGAAATCGAGCGTATCCACGATGAGGTCGAGGATCTGCGCGCTGGCGCAAAGCCGCTGGCCGACATCGCCAAGGAAAAGAACCTGACCCTCGTGCAGCTTCCCGCCGTCGACGCGAGCGGCCTCGACAAGGCTGGCGCCCCGGTGAACCTTGCGAGCAAGGACCAGGTGGTGAAGGCCGCCTTCGCCTCGGATATCGGCGTCGATAATGAGGCCTTGCGCGTGGCAGACGGCTATACCTGGTACGATGTGACGGGCATCGAGCCCTCCCGCGAGAAGACCCTCGACGAAGTGCGCGATCAGGTCACCGCCCAATGGCGCGAGGACCAGATCGCCCAGCGTCTTTCGGAGAAGGCCCGTGAGCTGACCGAGCGTCTTGAAAAAGGCGAGGCCATCGAGGCTGTTGCCCAGTCGGTGAACACGGAGGCGAAGAACGTTGCCGATTTCGCCCGCAACGCGGCGAAGGACGATCTCTCGGCCGAGGCCGTGAACCGCATCTTCGCGACCCCGGTCGGCAAGGCCGGCAACGCGCCGAGCACGGCGGACAGCCGCGCGGTGTTCAAGGTGACCGCTGCCACCGTGCCGCCCATGAACACCACAACGCAGGAAGCGCAGAGCATCGACAACCAGCTGCGCAACGGCATGGGCGACGACCTGATCGGTGAATACATCACTCAGGCCCGCCAGGATCTCGGCGTCGTCATCCACCAGCAGGCCGTGCGTCAGGCGACAGGCGGCGAACTCTAAGCCATGAGCATCGCGCCCGATTTCGAGACTTTCGCGAAAGCCTACGAAGCGGGCGAGGCGGGCGTTCTGCGCGCCACCCTCGTCGGCGACCTCCTCACCCCCGTCGCAGCTTTCATCAAGCTGCGGCACCAGCGGAAAGGCTCTGCCTTCCTGTTGGAATCGGTGGAGGGAGGAGCCACGCGAGGCCGGTTCTCGATGATCGGTCTCGATCCCGATCTCGTCTGGCGCTGTCAGGATGGCGTCGCTTCCATCGACCGCAACGTTCTGACGCGAAGCGGCCAGTTCAAAACGGAAGAGCTTGGGCCGCTGGAGAGCCTGCGCGCGCTGATCAAGGAAAGCGCCCTGCCCCTGTTCGACGATCTGCCGCCTATGGCGGCGGGCCTCTTCGGCTATCTGGGCTACGACATGGTGCGGCAGATGGAGCGTCTGCCGGAGCCGAATGCCGACGTGCTGAAGGTGCCGGACGCCATCCTCATCCGCCCCACCGTCATGGTGGTGTTCGATGCGGTGAAGGACGAAATCTCGCTCATCACGCCCGTGCGTCCGCGATCCGGTGTTTCCGCGAAAGCTGCCTACGAAACGGCGCTCGCCCGTCTCGACGAAGTGACCGGCGCATTGGAGAGCCCGCTGCCTATCGAGGATCGCAGCGATCCGACCAAGATCGATTTCGAGCCGCCGGTGTCGAACACCACGCCGGAAGAGTTCGGGCAGATGGTCGCCAAGGCGAAGGAGTACATCCGCGCGGGCGATATCTTCCAGGTCGTGCTCTCGCAGCGTTTCGAATCCGCCTTCCCCCTGCCCGCCTTCGCGCTCTACCGCTCCCTGCGCCGGGTCAATCCCGCGCCGTTCCTCTGTTATCTCGACTTCGAGGATTTCCAGATCGTCTGCTCCTCGCCGGAAATCCTGGTGCGGATGCGCGACGGCAAGGTCACGATCCGTCCCATCGCAGGAACGCGCCCGCGCGGCGCCACGGCTGCCGAGGACCGCGCTCATGCGGAAAGCCTGCTCGCCGACCAGAAGGAGCGCGCGGAGCACCTCATGCTGCTCGATCTCGGCCGCAACGATGTGGGCCGCGTGGCGGAAATGGGCTCCGTGCAGGTCACGGATTCCTTCTTCCTCGAATATTACAGCCAGGTGATGCATATCGTTTCGAACGTGGAAGGCAGGCTCGACCCCTCCTTCGGCGCGCTCGACGCATTGATTGCAGGCTTCCCGGCCGGTACCGTCTCCGGCGCTCCCAAGGTTCGTGCGATGCAGATCATCGACGAGCTGGAGAAGGACAAGCGGGGACCTTATGCCGGATGCATCGGCTATTTCGGCGCGAACGGCGAAATGGACACCTGCATCGTGCTGCGCACCGCCGTCGTGAAGGACGGTCGCATGGCCGTCCAGGCGGGCGCGGGCATCGTCTACGATTCCGACCCGGCCTCCGAGCAGCAGGAATGCATCAACAAGTCCAAAGCACTCTTCAAGGCAGCCGAAGAGGCGGTGCGCTTCGCGAGCCAGGCGAGGATGGGCCAATGATGCCTATCTTGACCCTGTCCACCCCTTGCGCGAACGTCGGTGCGCTATGACCCGTGTGCTCGTGATCGACAATTACGACAGCTTCACCTGGAACCTGGTGCATCTGCTCGGCCCGTTAGCCACTTCGGTGGACGTGATCCGCAACGATGCGATCACCGTCGACGAGGTTCTCTCGTCGAAGCCGGACGCCATCGTGCTCTCCCCCGGTCCTTGCACCCCGAACGAGGCGGGCATTTGCCTCGATCTGGTGAAGCGGGCCTCGCCCGGCATCCCGACTTTCGGCGTCTGCCTCGGCCTCCAGACTATCGGGCAGGTTTTCGGCGGCACGGTCTCCCACGCGCCCCTGCCGATGCACGGCAAGGTCTCCGAAGTGGAGCACCAGGGGCAGGCCGTGTTTCGCGGCATCAACGGACCGTTCAAGGCGACCCGCTATCACTCGCTGATCGTGGATCGGGAAACCTGCCCCAAGGATCTCGTGGTAACGGCGGAGACTGCAGACGGCCTCGTCATGGGCCTGTCCCACCGCACGCTGCCGATCCACGGGGTGCAATTCCATCCCGAGAGCATCCTGTCCGAGCACGGGGTGACGATCATGAAGAACTTCTTCGAGCTGGCCAAGGAATGGAACGCCAAGCATTCCTCTGCTGCTCCATCAGGACACTGAGACAATGGAATCCTTCAAGTCCTACCTCGCCAAGGTCGCCACCGGCGCTTCGCTCAGCCGGGACGAGGCGCGCTCGGCCTTCGATGACCTGCTTTCTGGCGAGGTGACGCATGCTCAGGGCGGGGCCTTCCTGATGGCCCTGCGGGTGCGCGGCGAGGCGCTTGAGGAAATCATCGGCGCGGTATCGGCCATGCGCGGGCGCATGTTGACGGTCACGGCGCCGGACAACGCGGTCGATATCGTCGGCACCGGCGGCGATCACTCGGGCAGCTACAACATCTCGACGCTGGCATCCATCATCGTCGCATCCTGCGGCGTGCCTGTGGCCAAGCACGGCAACCGCGCGGCCTCCTCGAAATCCGGCACGGCGGATGTTCTCCAGGCTCTCGGCGTGAAGCTCGGGCTTACGCCCGAAGGTCTGGAGCGGTGCCTGAAGGATGCGGGCCTGTGCTTCATGTTCGCCCAGACGCACCACGCCGCCATGCGCCATGTTGCGCCGGTGCGCGTGGAACTCGGCACCCGCACGATCTTCAATTTGCTCGGTCCGCTGTCGAACCCGGCCGGCGTGAAACGACAGCTTCTCGGCGTGTTTTCAGAGGCTTGGCTCGATCCGATAACTCAGGTTCTGAAGGAACTGGGCTCGAAGAAGCTGTGGGTGGTGCATGGCTCCGACGGCCTCGACGAAATGACCACCACCGGCCCGACTTTCGTCTCCGCGTTGGAAAACGGCGCGATCCGCCGCTTCACCGTAACGCCGGAGGAAGTCGGCCTGCCGGTCGCCAAGCTCGAAGACCTGAAGGGCGGCGATCCGGAGCATAATGCCACCCAGCTGCGCGCTGTTCTCGACGGCGCTCGCATAGCCTATCGCGACGTAGCGCTTCTCAATGCGGCCGCTGCCCTCGTGATCGCGGATGAAGCAGCCAACCTTCGCGACGGTCTGGAGCGCGCAACACAAGTGCTCGACAGTGGAGCCTCGAAGGCCATGCTCGACCGCCTCGTCCAGGTGTCGAACACCTGCGGCGGCATCTGACGGAGCACGCACCACCATGAGCGATGTTCTCAGCCGGATCGAAGACTATAAGCGCAAAGAGATCGAGGCCGCGAAGGCATCCATCCCCCCTGCCGAAATGGAGCGTTTGGCCCGCACTGCCGCGCCTGCGCGCGGTTTCGCGAAAGCTATCGAGCGGCATCTTGCCGAGGGGCGCCCCGCACTGATCGCCGAGGTGAAGAAGGCGAGCCCATCGAAGGGGCTGATCCGCGCAGATTTCGATCCGCCGAGCCTCGCGAAGGCTTATGCGGATGGCGGCGCGACATGCCTGTCGGTTTTGACCGACGAGCCCTCGTTCCAGGGCAAACCCGAATATCTGGCCCAGGCGCGCGACGCCTCCGGCCTGCCGGCCTTGCGCAAGGACTTTCTCTTCGAACCCTATCAGGTCTACGAGGCCCGCGCCTGGGGCGCCGATTGCATCCTCGTCATCATGGCGAGCGTCACGGATGATGAAGCGCGCGCGCTGATCGACACCGCGCATGACCTCGGCATGGATGTGCTGGTCGAGGTGCATGACCGCGCGGAGCTGGAGCGGGCCATTCCGCTCGGCACCAAGCTCATCGGCATCAACAACCGTAATTTGCGCACCTTCGATGTCTCGCTGTCGGTCAGCGAAGAGCTGGCGCCGCTCATTCCGGCAGACCGCATCATCGTCGGCGAGAGCGGCATCTTCACGATTGAAGACATAGAGCGCCTGACGAAGGTCAACATCCGCACCTTCCTCGTGGGCGAGAGCCTGATGCGGCAGGCGGATGTGGCTGGCGCGACGCGAAAACTTCTCTTCGGCGAGCCTGCATGAAACAGCTCACGCATCTCGACGCGAAGGGTGAGGCCAACATGGTCGACGTCTCCGAAAAGGACGTCACCAGCCGCACCGCGATTGCCGAGGGATGCGTGGTGATGTTGCCGGAAACGGTCGCGCTGATCCGTCAGGGCGATGCCAAGAAAGGCGACGTGCTCGGCACCGCGCGTTTGGCCGGGATCATGGCCTCGAAGCGCACCCATGAGCTGATCCCGCTCTGCCATCCGCTTCTCATTTCCAAGGTAAAGGTGGATTGCGAATTCGATGATACGCTGCCTGGCGTGCGCGTGACGGCTGAAGTCAAGGTGTCGGGCCAGACCGGCGTCGAGATGGAGGCGCTTACCGCCGTGTCCATCGCATGCCTCACGATCTACGATATGGTGAAGGCCGCAGACAAAGGCATGCGCATCGAGAATGTCCGGCTTCGCCTGAAGAGCGGCGGCCGCTCCGGAGTATATGAGGCGCCATGAGCTTGATCCCGGTCGAAGATGCCTTGCGCCGCGTGCTGGCAAGCGTCGAAAAGCCGGTCGAGATCGAGCATGTGCCCCTCGCCGCCTGCGCCGGACGCGCATTGGCGGAGGATGTCGCCGCGTCGCGCGACCAACCGCCCTTCCCGGCTTCCGCCATGGATGGATATGCCGTGCGCTCAACCGACATCGCGCAGACACCGACGACACTGCATGTGATCGGTGCAAGCGCGGCGGGGCAGCGGTTTTCAGGAATCGTCGAAGAACAGCAGGCCGTGCGCATCTTCACCGGCGCGCCGTTGCCGGACGGCGCGGATGCGGTTGTGCTCCAGGAAGACACGGAGGCGTCCGGAGATCGGGTCACGGTCAAGGAAGCCCCGCGCCCGGGCCAGCATATCCGCAAGGCCGGACTCGATTTCAGGGCCGGCGATGTGCTGCTGCAGGCAGGATTGTGCCTCGATTCCCGCCATGTGGCACTGGCTGCGGCCATGGGCCATGGGATTTTGCCGGTGAGGCGAAAGCCCCGCGTCGCAATTCTCGCGACCGGCGATGAGTTGGTCAGAGCCGGCGAGCCGGTGGGCCTCGATCAGATCACCGCATCGAGCCTGCCTGCCACCGCCATGATGGTGGAGAAGGCAGGTGGCGAGGCCATCGACCTCGGCATTGCACGCGATACCTTCGAAAGCCTTGAGGAGCGCATCCAGGCCGCTCGCGACTCGAAAGCCGATATACTGGTCACTCTCGGCGGTGCTTCGGTGGGTGAGCACGATCTGGTTCAGAAGGCGCTTCAGCGCCAGGGCATGGAGCTCGGCTTCTGGCGCGTGGCGCTGAAGCCCGGCAAGCCGCTCATGCATGGTAGGCTTGACGGCATGATGCTCCTCGGACTGCCCGGCAATCCCGTCTCTTCCCTCGTATGCGCCGTTCTTTTCCTGGTCCCCGCGATTCGCGCGCTCCTGGGCGACGCCATGCCGGATGATGATCCCACGGAAGCCGCGATCCTCGGCGCGGACCTGCCCGCCAATGGCCCCCGGCAGGATTACATGCGGGCTTCCCTAGCGTCCCAGGAATTCGAGATCGCCCTGACGCAAGGGACCTCGCGGATGCCGCTTCCCGTAGTCACCTCGCAACTGATCCAGGATTCGTCCATGCTCAGCATTCTGGAGCGCTCGGAAGCCCTTCTCGTCAGGCCGCCGCATGCTCCGGCAGCCCAGGCGGGCGAACCCTGCCGTATCATCCGGCTGGCAAAATTCTGCTGAGAATCTGCGTTTAAGATCGCGTTTTGCCCCGTGTCTCCCCTGGAAAACGCAGCTTATACTGGGCTCGATTCACAAAACCGCTATTCAGCTTGAGCATGGACTTGCAGAACACAGCGGGAACAGTTACCCTGTTCTTGCTTTGTTTTCAGAATCGCTCCTCACAGGGAGCAGTAAGGGTCTGTCATGCTCACGCGCAAGCAGCACGAATTGCTCCGCTTTATCCATGAGCGGCTGCGTGAAACCGGGGTTCCGCCGTCCTTCGACGAGATGAAGGACGCGCTCGATCTCAAGTCGAAATCCGGCATTCACCGCCTCATCACCGCGCTCGAGGAGCGCGGCTTCATCCGCCGGTTGCCAAACCGCGCCCGCGCCCTCGAGGTGATCCGCCTGCCCGAATCCGTCGGTGCAGCTGCCGGGCAGCGCCGCTTCACTCCGAGCGTGGTCGAAGGCGGCCTTGCCGGCAAGAAGGCAGCGCCGCAGCCAGCAGCAGATCCGCGCGACCGCGAAATGTCGATCCCTGTCATGGGCCGCATCGCCGCCGGTACGCCGATCTCCGCGATCCAGACCCGCAGCCACTCCATCACCCTGTCGGGCGATTTCCTCGCCCAGGGCGATCACTTCGCTCTCGAAGTGCGAGGCGACTCGATGGTGGAAGCCGGCATTCTCGACGGCGACCTCGTGGTGATCCGCAGGCAGGACAATGCCAATACGGGCGACATCATCGTGGCGCTCATCGATGATGAGGAGGCTACCCTCAAGCGCTTCCGCCGCCGTGGCTCGTCCATTGCGCTGGAGGCTGCCAACCAAGCCTACGAGACCCGCGTTCTCGGCCCCGACCGGGTCAAGATCCAGGGCAAGCTCGTCAGCCTGGTTCGTCGCTATTGATCTCTTCCTCGGGAAGATCCTGCTCAGGAACAGGCCGCGCTGGGCGCGGGCTTTCCTGAGCAGTTGTATTTTGAGCGGCGCCGTCCGCCCCCGTGGTCTTCACACCCGGCCAGACATGCGTCTCCGGTCCCTTTTTCACGGAGCGCATGTGGGCAGCATCCGCTCCCAAACGAACGGCGATCGCACCGCGCTCATTCAATGCTGCGCGGTCAATGACGAGAGCAGCAGCGCATGATCGCGGCGCTTCCAGCTTCGAGATGATGATCGCCGCACGGCGGCAATCTTCCTCGAAGGCTGCAAATTCCTGCACGAATGCAACAGCCCGGCGCGTTCCTGTTTCCACCACGCAGCCCAGCCTGTCACATTGCACGGCTTGTCGGAGCGTCTTGTCATCGATGTTTCGCGCATCGCCGTCTGCGCGAAGCCATTGCTCGGCGACGAATCCGGATGGCTTGCCGACAAGCGTCAGTTCTCCTTGCATGTTACGGATCGCAGCGCCCGCCCCTTCCCGGTCCACATAGATGTCGTATCGGTCGGGCGTCGCCGCGAATGCGAGGCCGAGACCAACAAGCATGAGCGCGAACCACCGCAGCGGGGACGCCGGGATTGTCAGCACGAGAAGCGCGAGGCTCAAGAAAGCCAATGCGGCGATGTTCAACGCAGGCACGATCAGTGTCGATCCGCTGAAGGCACCGACCCAGGCAGAGACTTCGATCACCTTCGAAACCGCCAATCCCATGACCTGCCACACGGGACCGTCGAGCCCGAACGGATAGGCCACCACGCCGAGCACCGCAGCCGGCATCACCACCAGTGAGACCAGTGGCAGAGCAAGCGCATTGCCGACGAGGCCGTAAGGGTTGAGGCTCTGGAAATGGTAGGCCGCGAACGGTGCCGTTGCGATGCTGGCGACGAGTGTCGTGGTTACCAGGCCGAGTGCCGAACGCCCGGCCCAGGCAGCAACATTCTCGATCAAGGTTGCAGGAGCGCCGCCTTCCTGTTTTCGATGCATCAGCGGCACGAGTGCCATCATCGCGGCGACCGCGCCGAAAGACATCTGGAAACTCGGCCCCAGCAGCGCCTCAGGCTCGCGCGCGAGCACGATGAGGGCCGCGATGGAAAGGTTGCGGATGCTTAAGGCCGGTCTATCCACCAGCACCGCCCCGAACATCACGAGCGTCATGATGAGAGAACGCTCGGTTGCCACATCGGAGCCGGAGAAGATGCAATACGCCGTACCGCCCACCATGGCCGCAACGGCGGCGATCTTCTTCACCGGCCAGAGCAATGCGAGCCCCGGCACCAGCGCCAGGAGCGAGCGCACGAGCCAGAAAAACGTGCCTGCCGCCAGCACCATGTGGAGGCCGGAAATGGACACGATGTGGTAGATGCCAGCGGAACGCAGCACCTCGTTCGTCGGTTCGCCGATGAGGCCGCGCTTGCCGGTGACAAGCGCCGCGCCGACGCCGCCCGCAGGCCCACCGATGGCGGAGGCAATACGATGCGTCAGGGTGTTGCGGGCCTCATCCACGGACGCCGCAAGACGCAGCCGCCAGTCCGGCGGCGCGGGAGGATCGAGCTGCCGCGTCGCTCCCGTGAACGAGCCGACCGCGCCGATACCTTTGTAATATGCATCCCGCGCAAAATCGTAACCGCCGGGCCAGGCGGCCTGGGGCGGTGGAAGAAGGCGCGCAGTGCCGGATATGAATTGTCCCGGCGCGAGGTGATCCCCTTTGCGGATGGTGACGCGCACCCTCTCAGGCCGCTCGCTCTCAGTCACACCCTGAATGCTCGTCACTTTGAGGAGAATGCGCTTGCCCGTCTCCCTGTCCTCGACCGCTTCGATGAAACCTGTCACCGGCCCAATCGCGAGCTTGGCCAGCACGGGCGCCGAGACGCTGCGGGTGCGAATGACGCCCGCTGAGAACCCCGCGAACAGAGCGGCCAGGGCTACCAGGACGCAAAGGGTTGCCAAGTTGTGCCGCAGCAGCACCGCCCCCACGCAGCAAAGGCCAAAAGCACTAAGCGGTGCCCACAAGGCCGGCTGGCCCTCCGCCTGGAAAAACAGGAGGATGCCGAGCCCGAAACAGACGGCGAGCCAGGGAAACAGCCGCCGCTGCTCGATCTCGTGTGCAACCTGCCGCGAGAGCCAGCCCCGCCAATCGATGAACCGCCAGTCGAGAACGAGGCCCACCGGGCGCGGCAACGCGAGCACCCGCGCTGTGGCGCGCGGGATCCGGTTGGGGGCCTCTTTGTTGTCTTCGATCATGGGTTCGGCTTAACGCGGGGTCGGTTGCATGCTAGACGACCGCACTCAACGGCCCAAATCACCCTGTGGATGAGCTGTGGGCATCGCGGATGGGCAGCCAGGCCGCGTGATTTCAAGATTTCAAGTAAGGTTCCTGCGATGAGTGTCGTCACCCGCTTCGCCCCCTCGCCGACCGGCTTCCTGCATATCGGCGGAGGCCGCACGGCCCTTTTCAATTGGCTCTATGCCAAGCGGCATGGGGGCAAGATGCTTCTGCGCATCGAGGATACCGACCGGGAACGCTCCACGGACGCCGCCATCGAGGCCATCATCGACGGCCTGAAATGGCTCGGCCTCGAATGGGATGGTGACGTGGTCTACCAGTTCGCCCGCGCCGCCCGCCATCGCGAGGTGGCCGAGACCCTGCTGGCTAAAGGACGCGCCTATCATTGCTATGCATCCCAGCAGGAGCTGGAGGAGATGCGCGAGCTTGCCCGCAAGGAAGGCCGTCCCTCCCGCTATGACGGCCGCTGGCGCGACCGCGATCCGTCCGAGGCTCCGAAGGACGTGAAGCCCGTCATCCGCCTTAAAGCCCCCATCGAGGGCGAGACTGCGGTCGAGGACGAGGTGCAGGGCCGTGTCGTGTGGCAGAACAAGGATCTCGACGATCTCGTTCTTCTGCGCTCGGACGGCACGCCGACTTACATGCTAGCCGTCGTGGTGGACGATCATGACATGTGCATCACGCACGTGATCCGCGGCGACGATCACCTGACCAACGCCGCCCGCCAGACGCAGATCTATCAAGCCATGGGCTGGGACGTGCCGAGCATGTCGCACGTGCCCATGATCCTGGGTCCGGACGGCGCCAAGCTCTCCAAGCGTCACGGTGCGCTGGGCGTCGAGGCATATCGCGCCATGGGCTATCTGCCGATGGCCATGCGCAACTACCTCGTGCGTCTCGGCTGGAGCCATGGCGACCAGGAGATTTTCTCCACCCAGGAGATGATCGACGCCTTTGATCTCAAGAATATCGGCCGCTCACCGGCGCGCTTCGACTTTGCCAAACTCGAAAACCTCAACGGCCATTACATGCGCCAGACGGGCGATGAGGAGCTTGTGCAGGCCATCGAGACCATCCTGCCGGAAGTCGGCGCCGAGCGCGGCCTCGGCCCCACATTCCCTCCCGCCATGCGTGAAAAGCTCATCGCCGCCATGCCGGGCCTGAAGGAGCGCGCCAAGAACCTCGTGGAACTTCTCGATAGCGCCTATTATCTCTATGCCCAGCGCCCGCTGAAGCTGGACGAGAAGGCTGCGGGCCTGCTGGCGGATGGCAAGGCGCGCCTCACCGGAATCGCCGGGAAGCTCGAAGCGGTTAAGGATTGGTCGGCCCAGAGCGTCGAGGCCGTCATTCGCGAGCATGCGGATGCAGTCGGTGCAAAGCTCGGCCAGGTGGCGCAGCCCCTCCGCGCCGCCTTGACGGGCCGGGCGACGTCGCCTGGTCTCTTCGATGTCATGGCCGTGCTCGGAAAGGACGAAACCCTGTTGCGGCTTCAAGATCAGTTGAAGGATGCGCCTGCTGCATAGCAGGCGCACCCGCCTTTAGATGTGCTTGCTTTAGTCCCTACGGATAAGCTACGGAAACCCCATTCTTCCCACCGACCGGCTGACCTTAAGTCCGGCAACCCGCGTGGAGGCCCCTCCTCCACATCCCCGGCTGCCCTAGGTTATGCCCGGCCTCCTGCTGAAAGGTCGAAGACCCATGAGTTCCAACTCCACACTCTCAGTCGACAACAAGGCCGTGGACCTGGCGGTGAAAGAGGGCACCATTGGCCCGAGCGTCATCGACATTTCGAAGCTCTACGGCCAGACCGGGATGTTCACCTACGACCCCGGCTTCACCTCGACCGCGTCCTGCGAGTCGAAGATCACCTATATCGACGGCGACGAGGGCGTGTTGCTCTATCGCGGCTATCCCATCGATCAGCTCGCCGAGCACGGCGACTTCCTCGAGACCTGCTATCTGCTGCTCTACGGAGAGCTGCCGACGGCTGCTCAGAAGGCCGATTTCGATTACCGCGTCACGCGCCACACCATGGTGCATGACCAGATGAACAGGTTCTTCACCGGCTTCCGCCGCGATGCGCACCCAATGGCCATCATGGTGGCCTGCGTCGGCGCTCTTTCGGCCTTCTATCACGACTCGACCGACATCTCCGATCCGCATCAGCGTATGGTCGCTTCCATGCGCATGATCGCGAAGATGCCGACGCTCGCCGCCATGGCCTACAAGTATCATGTGGGCCAGCCCTTCGTGTATCCGCAGAACGACCTGGACTACACCTCGAACTTCCTGCGCATGTGCTTCGCCGTGCCGGCCGAAGAGTACAAGGTGAACCCGGTCCTCTCGCGGGCGCTGGACCGGATCTTCATCCTCCACGCCGATCACGAGCAGAACGCCTCGACCTCGACGGTACGTCTTGCCGGTTCGTCGGGCGCCAACCCCTTCGCCTGCATCGCGGCCGGCATCGCCTGTCTCTGGGGTCCTGCCCACGGCGGCGCGAACGAAGCGGCCCTCAAGATGCTGGAAGAGATTGGCACGCCCGACAAGATCCCGATGTACATCGCCAAGGCGAAGGACAAGAACGATCCGTTCCGTCTCATGGGCTTCGGACACCGGGTCTACAAGAACTACGACCCGCGCGCCCGCATCATGCAGAAGACCACGCACGAAGTGCTCAGCGAACTCGGCATCAAGGACGATCCGCTCCTCGACGTCGCCATGGAGCTGGAGCAGATCGCGCTGAAGGACGAGTACTTCGTCGAGAAGAAGCTCTACCCGAACATCGATTTCTATTCGGGCATCACCCTAAAGGCGATGGGCTTCCCCACCTCCATGTTCACGGTGCTCTTCGCGCTCGCCCGTACGGTCGGCTGGATCGCCCAGTGGAGCGAGATGATCGAAGACCCGTCCCAGCGCATCGGCCGCCCGCGCCAGCTCTATACCGGCTCGCCGGAGCGCAGCTACGTGACGGTCGCTCAGCGCGGCTGAGATCATCCGATAAGGACATGAAAAAGGGGCCGAAAGGCCCCTTTTTCATGTCCATTTCTGATTACCGAAGCGGCAGGAAATATCGGTTAGCGCTTCGTGTTCGGGTACGTCCGGAAAGAAAGTCACCCGTTCTGCAAAGATCGGCCATTCGCGAAGCTCCTCACCGCTCTATAGCGATTGATCCCTTCGGACTTCATCGGCAACTCCTTGGCAAGAGCGACCTTAGTTACTGGCGCATTGGCCGACCTGACCGAAATTGCGTTTTATGCCCGAAGAGGGCGAGCCGTGATGACCTCTTCAACTATACGCGCCGCTCGCTCGCTCGGCGTTTCGTCACCGATCCGCATCAAATCATCGAGCTTCGCAAGCGCCGCGATTTGCTGCTGCCGTTCAGGGCTGTCGCTCATGAGCGGCAGGATCGCATTCTTAAGTTTTTCCGGTGTGCAATCCCACTGGATGAGTTCGGGGATGACGTTCTCGCCAAGCACCAGATTGGTCAGCACGATCGACGGTGCCTTGATGAGATATTTCAGCACTTCCTCGATCTTCGACACCCGGTAAGCCACCACCATCGGAACGCCTGAGAGGCCAAGTTCCAGAGTCACGGTGCCCGAGGCCGCCAGGGCGAGGTCAGCCTCGCGGAAGGCCGCCCATTTCGCGGCTTCACCCTGCACGATCTTGGGCTTCACACTCCAGGATTGCGCGCGCTCCTCGATCTCGTCGGTGAGGTGCGGGACGGCTGGAATCGTGACCTCGAAGGGGCGCGGCGCCACTTCCTGCAGAAGCTTCAGCGCTTCGCCAAAGGGCTCCATGAGGCGGCTGACTTCCGAGCGCCGGCTGCCTGGCAGGACCACCATCTTCAACGGCGCATCCACAGAGCTTCCGCGTTCACCGGGAGCGGGCCTGATCTCGGCAAGACGTTCGATGAGCGGATGTCCCACATAGGTGGTCGGCGGGCCGCCGAGGCGCTTGTGCGCGTCGGGCTCGAAGGGCAGCAATGCGAGAAGATGGTCCACATAGACGCGCATCTTTGCCGCCCGGCCCGGCCTCCAGGCCCAGACGGAGGGGCTTACATAATCGACGATGGGGATTTCGGGCGCGCGCTGCCGCACGGCCTTAGCCACGCGGTGCGTGAAATCCGGGCTGTCGATGATGATGAGGCAATCGGGCTTTGCCGCGACCACGGCATCCACGGTGAAGCGTATACGCTTCAGGATGGTCGGCAGGCGCGCGATGACGGCGGAGAAGCCCATGACGGCGATCTCCTCCAACGGGAAGATGCTGGTGAGGCCTTCCTTCGCCATGGCATGCCCGCCGACACCACCGAAATGAAGACGCTCGGCTCCGAGCCTGCTCTTGAGGGCGCGCATGAGCTTCGCCCCCAATTGATCGCCCGATTCCTCACCCGACACGATCCAGATGTTCAGCGGCTTGAGGGCGGTCAACGGATGTTCTCCATCCAGGGAAGATCGACGGTGGCAACAAACACACCGAGCCTGTCTGCCATACGCAAGGTTTCCTCTTGCTCCAGCACGAAGGTTGAGCCAGCGCCGATGGCGATGCCGGACAGGCCTGCTCTGGCGGCCTCGGCAATCGTCCTAGGGCCGATAGTC
The DNA here is from genome assembly GCF_052114605.1 of Microvirga sp. 2YAF29. NCBI lineage: Bacteria > Pseudomonadati > Pseudomonadota > Alphaproteobacteria > Hyphomicrobiales > Methylobacteriaceae > Microvirga > Microvirga sp. 2YAF29. The sequence goes on from NZ_JBFRFB010000001.1 coordinate 316,504, forward strand.
GGCATGTCGACGCGCAAATCCTGCCCAAGCTTGGCGGCTTTTATCAGTACCCCGCCCTCATTGCGCTGGCGAAGGCCGAACCAGGATTGGCGTTGGGCCTTGACCCGGCGCAACATGCGGTCGGTGCCTTCCGGGCCTTCGATGGCGAGGACGTGATTGCGCGCGATGACGGCGCCTTGGCCGATGTCGAAGGCGGACAGTGACGCGAGGAGGTCGAGCCCGACAGCAATGGCCTGTCGGTCATCCTCCTTGGGCGCCAGGGCGCCGCAAAAAGAACGGGAAGCAACGAGATCGGGCGCGAGTTCGTGCGCACCCACAACCTTGTGGCCACGCTCTTCGATGAGCCTCACAGCGCCGCGCAGGACCTGATCGTCGCCCCGAGAGATGACCTCCTTCACCTCCTGCATGTTGCGCAAGGCCGAATAGGCTCCGAGCAAGGCAGTGAAGCCGGGGCGGCGCACGGCACCGACGAGGGAGACGGCGCGCGGCCGCCAGCCGTCCAGGGTGCTCATGATGGTCTTGAGATCGAGGAGATCCACATTGGCTTGAGCGCGCTTGCGGATCTCAGGTGCGGCAAAGCCGCGAAAGGCCAGAATACGGTAATCCTGGCCCGTCTTCTCCAGATGCTCGACGAGTTGGATGGGCAGGCGTCCGGCCCCGGCGATGATCGCAATGGGGCCGTCGCCTGCCGTTATCTCATGCTTGAGCGGCATCCGGCTCAGGCGGACGTGCTGACGGGATCCCGAGGCGTGCAGAGCGCCCGGTCCTTGCCCTCGCGGATGAAATCAAGAATGTCGTGGACGATAGGATGACTTCCGAACTCCGCCGCCACATCCTCGACGCGCTCGGCCAAGGTACCCTCGTCCGCGAACAGCAGACGATAGGCGCGGCGGACGTCGTGGATCTGCTCGCGGGTGAAGTTGCGACGGCGCATGCCGATGATGTTGAGGCCTGCCAGATGGCCGCGATTGCCGATCGCCATGCCGTAGGGAATGAGATCGTTCTCGAGGCCGGACAAGCCGCCGACGAAGGCATGCGAACCCACGCGGGCGAACTGGATCACGGCGGAGCCGCCACCGAAGATCACGAAGTTGCCGACCGTCACATGGCCCGCCAGCATCACATTGTTGGACAGGATGCAGTCGTTGCCGACCTTGGTGTCGTGGCCCACATGGGAGCCCGCCAGGAAGGTGCAGCGATCGCCGATCACCGTGCGCAGGCCGCCGCCCTCGGTGCCGGGATTCATGGTCACGCCTTCGCGGATCATGCAATCGGAGCCGATATCGAGGGTCGATGGCTCGCCCTTATACTTCAGGTCCTGCGGGATATGCCCAAGGGAGGCGAAGGGGAAGATGCGCGTGCGGGCACCGATCTTCGTCTTGCCGGCCAGAGCCACGTGGCTCTTCAGCTCGCAGCCTTCGCCAAGCTCGACCTCTGGGCCGATTGTGCAGAACGGACCGATCTTCGCACCGGCACCGATCTTGGCGCCATCCTCGATGATTGCAGTCGGGTGGATCATCGTTTCCATCAGGTCACCAGCATCGCGCTGACTTCAGCTTCGCAGACGACGGCGCCGTCAACCTTCGCCTCGCCCTTGTACCACCACATGTTGCGGCGGTTGTTGAGCTTCTTCATGTGGAATTCCACCCGGTCGCCGGGCTCCACGGGCTTGCGGAACTTCACCTTGTCGATAGTCATGAAAAACACCTGCTTGGGTTTTTCCTGCTGGGCGATCTTCGATTTCACGCAGATGGCGCCCGCCGTCTGAGCCATGGCCTCGATCAGGAATACGCCCGGGAAGATCGGACGCGACGGGAAATGGCCCGTGAATTGGGGCTCATTGAAGGTGACGTTCTTGATGCCAATGCACGAATTGTCGCCGTCGATCTCGATGATCTTGTCGACCAGCAGGAACGGATAGCGGTGCGGCAGCAGCTCGAGAATTTCGAGAATATCCGCGGTTTGAAGCGTGGTGGGCGCTTCGGACATGGCGTGAACTCCGGAATTATGGGGCGTCTTGAAACGAACGTTATGAAGACGCGTCGTCGTCTTTGTCGGAAAAGCCCTTGGATGCAAGCTTTTTCAGCGCCGTGATCTCGCGGAACCACTCCCGCATGGGGCGAGCGGGTGCCCCGCCCCAACGCGCTCCGGCCGGGACATCGCCATTGACACCGCTGGTGGCGGCGATCTGGGCGCCCATGCCGATCCGTACATGGCCTTTGACGGCCACTTGACCGCCGAGGGCCACATAATCCTCAAGCGTGGTCGAGCCGGCAATTCCCACCTGCGCGACGATCACGCAGTGGCGGCCGATGACCACATTGTGGGCGATCTGGACCAGATTATCGATCTTGGTGCCCTCGCCGATCACCGTGTCTCGGCTGGCGCCACGATCCACCGTGGTATTGGCCCCGATCTCCACGTCGTCCTGAATGATGACGCGCCCGACCTGCGGCACTTTAAGATGCCCTTGCGGTCCCATGGCGAAACCGAACCCGTCCTGACCGATGCGCACACCCGGATGCAGAATGACACGATTGCCGATGAAGGCATTCGATATGGTCACCTGCGGTGCGAGCGAGCAATCGCGACCGATCTTCACATGAGAGCCGATGACGGTGCCCGCCCCGACGAGGGTGCCGGCACCGATCTCCGCATGGGGACCGATCACCGCGCCTGGATCGACCTTGACGCCATGCTCGAGCCGAGCGGAAGGATGGACGAAGGAGCCAGGAGAAACACCGGTTGAAGCAAAGGACGTTTCCGGCTTCAGCGCGGACGGAAACAAGAGGCCGAGGATCTGCGCAAAGACCCGGTAGGCCTGCGGTGTGACCAAGGCGATGGTCTGAACGGGCACCTTGGCTGCGAAGCGTGGAGTGACCAGACAGGCGCCGGCACGGGTCGAGGCCAAGGCCCCGCCATAGGCAGGGTTGTCCATATAGGCGAGATCGCTCGGGCCAGCGCTTTCCAAGGGCGCAACGCCCTTAAGCAAAAACTCCCCGTCGACACCGTCGGGGAGTGCTGCATTCGCCAGCTCCGCCACCTGACGTAAATTCAACGTCTGGCTCTGCGGAAAGAAATTTGATTCTGTCATGAAAAAAGTGAGGGCGCCCTGAAGGCGCCCTCCCCGATTAGAAGCGCGTACCACCCGAGAAGCGGAAGGCCTGGGTGCGGTCGGCGCCGACCTTCACGCCGTCGCCGCGATCCACACCCTCTTCCTTGGAAAGAGCGATAGCGTAATCGAAGCGGATCGGACCGAGCGGCGATGTCCACAGGATGGACGCACCGACCGACGAACGGATCTTATGGCTGTCCAGAACGTCCACGCATTCCTGCGTGGTGGTCTGGTTCACGCTGCGAGTGCAGGCGCCCGTCAGCGGGTTGTAGCCCGTGATGATCGAGTTGCCGTTCACGTCGAAGCGGGTCGGACCCTCGTAGCCGAACAGCGTACCGGCATCTGCGAAGACGGCGCCCTTCAGGCCAAGATCGCGCGGCAGGCCGAAGATCGGGAACTGCACTTCGAGCGATCCGCCGAAATAGGTGGTGCCGCCGAGGGCGTTGGCATTCGAGTCGAGGCTCGAAATGTCACGCGGGCCGATGCCGTTGGTAGCGAAGCCGCGCACAAGGGACGGGCCCATGAAGAACTGGTCGACGATACGCAGAGTTCCGCCTTCGCCGAGGCCCTGGTTGTTCTCGCCGAAGCCCTGGATGTGACCACCCTGAACGCGGGCGATACCGACGACGTCCTCGATGATCTCGTAGTAGTAACGAGCGTCACCCGTGGCGCGGAAGTAGCGCGAGTCGCCGCCGAGGCCTGCAACGTCCGTCTTTACCTCACCGTAGAAGCCGCTACGCGGCTCGCGAGTGCTGTCGAGGGAGTTGTAGTTGAAGGTCAAGCCGGCCAACGAGGTCAGCGTGTCACCTTCCGAGCCCTTAATCGCCAGAGAGGCTTCACCGTTGCCTTCGCAGAACAGGCGGTTCGGCGTGCCGTCCGCATTCAGCTGGGTATAGCCGGCAATCGGGATCGAGCAGTCGTTATAGGGCTGCTTTTCATCGTTCGGGATGTCTAGCTGCTGCTGGTAGAGCGAGTAGCGGGCCGTGATCGAGAATTCTTCCGTGAACGGCAGGCCGAGGCGGAGCTGACCACCCGTCATGCGGTTCTCGTAGCGCGAGTAGCGCGTCTGGTCGCTGAACTTCGAGAACAGGTCGATACCGGCCGCCATGCGGTAGCCGAGGAAGTAAGGCTCCGTGAAGGAGAAGTCGACACCGTTCGAGCGCTGGCCGAGCTGGCCTGCGAGGCGGACGAACTGGCCACGGCCGAGGAAGTTGGATTCGGTGACCGAGACTTCACCGATGAAGCCGTCGGACGTCGAGTAACCGCCCGAGACCGAGAAGGCGCCGGTGGACTGATCTTCCACATCCACGTTCACGACCACGCGGTCGGCCGAGGAACCCGGCTCGTTGGAGATACGGACGCGCTTGAAATACCCGAGGTTGTTCAGGCGGCGCTCGGCACGATCGACGAACACCTGATTGTAGGCATCGCCCTCACCCAGGTCGAACTCGCGGCGGATGACGTAGTCGCGGGTACGGGTGTTGCCGCGAACGTTGATACGCTCGATGTAGATACGCGGACCTTCCTCGACAACGTAGCCGAGATTGATCGTGCGGGACGCGGGATCGCGGGTACCGATGGGGCGAACCTGCGCGAAAGCATTGCCGGTGCGAACTACATCGGTGGTCATCACCTGAACCGACTTCTGCACGGCGTCGGCGTTGTAGACCTGCCCGGTGGAGGTCGAGAGATCGCTGCGAAGCGCCTCGGCATCGACCGTGGGGATGCGGGAATCGACGGTGACATTGCCGATCCGGTACTGCTCACCCTCTTCGACGGAGATCGTCACGACATAGCCGCCGGCATTCGCGTCGAACTGCACGTCGGTGGAAACGACGCGGAAGTCGGCATAGCCGTTCTTCAGGTAGTAACGGCGAATGAGTTCGAGATCGTTGGCGATCCGGTCCGGATCATAGACGTCCGTGCTCTTGAAAAAGCTCAGAAGGTTGGTCTCGGTGGTCTGCATGATGCCACGCAGACGACCGGACGAAACCTGATTGTTGCCGACGAAGCGGATTTCCTTCACGCCCGTCTTGTCGCCCTCGACGATGGTGTACACCACGTCGACGCGGCCATTCGGCAGGTCGACGATACGCGGCGTCACCTGGGCAAGACCACGGCCGGAGCGGCTGTAGATGCTCAGAATGCGCTGAACGTCGGCGTCGATCGTGGCCTGATTGACCGGAGTGCGGGCCCGAGCCTGCAACTCACCTTCGATCAGAGCCTTCTCAACCTTGCTGTTACCTTCGATGGCAACGCGGTTGATGATCGGCCCCTGAGCCACCGAGGCACGGCGGCTGGATTGGGGAGCGCCTTGAGCGAAAGCGCCTTCAGCAGCGGTCAAACCAGCCATGAGAGCACTCATGGCGATCACTGCAGTGGCGGCCGGCTTCTTCCGGCGTGGCGTGGTCGTCGACATCATCAACTGGCCCGTTTCTTTTATACTTCGTCCAATGCGAGGGTCCTCCCCGCCGGTTGAGACAGAGGTCCCAACCTATCGGTGCTGTCCCGCTTGTACAAACTTTCACCGTCATTGCAAACGGCACATACAAACACAGTAGCAATTTTTACCCGGCGTGGCGTCCGTGTCACGTTCCATGGGGAAGAAATCTCGTGACAAGGTGAACGACGTCTTCACCCAAACGAGCGGGCGAGATCGCTCCAGGTCGCCAGGATCATCAACATTCCTACCAGAACAAAGCCGATGCGAAACCCAATTTCTTGGGCTTTTTCACTCAGTGGACGTCCGCGCACAGCTTCGATGGCATAGAAAAGAAGATGTCCGCCATCCAAGAGAGGAATCGGAAAAAGATTAATGAGTCCAATGGATACGGACATGAAGCCGATGAGATTTACGAGGCTGTAGACCCCTCCGACCTCGAAGGCAGTCCCCGCAATTCGAGCAATCCCCACCGGTCCGGAGAGCTGGTCGATGGATTCCCGTCCCAGGACGAGCCTGCGCAGGAAGTTCATGGTCCGGTCCACCTGGCTCCAGGTGTCATAGGCGCCAGCCTGGAGAGCTTCCAAAGGCGTGTATGAAATCCGCTTGATGGCCGATTTTTCCTGTGGAGCCTTGACGCCGAGCAGGCCGATGCGCTGCTTTCCGAAGGGTGTCTCCCGCTCCTCGACGGCAGGAATCGCCGTCAGGTTGACGTTCTCGCCATGGCGCTCAACCACAAAGTTCAGCGTTTCACCGGAACTGGAGCTGACGATGACCTGCATGTCCCCGAAAGTATCGATCCGCCGTCCGTCGATGAAGCGGATCACATCCTGCGGCAAGAACCCGGCCTTCTCGGCGGCACTGCCCGGCAGGACGGATTCGATCACCGGCTCCAGCACCGCGCGGCCGCTGAAATAGTTGAACCCCGCGAAGATCGCGATGGCGAGGATGAAATTGGCAATCGGCCCCGCCGCGACGATGGCCGCGCGCTTCGCGACATTCTGATGGGGAAAACTGATCGACCTCTGCTCTGCGGGCATCCGATCCAGCTGATCCTGATCGGGAACGCTCGCGGCATTGAGGTCACCGACGAACTTCACGTAGCCGCCGAGGGGAATCGCTGAGATCTTCCAGCGAGTGCCATGCTTGTCGGTCCAGCCGTAGATCTCCCGTCCGAATCCGATGGAGAAGGCGGTCACGCCCACGCCGCAGCGGCGACCGACCCAGTAATGTCCGTACTCGTGGATGAAGACGACGACTGTCAGCACCACGAGGAAGGAAATCAACGTCAGGAACAGGGAGCCTGTCGCGCCGCTGAGTGTCGAAAGCCATTCCATCACATCACCTTTCGCGCCCGATCAGGGCACATCAATTCCGCATCGCAGGGACAAGCTGACGCGCCAAGGTGCGAGCCTCGTCATCGATGGACAAGGCCTCGGCAACCGTCGCAGGTGCTCCCACGGTTCCCGAGAAAGTTGAGCAAACGCGCTCAACCATCTCTGAAATATCATAAAATCCGATCCGGCCTGCCATATACGCCTCGACGGCGATCTCATTGGCTGCATTCAGGATTGTCGGCATCGCTCCTCCGGTCTTGAGCGCGGCCTTGGCCAGAGACAGGCATGGAAACCTGGTCTCATCCGGCTTTTCGAAGGTTAAGCGGCCAATCGCGGCAAGATCGAGACGAGGCAGGCCCATGAATAGCCGCGCGTCATTCCGCAGCGCATTGGCAATCGGCACCTTCATGTCCGGCAGGGCGAGGCCTGCGGTCACTGCGCCGTCGCTCCACTGCACGAGGCCATGAACGATGGCTTCCGGATGCACAAGCACATCGAGTCGCTCGGCGCCAAGGCCGAACAGATGATGAGCCTCAATCAGCTCGAGCCCTTTATTCATGAGCGTGGCCGAGTCGATGTTGATCTTCGAGCCCATGGACCAGATCGGGTGGGCCGAGGCCTCCTTGGCGTTGGCTTTGGCGATCCGCTCGCGCTCCCAGGTGCGGAATGGGCCGCCGCTGGCAGTAATCACCGCCTTTTCCACATCCCGGTTGAGGCCGGCAGCGAGAGCGTGATCGAGCGCATTGTGCTCGGAATCCACAGGCATGATCTCGACGCCGAGGTGGCGCGCATCGGCCATGAAAGCGGCACCGGCGCAGACGAGGCTCTCCTTGTTGGCGAGCGCGATGCGCTTGGCGGAGCGCAACGCCGCATGGGTTGGCTCCAGACCGGCGGTCCCGCTGATGGCGGCGAGCACGATATCGACCGGGCGGGCCGCAGCTTCGAGCACTGCCGTATGGCCCGCTCCAGCTTCGATGCCCGAACCGGCAAGCGCATCCTTCAGGGCAGCCGACCCGCTTTCATCGGCAAGTGCCGCGAAGCGGGCACCGAGGCGCTTCGCCATCACAGCCAGGGCCTCGGCATTGCGTCCCCCGACCACCGCCTCGACGCGGAACTCGTCTCTCTGGGCAAGAACCACATCGGCCGTGGAGCCGCCAATCGAGCCGGTGGCACCGAGAATCGTAAGAGAACGCGCCATGAAGAGTTATGCAGCTCCGTAGCCAGCGAGAAGAACGAGACCGACGATGAGGCAGACAGCCCAAAAGCCGTCGAGGCGATCCATCACGCCACCATGCCCAGGTATGAGATGGCTCGAATCCTTCACATCGCAATGGCGCTTGAGGGCGGATTCGCCCAAATCACCGAGTTGGCTGGCAATCGATGCGACGATGGACAGCGCGATGGTACCCCCAAGGCCGAAGCTGTGATCGATACCGAGCCTGCGGCCGATGAGAGCGACAAGACAGCCGGCAATGACAGCGGCAAGGACACCGCCCAGAAAACCGGACCAGGTCTTCTTGGGGCTGACAGCCGGCCACAACTTCGGCCCGCCAAGGGCGCGGCCGGTGAAATAGGCCGCGATATCCGTGGCCCAGACCACGGCGAACATCCAGATCAGGCCGAGAATGCCGAGCTCGGGCGTGGCCCGTACCAGCGGTGGCACGAGGACGATGATGGCCGCATAGGCGAAAGCGGCAGCCGACCACAGCTTCTCCCGCGATCCCCGGGTCAGAAGCGCCCCGGCGACCAGGGCGATGAGAGCGACAGCCGCTGAGTCCATGAAGCTCCCATTGAGAAGGAACAGCACGGTCAGCGCCAGAAGTCCGAGACCATAGATCGCCTGCACCGGGCGGCGGGGCTCGCTGCGGACCATATCGGTCCACTCGACCATCATCGCGATACCGGCAGCGAGCCAGAACAGGGCAAAGGGCCAGCCGCCCCAGTAGGCAGCAAGCAGCGCCAATACGACCATGACGATGGCGGAGGCGACGCGGGTCTTCAGTTCGCTAGGCGTGCTTTTGCGGATTTCCGGCGTCAGGGCCGAGCCTTCGTCGGATGCCATCTCAGCTGGCCTTGGCGCTCAGGCCGCCGAAGCGCCGATCGCGGCGGCAATACTCGTCGATGGCAGCCTTGAAGATCGCCTCGTCGAAATCGGGCCAGTAATCGGGCAGGAAGACGAATTCGGAATAGGCGGTCTGCCAGGTGAGAAAATTCGATACCCGCTGCTCGCCGGATGTGCGGATGACGAGGTCGGGATCGGGAATGTCGTGCGTGTCGAGAGCAGCGCTAAGGACGTCCATGTCGATGGAAGCGGGATCGAGCGTCCCCGCCTTGACCCTCTCGGCCAGGGCGCGCACCGCGTTCACGATCTCCTGACGACCACCGTAATTGAAGGCGATCACCAGGGTCAGGCCCGTATTGCCCCGCGTCAACTGTTCGGATTCCTCCAGCAGGACGCGGATATCGGCGGGGAGGCCCTGGCGCTCGCCGATGATGCGGACGCGGATGTTGTTGGCGTGCAGTTCCGCGAGGTCGTGGCGGACGAAACGCTTGAGGAGGCCCATGAGGAAAGACACTTCCTCGGCGGGGCGGCGCCAGTTCTCGGCGGAAAAACTGTAGACGGTAAGGTAGCGGATTCCGAGGTCACCCGCCGCGCGCACGGCTCGGCGGATCGCCTCGATGCCCTTCCGGTGCCCTTCGAACCGGGGCAGACCTCTCTGAGCGGCCCAGCGGCCGTTGCCATCCATGATGATGGCCACATGCACCGGACCGCCCTCACCCATCTGCGGATGGGCGAGGATGGGGGCAGACCGTTTGGCTTCGCCGCTCATGATCGAATTCCCATGCAAGTCGCTCAGACTTGCATGATTTCCTTTTCCTTGGCCACCAGCAGCTGCTCGATTTCCGCCACGAACTGGTCGGTTGCCTTCTGCACCTGGTCGCCGTCGCGCTTGGCGTCGTCCTCGCTGATGGCGGAGTCCTTTTCCAGCTTCTTGAGCAGGTCCAGGCCGTCGCGGCGCACGTGGCGGACGGCGATGCGCGCCTCTTCGGCGTATTTATGCGCGACCTTCACCATTTCCTTGCGGCGCTGCTCGTTCATCTCGGGGATGCGCAGGCGGATGACCTGGCCTTCGGTCTGCGGGTTGAGGCCGAGATCCGACTCGCGGATCGCCTTTTCCACGGCAGCCACCATGCCGCGATCCCACACCTGCACGCTGAGCAGGCGCGGCTCCGGCACGTTGACGGTCGCCACCTGGGAGATCGACATCATGGAGCCATAGGCATCGATCTGGAGCGGATCGAGCAGGCTCGGCGAGGCACGGCCCGTGCGCAGGCTGCCCAGGTCGTGTTTGAAGGAGTTGATGGCGCCCTGCATGCGGCGCTTCACATCTGCGAGGTCAAAGGTCGTGGCCATAAGATCTTTTCCTTACGCGAACAATTTCAAAACGGGCTTACGCTTCCCACGGTTCGGCATCAAGGGGCCACAATGGTCGAGGGCACATTTCCCAGAAGAAGATCGGTCACAGAGCTGGGAGCATGGACCGAGCCGACGATGATCGAGAGCTTACTCTCGCGGGCTAGCGCAAAAGCCGCCGTATCCATGACCTTCAGGTCCTTGGCGATGGCCTCGTCATGGGTCAGGCGGTCGAAGCGGACGGCGCTCGGGTCCTTCTTGGGATCGGCGGAATAGACGCCGTCCACCTGGGTGGCCTTCAAAACCGCATCGCATTTGAGCTCGGCGGCGCGCAGCACGGCGGCGGTGTCGGTGGTGAAGAACGGGTTGCCGGTGCCGCCCGCAAGCACCACCACCTGGCCCTTGTCCAGATGGTGCAGGGCCGGCTGGCGAGCGTAGGTTTCGCAGATTGTCGGCATGGAAACCGCCGACATGGTGCGGGCCGGCACGCCTGCTGCGTTCAGGGCCGTCTCGATGGCGAGCGAGTTCATGACCGTGCCGAGCATGCCCATGGAATCGGCGGTGGGGCGATCGATCCAGCCGGCTGCGCTCATGCGTGCGCCGCGGATAATGTTGCCGCCGCCGATCACGACGGCGATCTCGAACCCAGCCTTGGTGGCGCGTGCGAGATCACGGGACAGGCGGGAAAGAACTTCGGAATCCAGCCAGTAGCCGTCGGGAGCCATCAAGGCTTCTCCCGAGAGCTTCACTAGAACGCGCCGGAATTGTGCCACTGTCTGACTCCTTGTTTTTTGTTCGCCTGAAAATCACTTGCCGGAAGGCCCGGCTCGCAACCTCTTTCAAGATAAGGCCGGAAAGTTTGCCGGATTTATAGCCTTCTCATGAAAACGGCGGCTGAGAAGCCGCCGTTTTGCCGAAAGATGTTAGGCCTTTTTGAGCCCGGCCTGGGCGGCCACTTCGGCCGCGAAGTCCGGGGCCTCTTCCTTCTCGATGCCCTCGCCGAGAGCATAGCGAACGAAGCCCTTCAGGGTGACCGGCTTGCCGGCCTTGGACTCGGCTTCCTTGAGCACCTGAGAGATGGTCTTGGAAGAATCGTGCACGAAGGGCTGCTCGAGGAGCGTGACTTCCTTGAAGTAGCTCTTCAGGCCGCTCTCGACGATCTTCTGCATGACATTGTCCGGCTTGCCGGCGTTCTTGTCGCGCAGGATGGCGCTTTCGCGCTCGATCGTGGCGGCATCGACGCCCGACGCGTCCAGAGCGACCGGGTTCGTCGCGGCGACGTGCATGGCGATCTGACGGCCCAGCGTGCCGAGAACGGTCACGTCACCCTCGGATTCGAGAGCCACGAGCACGCCGATCTTGCCGAGGCCTTCGGTCACGGCGTTGTGGACGTAGGTCGAGATCACGCCCTTCGAGACTTCGAGCTTGGCGATGCGGCGCAGGGTCATGTTCTCGCCGATGGTGGCGATGAGCTCCTGCAGGCGGTCCTTGATGGTCGTCGATGAGCCGGGGAACGTGGCGGCTTCGAGCGACTGGATGGTGCCGTTGCCGTTCAGGCCGATCTTGGCGGCTTCGCGAACGAAGGCCTGGAACTGATCGTTACGGGCAACGAAGTCCGTCTCCGAGTTGACCTCGAGGATCGTGGCGGTGTGACCGGAAGACTCGACGGCGACAAGGCCCTCGGCGGCAACGCGGCCAGCCTTCTTGGCGGCCTTGGAGAGGCCCTTCTTGCGCAGCCAGTCGACGGCGGCTTCCATATCGCCGTTGGTCTCGGCGAGAGCGGCCTTACAGTCCATCATGCCGGCGCTGGTCGTCTCGCGCAGCTCCTTCACCATTGCAGCGGTGATATTCGCCATGGCTTATCCTTTCACGGGTTCATGCATACATAGAGGGAGCCCGGCGCTCGTGGAACGCCGGGCTCAATCATTCGTTCGAGCTGCTTCACGCAGCATCGAGAGATTTAAACCGCAGCGGCTTCGATCGCGGAGCGGGCCTGGTCCATCCAGCCATCACGCTCGAGACGGCCGTTCAGCTTCAGGTCCTTGTCGAGCTGAGCGACATCGGCCGGCTGCATGGCAGCGAGCTGCCAGTAGTGGAAGATGCCGGCTTCGTTCAGCTTCTTCTCGAGCTGCGGGCCAACGCCGTTGAGCTTCGTCAGGTCGTCCGGAGCACCACGGGGAGCGGCCAGACGCTCGAACTGCTCACCCTCGTAGGCGGCAGTAGCGGTTTCTGTCACCGGGAGCTCTTCGGCCATCGGGTTCTCGGACGCGCCCATATCGATGCCCATATCGCCGGCACCGCGGGAGATGCCGTCAAGAGCGGCGCGTGCCACGAGATCGCAATAGAGCGAAATCGCGCGGCCGGCGTCGTCGTTGGCCGGAACCGGGAAGGTGATGCCGTCCGGGTTGGAATTGGTGTCGACGATGGCGGCCACCGGGATGCCGAGGCGGTTAGCCTCCTGGATCGCCAGCTGCTCCTTGTTGGTGTCGATGACGAAGATCAGGTCGGGCGTGCCGCCCATGTCCTTGATTCCGCCGAGAGCGCGCTCGAGCTTTTCCTTCTCACGAGCGAGCATCAGGCGCTCCTTCTTCGTGAGGCCCTGGCCGCCGCCAGCGAGAATCTCGTCCACCTTGCGCAGGCGGGAGATCGAACCGGAGATCGTCTTCCAGTTGGTGAGCATGCCACCGAGCCAGCGGGCATTCACGTAGTACTGAGCCGAACGCTTGGCGGCATCGGCCACGGCGTCGGCAGCCTGACGCTTCGTGCCGACGAAGAGCACGCGACCGCCCTTGGCAACCGTGTCGCTGACGGCCTGAAGAGCGCGGTGCATCATCGGGACCGACTGGGCGAGGTCGATGATATGGATGTTGTTGCGGGTGCCGAAGATGTATTGACCCATCTTCGGGTTCCAACGGTGGGCCTGGTGGCCAAAGTGAGCGCCAGCCTCAAGAAGGCTGCGCATCGAGAATTCAGGAAGCGCCATAGTCTTTTCTCCGGTTAAGCCTCCGCGGAACAGTGAACCGGCCTTGCCGGCCACCGGGGGTTCCTCATGGACTCATGAGGGGATTCCGCGTGTGGGATGTGGGCGCATATATGCGGAAAGAAGACAAAATGCAAGCAGGAAGGGACCCCGCCCCTGGCTATGACCAAGTTGACTGTTTAAACGAGAAAAGCCCTTGGCTGACAAGGCAGCCAAAGGCTTTCTTGGGACGACGCTAGACTGCTGCGAAAATCTCTGAGCCGAGCCTCAGACGAACAGGATGCTTATTTCCTGCCGCCGCCATTATCTCCACCCCGGCCATTTCCGTCGCCGCCACGGCCACCGTTGCCATTTCCACCACCCGGATTAGAGGGGTCGGTTCCCTTTACATCCGTATTGGTATTGTCAGCCGGCTCTGATCCATTGCCAAGGCCATTGTTGTTACCGGGCCCCTGGCCATTGTTGTTGCCATGGCCGCCGTTGCCATTGCCACCGCCCGGATTGGAGGGATCGGCACCCTTTGCATCCGTGCCGCTGTTATCGTCTGGCTCCGATCCGTTGCCGAGACCGTTGTTGTTACCGGGACCTTGGCCATTGTTGTTGCCGGAACCCTGATTATTGCCGTTATTGGTAGATCCACCGGTTGTCCCTGGCGTGTTGCTGCCGCTGGAAGCACCCGACGAGACATCGGCTGTCGTTGAATTTGTACCTGTGGCGCCACCGGACAGCGACCCCGAACTCAAGGAGGAGCCTGCTGTCACGCCAAGAGTTCCCGATGCACCAAGGGTTCCTGAGGCACCGTTAGAAAGGGCCCGGGAACCTGACATACGTGAAGAGTTGATCGATCCCGTTGCGAGATCGTTCCGGTCATCGGTGTTTTGGCGGCGCGATGCCTGAGGAAGAATGGCGCAGCTACAGACTTCCTGACCGCTAACGATGCGGAGCCGGCAATTGCCATACATCGAGGGATCCGCGACGGCCGGCTGACATTGCTGGCCTGGCCTGACAACTTGGGCATAAGTCGCCCCCGAAGATGTCAGAAACAGAGCTGCGGCAGACAAAGCGAGAGCATGCGAACGTTTCATGGTTCACCTTTACAACACTAACATTGAGGGAGCCCACCAAGATATTGAGGGAGCCCACCAAGATGATGAGTTCAAGTAGACTAATGACGTTCAAGCAAGAACAATGTTCCGATACATTGAATAAAATGTTCTCAGGCTGGAAGATGACAGATTTTGCATGATCTGAGACGCCAAAATACTAAATTTTGATAAGATCGATCTCAGATGCGCGCTTAAGATTTTTGGATAACCACAAAAAATCTTGACCTTTACAGATCTCGCGCTTCGCCCAAGGCAAGCTTGTGCCATAAAACGGCTCTGCTGGCATAGGGTTCCCTACGCCTCGTATCGGTGATCCACTTATTCACGCAAAATGCCGGACTGCTTTCTGAGAATTTATTGGAAATTAGCCAAGCTTTAAATTGTCCAAAGGCGACGCCGTGTCGTCGTAGCCGGACTTTCTGCCGAGATCGGACAGAATGAGGATGACTGGCCCCAATAGAACCAGACCAGCAAGCATTGCCCAGGCTTCGTTCGTGGCTGCTGCCAGCCCCGCACTTTCGAGCAGAGGCCGCACATAAACCTGGACCATCGGGTCGTCGGGAGACGGCAATGGCCCGGCCAGGAAGGATTCGGGGATGCCGATGGCGCGGGCCGCATCGAGATCACCTGCCTTGAGGCGGTCGAGCAAGGTCTGTGCATGCTCAGGGCCGCGGGTCCAGAGAATCGTATCGATCAAGGCAAGACCGATCGCGCCTCCAAGGTTGCGCATGAGATTGAACAGGCTGCTCGCATCGGGCACCCGCTCGGCAGACAGATGCCCAAGCGCTAAGCGCGTGGGAGGCAGAAGGCAGAGCATAATCGCAATGCCACGGATCACTTGCGGCCAGAACATTTCATGGAAGTCGGCGTCACGAGGCTGAAAAGCGCTTAGGCCAAGACCGATACCGAAGAGCACGAACCCGATGATTGTCAGAGTGGCCGCGGTGACATGGCGTTCCGCCCTAAGGACGAGAGGAGCAGTCACGAGTTGGGCGGCACCCGTAACCAACATGATTTCTCCAATACGAAGCGCCCCATGACCTCTGACAAAGGAGAGAAACACCGGCATGAGATAAACCGAGCCATAGAGCCCGATGCCAGTGAGGAAGCTCAATGCGCATCCGACGGCAAGGCGTCGGTCGCGCAGATTCGACAGACTGACGATGGGTGCTGCTCTCCGCAAGCTGCGAAGTACGAACAGGCTCCCCGACGCAACACAGAAAACAAAAATCGCAAGGACGCTCGGCGACAGCCATCCGCGATGCGGAGCTTCCTTCAGCCCGATCTCCAAGGCGGCAAGAGCTAAAGCGACACCGAGCAACGCGATCCAATCGAACGCGCGCGCTATGCCAAAATTCGCGCGCTCACGCGGCAGGCAGAGCAAGCCTGTCAAGCCGGCGACAAGACCTGGAATGACATTGATCAGGAACAGCCAATGCCAGGAATAAGTCTGCGTAATCCAGCCGCCGACAACAGGCCCTAAAGTCGGCGCGAGAACGGCAAGAACGCCGGCGATGGTGGTCGCCACCGCCTCGACCTTCTTCGGAAAAAGCAAAAAGACCGCCGAGAAGACCAAAGGGATCAATGTGCCGCCAGCAAACCCTTGCAGGACCCGCCACACGGCCAACGAAGCAAAGCCCGCGCTGCCGGCGCAGCCAATGGAAATCATCGTGAATACGGCAATCGCCGTCACGAACAGGCCGCGCATGGTGAGCATCCGCGTCAACCAGCCGGTCAGTGGAATCGAGATGACTTCGGCGATGAGATAGGCGGTCTGCACCCAACTCATCTGATCGAGAGGGATATCAAGGGCAGATCGAATTTCCGGCAGCGACGTCGCCACCACCTGGATGTCCAGGATCGCCATGAACATGCCGAGGCACATGGCGCAAAAGCCTGCCCATGTGCGAAACGAGACGGGCTTGTACGGCAAGCTGCCCGCCGCCATCGGTCTACGTCGTCTGAAGCGCGGAGAACCGTTCGAAGGCCTGCATTTCAGCGCGGATGCGGATCCTCAGGACGGCTGCGTTCATGAGCGAAAAGAGAACGGCATATCCTGGGAGTCCATAAGCGAGAGGCAGGACAGCGATCTCCGCGACGACGAGGAGATAGTTCGGATGGCTCACGAACCGGTACGGCCCGGTACGAACCAGCGGAGCCTTCGGCAGAACGATGATGCGCGTGGTCCAGCGATCCCCCAACGATGCCAGAATCCAGATCCGCGCAGCCTGAAGCGCGACATACACTCCCGCCCAACCAAGAATGAGAGGATGATCCCAAACCAGCATCCAAAGGCCGAGAAGCCACGCGGCATGAACGAAGACGATCAGCCCGTAATGCCTTGCTCCGACCTCAACGGCTCCACGCGCCTTGAGACGCCGCGTATTGCGGCGCGCCCATGCCAGCTCGCAGATCCTTTGCAGCGTCACCAGGATCAGCAGAGCAAGCCCCAGTCTCATCGATTTCGTTCCAAGACGAGGCAGGAAGCTGTAAACCCCGGCCCCATCGCGATCAGGAGACAGCGCTGTGGCAAGCCGGCGCGCAAGACTCTTTCCAGGACAAACAGAACCGTTGGAGCGGACATGTTGCCATGCGTCGAGAGGATGTCCCGTTCATGGTCGAGCGTGCCCTCATTGAGGTGAAGCACTTTCTCAAGCGCGGTAATGATCTTCGGACCGCCTGGATGACACACGAACCGGTCGATGGATGTTATCGGAACATCCAGCCTACGGAGAATACCGAGTATGGCGGGGCCGAGATGCGTTTCCGCGAAAGGTGGCAGCGCCCGCGCGAGAACGACGCCGAAGCCGTCGGGGTCGATATCCCACCCCATGATGTCGAGAGTGCCGTGCCAGGTATGCTCGCCGGAGCCGCAGGCCGTAGCAAACCCACCCTCTCCCGCCCTCACGACGAGCGCTGCGGCGCCATCGGCAAAAAGGGCCGTGGATACCACGTTGGCAGCGGTCAGCTTGTCAGGCCTGACGGCCAAGGTGGACAATTCGACGGTCACGAACAGGATGATGCTTCCCGGGGAAGCCGCCGCCAGGCGCGTAGCGAGCGTAAGTCCGGTAACCCCTGCCGCACAGCCGAGACCGAAGAGCGGAACGCGCGTCACGTCCTCCCGAAAACCGAGTCGATCGAGCAGATAAGCATCGAGGCTGGGCGTTGCAATTCCGGTGGAGGATGCGATGACGACCGTGTCAACATCGGAACCGTTCAAGCCTGCGGCAGCAAGGGCCTTGCTTGCCGCTTCTTCGAAAAGGTCCGCACCGCTCTGTAGATACACTTCCGTCCGATCAGGCCAACCATGCGGCTCCAGATACCATTCGAGTGGACGCACGGCGTGGCGCTGAACGACTCCTGTCGTTTCGAAGACCTGCTCAACCTTGTCGAAATCGCCGAATTGCGGGCCAAAAACCTGTCGGGCAGCCGTTGCGATATCCTTTTGCGTCAGGATAAAGGGCGGAACGGCTGTCGCGAGCGACAGAAGGGCTGGGCGAGGTGCCATTGGGCATACTCACGCTTCCGCGGAAGCAAAATATGCCGATTATTGTATCTTAAAATTCAACCCGGCGTAATCGCGCTCGGCATGAGGCAAATCGGCGCCGACCGCTCCTGCTGGGCGCCGATTTGATTACACCACGGATCAGCTCATCTGAACTTCCACTACCCCAGGCACCGCCCGGAGGGCTCCTGCGATCTGCGGCGTGGCCATGTACTTGCCGGGAAGCTTCACCTCGACCTCGCGGTCGCCGTCTTCGAGAATCAAGACCAGGGATACCTCGCCCTCGCCCCTCGCCTTCAGGCGCTCATAGACGCTGGTGATCGGCCGCTCATCACGCAGGAAGATGCGCATGCCCTTCTGGTGCTTGGCGATGGCTTCTTCCAAGGGCTCCGCCATGCCGATGCGCGCCCTCACCTCCTCGCCTTCGAGGCCGGCCTGAAGCATGAGAACGACGGCGGTACCCGGCTCCAGCACCTCGCGCAGCCGCACGAGGCCTTCCGAGAAGATGATCGCTTCGAACTGCCCGGTCTGATCGGACAGAGTAAGAATGCCCATCTTGTTGCCGGTCTTCGTGCGGCGCTCCTGCCGGTCGAGGATAGTGGCAGCCACCTTGCCGACGGAATTGCCTGCCTTCACCGAACGACAGAAATCCACCCAGGTCTGCACGCGCAGCTTCTTGAGAAGATCGCCGTACTCATCGAGCGGATGGCCTGACAAGAAGAAGCCGACTGCATCGTATTCGCGCTGCAGGCGCTCTGCTGCAGGCCAGTGCTCGTAAGGTCCGATCCGCAGCTGTACATCCGCCGACGCCATGCCGCCGAACATATCAACCATGCCGCCATTGGCTGCCTCATGCGCCTGCTGGGCGAGGCTCATCATGGCGTCGATGGAAGCACAGGCCTTCGCGCGATCCGGCTCCAATTCATCGAAAGCACCGGCGGCGATGAGGTTTTCCAGCGTCCGCTTGTTGATCATGCGCGGATTGATGCGCCGCGCGAAATCCGCGAGATCCTTGAAAGGCTCGTCGCCGCGCGCCTCCACGACAGCCTCGATAGCCTGCCGTCCAACGCCCTTCACAGCGGCGAGCGCATAGAGGATGGAGCCCGTTCCTTCCGCGTCATAGACCACGTCGAACACCACGCCCGAACGGTTGATGGACGGCGGGATGACCTTGAAGCCGAGGCGCTGCGCCTCGCGGCGGAATTCGGACAGCTTGTCAGTGTTGTCGAGATCGAGCGTCATGGACGCGGCCATGAACTCGACCGGGAAATTCGCCTTCAGATACGCGGTCTGGAATGCGACGAGCGCGTAGGCCGCTGCGTGACTCTTATTGAAGCCGTAATCCGCGAACTTGGCGAGAAGGTCGAAAATTTCGTTGGCCTTCGACTTGTCGAGACCGCCCTCCTTCGCGCCTGCAACGAAGCGTTCGCGCTGTGCGTCCATCTCGGACTTGATCTTCTTACCCATGGCGCGGCGCAGAAGATCCGCGTCGCCGAGCGAGTAGCCAGAGAGGACCTTCGCCACCTCCATCACCTGCTCCTGGTAAACGATGATGCCGAAGGTCTCGCGCAGGATCGGTTCCAGCTTGTCGTGCGGATACCAATCCCTCTTGTTGTGCTCGTCCTTGCCGAGCTTGCGCGCGCAATAGACCGGGATGTTCGCCATCGGGCCCGGACGGTAGAGCGCCACGAGCGCGATGATGTCCTCGAAACGGTCAGTTTCCATCTCGACAAGCGCTTTTCGCATGCCCGCGGATTCCACCTGGAACACGCCGACCGTTTCACCGCGCTGGAGCATTTCGTAGGTCTTACGGTCATCGAGCGGCAGCGCCGACAGATCGATGTGAATGTCCTTGCGCTTGATGAGATCGACCGCTGTGCGCAGTACGGTGAGCGTCTTCAGGCCGAGGAAGTCGAACTTCACAAGGCCTGCCTGCTCGACCCATTTCATGTTGTACTGGGTCACGCGCATGCCGGTTTTCGGGTCTCGATAGAGCGGCACCAGCTCCTGCAACGGACGGTCGCCGATCACCACGCCCGCCGCGTGCGTGGACGCGTGGCGGTGAAGACCTTCAAGCTTTTGCGCGATGTCGAGCATCCGCTTGACGACGGGCTCCTCATCGCGCGCTGCCTGCAATTTCGGCTCGCCTTCGATGGCCTGTTCCAATGTCACCGGATTGGCCGGGTTCTGCGGCACGAGCTTGGTGAGCTTGTCCACCTGGCCATACGGCATTTCGAGCACGCGACCCACGTCGCGCAGAACGCCTCGGGCAAGCAGCGTACCGAAGGTGATAATCTGCGCGACCTGCTCTTCGCCGTAGCGCTTCTGCACATAATCGATCACGCGTTCGCGGCCATCGACGCAGAAATCGATATCGAAGTCGGGCATCGACACGCGTTCGGGATTGAGGAAGCGCTCGAACAGCAGGCCGAACCTGATGGGATCGAGATCGGTGATGGTGAGTGCATATGCTACCAGCGAGCCCGCGCCCGAACCACGGCCCGGCCCGACCGGGATGTCGTGATCCTTCGCCCATTTGATGAAGTCCGCCACGATCAGGAAGTAGCCGGGAAACTTCATGTTGCGGATGATGCCAACCTCGAATGCAAGGCGGTCGCGGTATTCCTGTTCCGTCACACCCGGTGCGGTGCCATGCGCCGCGAGACGCTTGGCCAATCCTTCTTCCGCCTGCCGCTGCAGCTCCTCGCCTTCATCCAAGTTCGCAGCTTCCGGACCAGTGCCGAAACTTGGGAGGATGGGCTTACGGGTTCTCACGCGTGTCGAGCAGCGCATGGCGATCTCGACACTCGCCTGCAGCGCGTCCGGGAGATCGGAGAAAAGCTCCATCATCTGCTGGCGCGTCTTGAAGTGATGATCCGCCGAGAGCCGACGGCGGTTGTCGTTTGAAACGAGCTGCCCTTCCGCAATGGCGAGCAGCGCGTCATGCGCCTCGTAATCCTTTGGCGACGAGAAGAACGGCTCGTTGGCAGCGACGATCGGCAGGCCGTTTCGATCGGCAAGCGCAAGCAACTCGCCTTCGATCAGGCGCTCCTCGTCGAGGTGATGACGCTGGATCTCCACATAGAGCTGGTGCCCGAAGGCCTCTTTAAGAATGTCGAGCCTCGCCTGCGCGAGCTCCCGTCGGCCACCGTTGCGGAGCGCGCAA
The DNA here is from genome assembly GCF_052114605.1 of Microvirga sp. 2YAF29. Classification (NCBI taxonomy): domain Bacteria; kingdom Pseudomonadati; phylum Pseudomonadota; class Alphaproteobacteria; order Hyphomicrobiales; family Methylobacteriaceae; genus Microvirga; species Microvirga sp. 2YAF29. The sequence goes on from NZ_JBFRFB010000001.1 coordinate 337,568, forward strand.
TCGAGCGGGCCTGAATAACCGCCTGTCAGCGCAATAAGCCCTTCGCTGTGGGAGTCCAGCACGGGCGCGGCAAGACTCGGAGACTCGCCGAGCGGCACGCCGAAATAGGCGTGGCTCACGAGGCGCATGAGATTGCGGTAGCCCTCCTCGTTCTGCGCCAGAAGCACGATGTTGGAGGGTTGCGGCACCACCCGCGCCACAGGATCCGCCTCCTCGAAGCAGACGGATAGTTGCACTCCGGCGATGGGCTGGATGCCCGAGCCTGCCATCTTTTCTGAAAATTCGAGCGCGCCAAAGAGATTATTGGTGTCGGTCAGTGCAATCGCAGGCTGCTTGTCGGCGGCTGCGAGTTTCTGCAATTGCGCGATCTTCAGCGCCCCCTCGAGCAGCGAATACGAGGAATGGACATGCAGGTGAACGAAGCCGATGTCTTGCAGAATGCGTGCCATGAAACTCTTCTCGAAGAATGGCGCGCATATTGCCACGATTCTCTGGCCAACGTTCTTAACGTCACCCCGAAAGGATTTGGTTCCTGTGAATCATGCCTGTCCGGCTTGTTAATTCCGGGTATTATGCGATGGGTAAAAGCACCAGTGCCCAGATCGCCACGGCTGATCCAAACACAGCGAGAGAGGTCAATTCGACTGCGGTTTCGAGTAAAATGCGAAGCATGTGAAGCCCTCCGTGTTCCTGATGTGTTCAATTATGTTCGATAAATGTTCCTTGTAAACCCGCTGTGGATCGAGCGGTGAGGACGGAGTCAACAAAGCCTTAAAATGCACGGAACTGTGCCTGCCGCGGTTCGGAGGAAAAGCTGGGGAAGGCTGTGGAGAAGTTGTTCTTCAAGCGGAGACGACAGACGCCCAGATAACGGAGCGCCGGCTGTGCTGTTGTGGCCGCACTTGTTGCGGGTATCCACTTCTTGGCCCCATCTGCTCCATAGCCCTCATCGTGAGGGATCGCTGGATGATCCTTCGAGACGCAGCCTCACGACTGCTCCTCAGGATGAGGGCCGTGGGGTGGCAACGAAGATATAGATCAACGGCACAAGTCCGGAGATGCCACGCCTCCGCCTTACGGCAGTTGGACGATCAGCCCGTCGCGGATCGTCACCCGGCGGTCCATGCGGGCGGCGAGTTCCAAGTTGTGTGTGGCGATGAGCGCGGCGAGGCGCGAGGCACGCACGATGGCGACGAGCGTCTGGAATACCCGGTCGGCGGTGTTCGGGTCGAGATTGCCAGTCGGCTCATCGGCCAGAAGGAGACGCGGTGCGTTGGCCACCGCGCGGGCGATGGCGACACGCTGCTGCTCACCGCCGGAAAGTTCTCCTGGGCGGTGAACGAGGCGTTTGCCCAATCCTAGAAAGGTCAGAAGCTGCGTGGCGCGATCCTCAGCCTCCGCTCGCGGCAGGCCGCGAATGAGCTGGGGGATCACCACATTCTCGAGCGCGGAGAATTCGGGCAGCAGGTGGTGGAACTGATAGACAAACCCCAGCTCCTCGCGGCGCACGCGGGTGCGCTCCTGGTCCGTCATCTGCGCAGTCGGCTTCGCGCCCACATAGACCTCGCCGCCATCGGGCTTCTCAAGCAGGCCTGCCAGATGCAGCAGCGTGGATTTGCCTGTGCCGGAGGGAGCGATGAGCGCCACGATTTCGCCGGGCCAGATCGCAAGATCTGCCCCGCGCAGAACCTCGAGATGACTGTCTCCTTGAGGGTAGCGACGCTCGACTTGGGAGAGGTGAAGGGCAGGCTGTGCTTGTCCGGGCGCCATGATCAACCGTACCGCAACGCTTCGACGGGATCGAGCTTCGCAGCCCGCCAAGAGGGATAAAGGGTCGCCAGCAGCGACAACCCGAGTGCCATCGCCAGTACGGTCGCAACTTCACTCGGGTTCACCTCGGACGGAATCTGGCTCAGGAAGCGCAGCGTCGGATCCCAGAGGTTCGAGTTCGTCGCCCAGGACAAGAAGTTCTGTATGGACTGAACATTGGCGGCGATCAGCAGTCCGAGCCCAAAGCCCGCGAGCGTGCCGATCACGCCGATGGAGGCACCCGTGATCAGGAAGATGCGCATGATCGAACCGCGCGTCGCGCCCATGGTGCGCAGGATCGCGATGTCCTCCGACTTGTCCTTAACGAGCATGATGAGGCCGGAGATGATGTTGAGCGCCGCCACCAGCACGATCAGCGTGAGGATGAGGAACATCACGTTGCGCTCGACCTCCAGCGCGCCGAAGAAGGTGCGGTTGCGCTGGCGCCAGTCGGTCATCATGATCGGCCTTTGCGCCGCTTCTTCGATGGCCGCACGGGCTTGATCCACTCTGTCGGCGTTGTCGAGATAAACCTCGATCAGGGGCACATCGCCCTGACGATTGAAGTAGTTCTGCGCTTCCGTCAGGGGCATGAACACGAAGGTGTTGTCGAATTCGGACATGCCGATCTCGAACACGGCCTTCACCGGATAACCTTTGACACGAGGTGCTGTGCCGAAAGGCGTTGCGGCGCCGCGTGGGGTGATGAGTGTCAGCGTATCGCCCGCCTGAATCGAGAGAGATTCAGCGAGGCGGCGACCGATGGCAACGCCCTCGCCTTCCTCGAAATTGTCGAGCGTACCCTGGCGCAGATTGTTGGCGATGTGTTCGATCTGGCGCAGGTCATTGCCACGAATGCCGCGCACGAGAACGCCGCTGCCGTTATATTGAGAAGAGCCGAAGGCCTGCCCTTCCACCAAGGGAATGGCCCGCTTCACGCCTGGAACGGCGGCGATGCGCGCCGCCACTTCAGGATAATCGGTCAGCGGACTCTCGATGGGCGCCACGAAGATGTGGCCGTTGATGCCCACGATCTTGTCGAGCAATTCCTTGCGGAAGCCGTTCATGACCGAGAGGACCACGATCAGCGTCGCAACGCCCAGCATGATGCCGAGAAACGAGAAGCCGGCGATCACCGACACGAAACCCTCGCGACGGCGCGTGCGCAGGTAGCGCCCGGCGAGCATCCACTCGAAGAGGGAGAAGGGTTTCGTTCCTGTCGGTGCCGTCTTGCTCATGACAGCTTATTTATGTGCTCCGAGCCGCGCTGCCACTCCTTCGAGGGCAAGAAGTTCACGCTCGCCCGTCGCGCGGTTCTTCAGCTCCACCTTGCCCTCGGCGAGACCCTTGGGTCCGACGAGGATCTGCAACGGCACGCCGATGAGATCGGCGGTGGCGAATTTGCCGCCCGGACGCTCGTCGCGATCATCATAGAGCACGTCGCGACCAGTGGCCGTCAGTTCGCGATAAAGCTGCTCGCTCGCCGCGTCCGTTCCGGAATCCCCGACCTTGAGGTTGAGGATCGCCACGTCGAACGGCGCGACACCCTCTGGCCAGATGATACCGTTCTCGTCGTGGCTCGCCTCGATGATGGCGGCGATCAGACGGCTCGGACCGATGCCGTATGAGCCCATGTGGACCGACCTCTCCTGCCCGTCCGGTCCCATGACCTTCGCACCCATGGGTTCGGAATATTTGGTGCCAAAATAGAAGATGTGGCCAACCTCGATGCCGCGCGCGGACATCTTCTTGTCCTCGGGAACGGCATTGAAAGCCGCTTCATCGTGCATTTCCGAGGTCGCGGCATAAAGCGACGTCCACTTGTCGACGATGCCTTGGAGGCTCTGAATGTCGTCGAAATTTGTGTCCTCGGACGGGATATCGTAGTCGAGATAGTCCGCGTGGCTGAACACTTCGCTCTCGCCCGTGGAGGCGAGAATGATGAACTCGTGGCTCAGGTTTCCGCCGATGGGGCCGGTATCGGCGCGCATCGGAATCGCCTTCAGGCCCATGCGGGCGAAGGTGCGCAGATAGGCCACGAACATCTTGTTGTAGGAATGAACCGCGCCGGCCTGATCGAGATCGAACGAATAGGCGTCCTTCATAAGGAACTCGCGCGAACGCATGACGCCGAAGCGCGGACGCACCTCGTCGCGGAACTTCCACTGGATGTGATAAAGGTTCAGCGGCAGATCCTTGTAGGAGCGCACATAACCCCGGAAAATCTCCGTGATCATTTCCTCGTTCGTCGGACCGAACAGCATTTCGCGCTCGTGCCGATCCTGGATGCGCAGCATTTCCTTGCCATAGGCGTCGTAACGGCCCGACTCACGCCACAGATCCGCCGACTGGATCGTCGGCATCAGCAGCTCCACCGCGCCGGCGCGGTTCTGCTCCTCGCGGACGATGGCGTTGATCTTGTTGAGCACCTTCAGGCCGAGAGGCAACCAGGCATAGATGCCCGCCGATTCCTGGCGGATCATGCCGGCGCGCAGCATCAGGCGATGGGAGACGATCTCCGCCTCTTTAGGCGTCTCGCGGAGAATGGGAAGGAAATAGCGGCTCAAACGCATAGGACGCCTTCAGTATCGCTCAGAGGGTTACGACTCGTTTCCAGCACACAACACAGGCTGCGAGGAAAAGACAAGCTGCCATCGTCCCAACCGGCCTGCGACGAGATGGATTAGACCAAAGATCAATACATTAAGTGCCATAAAATGCATCAGGGTGTGCCCAAAAAAGGTGACACCGCAAGGCAAGGGAACTATAAACACTTCACTAACGCCTCATACCTTCCAAGTTAGAGGTGGCGGTCCGAGTTTCGGGAGGAACACGATCCCAAGTTGCCCAGATGCGACGGCGCCAGAAAGCCGGGGATTAACAAATGCCAAAAGGCAGTTTAGCAAGGCGAAAGCCTTGCTTTTTCTTTTTGGGGACCCTTTCGATGAGACAATTTCATCTTTTCCCTTACGGCAATCACCTTCCGAACCGTGTCCGATAGGCACTGGGGCTTGTCTTCAAGCGGCGCCTGAAATGGTGACGCAAAACCTCCAGGGAACCGAAGCCGTTAAGCTTCGCCGGCTGTTCCAGCGCCATCTCCTCGGGCTTCTCGAGCAGCTCTCGCACCTGGGATAGCCTTTCCAGCACGATCCATTCGCTAGGCAGCCTGTCGGAGGCAGCGTGACGCTCAAAGCCCTGCCAGCGGAAACATGGCTGCCACGAGGATAAGGACCACGGATGAGACGAGCGTGGTCCAGATGGCCTTTTCCTGAAGCGCTGGGGCGGTCGGTGCTCCGGGCTCGCTGCCGGCCACGACATCTCCGCTTTCCACCTGGCTGCGGATTCCGAAAGGCAGGATGGCAAAGAGCAGGATCCACCAGATCACGAAATAGAGCGCGAGGCCGCCGCTGATCCGAAGGCTGAAGAATTGCACCGTGATGGCAACCGCAACCGCCGAAATCACGACGACGACGGCAAGCGTGGACCAGAGCGAAGAGGACAGACGTTTTACAAGGTTGATCAACAGCTTGTCCTCAGGTTTGCTCAAGTTCGATGAGGGTGCCGTTGAAATCCTTCGGGTGCAGGAAAAGCACGGGCTTTCCATGGGCACCGATCTTCGGCTCGCCATTCCCCAGAACTCTGGCCCCGGAATTCACAAGCCGGTCCCGCGCCGCGAAGATGTCGTCCACCTCGTAGCAGATGTGATGCATGCCGCCGTCGGGGTTTTTCTCCAGGAACCTGGCGATGGGTGAATCCGCGCCGAGAGGCTCCAGCAGCTCGATCTTGGTGTTCGGCAGCGTGATGAACACCACCGTCACCCCATGCTCCTCCAGCGCCTCCGGCTCGGACACCTGAGCGCCGAGGGTACCGCGATAAAGATTGGACGCCGCCGCGATATCGCGAACGGCAATGGCGACATGGTTCAAGCGACCGAGCATATGAGACCTCTCCGACGAAACCTTGAATGCCTTATACCTCGATCACGAGCACATGACAGGCGGGCTTCTTGCCCCATTCCTGATTGACTGCAGCGCGGACTGCTCTGTGAACGGCATTCTCGACAGCATCGGGATCGCGGCGCTTGGCGCTGGACAATCCATCGAGCAGGTCAGCCACGGTATCGGCGACGATATCGGTGAGATCCCGCCCCTGTCTGTTTTTCTCCGGCAGACCCATCACATCCACCACAGGATCGCCGGCGATCTCGCCTTTGGAATTGATGGCAATGGCAACCGTCACGATACCTGCGAAGGCGAGTTTGCGGCGCTCAGGAAGAGCGCGCTCACCTGCAGGGATGACGATGTTGCCGTCCCGATAGAGGCGGCCCGCGGGAATGGTGTCGATGATCTCGGCCTTGCCGGGCGCCAGACGCACCAGCGTTCCGTTCTTGGCCCGCACCACCTCCAGCACACCCTGTTGGCGCGCAAACTTGGCATGCTCTGCCAGATGCAGCGGTTCGCCATGGGCGGGAATCGCAATGCGCGGCTTCGTCCATTCATACATCTGTGCCAGCTCGCCGCGCCGCGGATGGCCGGACACGTGCACCAGCTCCGTGCGGTCGGTGATGACCTCGACGCCCTGCTCGATCAGGCTGTTGATTATGGAGCCGACGGACTTCTCGTTGCCGGGAATGGCACGGGACGAGAACACCACCCGGTCGCCGGCGGTGAGGGTAATGTCGGGATGCTCGTCGGCTGCGATGCGCGCGAGCGCCGCGCGGGGCTCACCCTGCGAGCCGGTGAGAATGGCGACGACCTTGTCACGCGGCAGATAGCCGTAATTCTCGGCCGAGCGGAATTCCGGCAACCCATCGAGGAAGCCGCATTCTTTCGCCACCTCGACCACGCGGTCCATAGCGCGTCCAACGACAACAACCTCGCGTCCGCATTCGCGAGCCGCTTCCGCGACGGAGCGGATGCGCGCGACATTGGATGCGAATGTGGTGACCGCTATGCGATGCGGCGCGTCCTTGATGATCTGTGCAAGGTTCCTCGCTACATCGGCCTCGCTCGGGCTCACGCCTTCGCGGACGACGTTGGTGGAATCGCAGATGAGCGCAAGAACGCCCTCTTCGCCCAGAGCGCGGAAGGTTTCCTCGGAGGTGAGGCTGCCGAGATAGGGCGTCGGATCGAGCTTCCAGTCGCCCGTATGCACAACGAGACCTTGCGGCGTACGAATGGCGAGGGCGTTCGATTCAGGAATCGAGTGGGCGACCGGCACATATTCGATCTCGAACGGACCGAGCTTCAGGCGCTGTCCGGTTGCGATTTCGTTGAGATCGATCTTCGGCGCACCGGCTTCGGACAGGCGGCGGGTTTCGAGGAGGCCGATGGCGAACTTCGTGGCGTAGACCGGCGCTTCCAGGCGCGGCCACATCTCCACGAGGGCGCCGATGTGATCTTCATGCGCGTGGGTGATGAAGATGCCGAGCAGATTGTGCCGCTGCTTCTCGATGAAGCGCATATCCGGATAGACGACGTCGATGCCGGGCAGTTGCTCCTCGCCGCCAAAGCCCATGCCGCAATCGACAAGGATCCATTTCCGATCCTTTTCGGGGCCGAAGCCGTAAAGCGCGGCGTTCATGCCGATTTCGCCGAGCCCGCCGAGGGGCAGAAATACCAGTTCGTCCTGGGAGGAAGTCATACTTGATCAAGACCTTGTCATGCCAGCCTTAGGGCTTGGCCGTATCATGTCGAAAATTAGGAAAATAAAGATCGCCCGCATCGATGAGTTCCGTGTCCGAAGAGCTCTTCAATTGCAGGCGTCCGAAGCGATCCAGTCCCTCGAAGATGCCCTTCTTCTCACCCGAAGGCAGACGAAGCGTCACCTCCTGGCCGATTCCGGCGGCTCGCTCGAGCCATAGGCGCCGAATGGCCCCGAACGGATCGGAAGGATTGAGACGCGTCGCATTGCGCCAGGCTGAAAATGTGCGGGCAAAGCTCGAAGACAAGGCGTTGAGCATATCTTCCCGTGGCAAGCCCGGCTTGATCGCCTGAAGAGCGACTGCGGGATAGGGCGTGCCGGTGGGCGCGAAGGCGACGTTGACGCCGAAGCCGATGATGATCGCGAGCCTGCCGCCATCCAACCGGTGACCCTCTAGCAGAAGCCCGGAGAGTTTGGCGCCGTCGAAAAGAAGATCGTTCGGCCATTTGAGCGACAGGCGCGGAGCACCGAGCCCGATGACCTGTTCGACCGCCTCATGCAGCGCAAGCCCCGCCACGAACCCGAGTTGAGGCGCRAACTGCACCTCGCAGGGGTCGATCAGCAGAAGGCTGGCATAGAGGTTTCCCTGGGGCGAAGACCATTGTCGGCCATGCCGCCCCCTGCCCGCCCGTTGCTCCGCAGCGGTGATCCAGAGCTGACCTGGATCTCCCGCGCGGGCGGCCTGCAGGCAGTCGTCGTTCGTCGAGTCCGTCGCCTCAAGGGAGACGAGGCGATAACCGGCGGACTCGGCGTCGGACGACAGCTGCACGATCAGAACAGCGAACGCGCTGCAGCACCCGCAGCCGATACGAGTGGTGCCGGAACGATGCCGAACAGGACCACGAAGATGCTGCTGACCGCGAGCACCAGCTTCACACCGGCAGGCATGGCGTCATAGCCGGCGCCGGCCTCATCGAAGTACATCACCTTCACGATGCGCAGATAATAGTAGGCGCCGATCACGCTGGTCACCACGCCGATGACGGCGAGAGCGACGAGGTTCGCCTCAATGGCGGCAGTGAACACCTGGAACTTGGCGAAGAAGCCGGCGAGCGGCGGAATGCCCGCCAGCGAGAACATCATCATTGCCAAGCAGAAGGCGAGAACCGGATGCGTGCGGGCGAGGCCCGACAGGTCCTCGACATTCTCGTACATCACCTTGCCGCGGCGAAGGCCGAGGATGACGGCGAAGGAGCCCAGCGTCATGGCGAGGTAGATCGCCATGTAGACGATCACACCCTGAACGCCCTCGACCGTGCCGGCGGCAAGGCCGATGAGCGCATAGCCCACGTTACCGATGGAGGAATAGGCCATCAGGCGCTTGATATTACGCTGGCCGATCGCGGCGAAGGAGCCGAGCGCCATGGAGGCGATCGAGATGAAAACGATAATCTGCTGCCACTGGTCGACGATGTTGGGGAACGCATCGATGAAAACGCGGGTCGCCATGGCCATGCCGGCCATCTTGGGAGCGGCGGCGAAGAAAGCCGTGACCGGGGTCGGCGAGCCTTCATAGACGTCGGGCGTCCACATGTGGAACGGCACGGCGGAGATCTTGAAGGCGATACCGGCTGCCACGAAGACGAGTCCGACGATGGCACCGATGCCCACGTTGTTGCCCTGGAGCACGCCCGCGATGGTCGGGAAGGATACGCTGCCCGTAAAGCCGTAAACCAGCGACGCACCGTAAAGCAGCATGCCAGAGGACAATGCACCGAGCACGAAATACTTCAGGCCTGCTTCGGTGGAACGCACGTTATCACGGTCAAAGGCAGCGATCACGTAGGACGACAGCGAGAGCAGCTCGAGACCGAGATAGAGGGCGATCAGGTCGTTGGCCGAGGTTACCATCATCATGCCGATGGTCGAGAGCACGATGAGGATCGGATACTCGAAGCGCTGGATTCCCTCGCGGCGCATGTAATCCATGGAGAGGATCACACCGCCGGCGGAGGCCAGCAGGATCAGCGACTTCATGAACTTGGCGAAGCCGTCGATCACGAACGAGCCGCTCATGGTCTCGACGCGCTCGGACGGCAGCATCAGCACCGCCACGAAGGCGACGGCCAGAAGAGCCAGAGCGATGAAGTTCATCGACTCGCCGGAACGCTCGCCACGGATCGCGCCGAACAGGATGAGGACAAGAGCGCCGGCGGCCAGGATGATCTCCGGCAGGACGGGTCCGAAAGCGGGAATGGTGAGGGCGGTATTCATCTTGACCTCAGTGAGCGGCAACGGCCGCCGTTTTCACGGTTGCGAGCGCGGCCTGGACATTCTGCATGAGCGCATCCGTCGGCGCGGCGAAGGCGTCGAGGATCGGACCGGGCTGCACGCCGTAATAGATGATGAGCAGGACGAGCGGCACGAAGGTGATGATCTCGCGGCGGTTCAGATCCGTGATGCCCTGGAGAGCCGGCTTGTCGAGCTCTCCATAGACCACGCGGCGGTAGAGCCAGAGCGCATAGGCCGCCGACAGGATCACGCCTGAAGTCGCGAAGAACGCCACCCAGGTGTTCGAGCGGAAAGCGCCCATGAGCGTCAGGAACTCGCCGATGAAGCCCGAAGTGCCCGGAAGCGCCACGTTGGCCATGGTGAGGATCAGGAACACCACCGCATACATGGGCATGCGGTTCACGAGGCCGCCATAGGCCTTGATCTCGCGGGTATGCATCCGGTCGTAGATAACGCCGACGCAGAGGAAGAGCGCGCCGGAGATGAGGCCGTGAGAGATCATTGTGAACATGGCGCCCTGGATGCCCTGCTCGTTCATGCTGAACAGGCCCATGGTCACGAAGCCCATATGCGCCACCGACGAGTAGGCGATGAGCTTCTTGATGTCCTCCTGCATGAGGGCGACGAGCGACGTGTAGATGATCGCGATCACCGACAGGGCGAACACGAAGGGCGCGAAGTAGAGCGACGCATCCGGGAACATCGGCAGCGAGACTCGGATGAAGCCGTAGCCGCCCATCTTCAGGAGCACGCCTGCCAGGATGACCGAGCCCGCCGTCGGCGCTTCCACGTGTGCGTCCGGCAGCCAGGTATGGACCGGCCACATGGGCATCTTCACCGCGAAGGAGGCAAAGAAGGCGAGCCATAGCCAGGTCTGCAGGTTGGACGGGAAGTCGAACGCGAGCAGCGTCGGGATGTCCGTGGTGCCAGCCTGCCAGTACATGGCCATGATGGCGAGGAGCATCAGCACCGAGCCGAGAAGCGTGTAGAGGAAGAACTTGAAGCTGGCGTAGATGCGCCGCTTGCCGCCCCAGATGCCGATGATGAGGAACATCGGAATGAGGCCTGCTTCGAAGAACAGGTAGAACAGCACGAGGTCGAGCGCGCAGAACACGCCGATCATCGTGGTCTCGAGCACAAGGAACGCGACGAAATATTCCTTCACCCGATGCTCGATGGAATCCCACGAGGCCAGGATGCAGAAGGGCATCAGGAATGTGGTGAGCAGGATGAGCGGCATGGAGAAGCCGTCGACGCCGAGCTTGAACCGGATGTTCTCCGCAAGCCAGGGGTGAACCTCAACCAGCTGGAAGCTGGCCGAGGCCGTATCGAACCGGCCCCAGGCGACAAGCGAGAGGACGAAGGTCGCAAGAGTGGTGGCGAGCGCCGCCCAGCGGGCATTGGAGCGCGCCGCTTCGCTGTCATTGCGCAGCGTCAGAATGAAGGCCGCGCCGACGAGGGGCAGGATGAGCAGGCCGGAGAGGATGCCGAAGCCAAACATCAGTGGGCTCCCCTGAAAAGATAGAAGGTCACGAGAGCCGCAACGCCGATCAGCATCGCGAAGGCGTAGTGATAGACATAGCCGGTCTGAATACGAACCGCGCCGCGCGTCACGTCGAGAACGCGGGCCGAGATGCCGTCAGGCCCGAGACCATCGATGATCTTCTGGTCACCTGTGCGCCAGAAGAAGCGGCCGATAGCCATGGCGGGACGGACGAAGATCGCGTCGTAGAGCTCGTCGAAATACCACTTGTTGAGCAGGAAGCGGTACAGGATCGGATGATCCGCCGCGATCCGCACAGGCTGCTTGGTATCGACGATGTACATGTACACGGCGAGCACGAAGCCGAGGATCATCATGACGGTCGGGAGCAGCGGCACCCAGCCCGGGAGATGGTGCATTTCTTCCAGGATGTGGTTGTCCGGGCGGGTGTAGATCGCGCCCTTCCAGAACTCCTGGTAGCCCTCGCCGATGAAGGCGCCGTGGAAGACCACGCCGGCAACGACTGCGCCGATGGCGAGCACGATCAACGGGATCAGCATCACCAGCGGGCTCTCGTGAGGCGTATGAGCCCCATGGCCATGATGACCATGCTCGTGGTCCGCATGGGTGGCGGGCTCCACATCGTGGCTGTGAACGTCGTGCTCGGCGCCCTCATGGGTGCCGTGGGCGTGATGCTCGGAGTGCGACCAGCGGGCATTGCCCTCGAAGGTCATGAAGAACAGACGCCAGGAATAGAACGAGGTCATGAGGGCCGCGACGACCGTCGCCAAGAAGGCGAAGTTGCCGGCGGCGCTATGCGACGCGAAGGCCGCTTCGATGATCGCATCCTTGGAGTAGTAGCCTGCGGTGAATGGGAAGCCGGTCAGCGCCAGCGTGCCGATCGCCATCATCGACGTGGTAAGTGGGATGTACCGGCGCAGATGCCCCATATAGCGCATGTCCTGCTCATGATGCATGGCATGGATCACCGAGCCCGCGCCCAAGAACAGCAGAGCCTTGAAGAAGGCGTGCGTGAAGAGGTGGAACACACCCGCGCCATATGCCCCCACGCCCAGGCCCACGAACATGTAGCCGAGCTGCGAGCAGGTCGAGTACGCGATCACGCGCTTGATGTCGTTCTGCACCAGACCCACGGTCGCGGCGAAGAAGGCCGTGATGCCGCCGATGACGGTGACGAAGGCCAGAGCAGACGGAGCATATTCGAAGACCGGCGACAGGCGCGCGACCATGAACACGCCGGCCGTCACCATGGTGGCGGCGTGGATGAGCGCGGAGACCGGTGTCGGGCCTTCCATGGCGTCCGGCAGCCAGGTGTGGAGCAGGAACTGCGCCGACTTGCCCATGGCGCCCATGAAGAGGAGCAGGCAGGCGATGGTCAGGGCATGCCACTCGATGCCGAGGAACATGAACTTGGCGTTCTCGAACTCGGCCACGCGCGGGAAGATCGACTCGAAGGTCACACCGTTGAACAGCACGAACAGGGTGAAGATGCCGAGCAGGAAGCCGAAATCGCCAACGCGGTTGACGATGAAGGCTTTCATGGCGGCAGCGTTGGCCGAGTCCTTCTTATACCAGAAGCCGATGAGCAGGTAGCTTGCCAGACCCACGCCTTCCCAGCCGAAGAACATCTGGACGAGGTTGTCCGCCGTTACCAGCATGAGCATGGCGAAGGTAAAGAGCGACAGATAGGCAAAGAAGCGCGAGCGGTGCGGATCCTCGTGCATGTAGCCGATGGAATAGAGGTGCACGAGCGCCGACACGGTGTTGACCACCACCAGCATCATGGCGGTGAGCGTGTCGATGCGGAACGCCCAGTCGACCTGAAGGTCGCCGACGGACATCCACTGGGCCACCTGAATCCGGTGCATCGGCTCGTCGCCGAAGCCGACGGTGATGAAAGACACCCAGGACAGAACCGCGCAGACGAAGAGCAGCGCCGTGGTGATGATCTCGGACGGACGATGTCCGATCAGGCGTCCGAAGAGACCTGCGATGAGGAAGCCGACGAGCGGCAGGAAAACGATTGCGTGATACATTTCCGTTTACTTCGCCTTTAGGGCTCAGCCCCTCATCGTATTGATGTCTTCAACCGCGATGGAGCCGCGGTTGCGGAAGAAGACCACCAGAATGGCAAGGCCGATGGCTGCCTCTGCCGCCGCGACCGTAAGGATCAGCAGGGCGAAGACCTGGCCGACGATGTCGTTCAGATGGGTGGAGAAGGCCACCATGTTGATGTTCACGGCGAGCAAGATGAGCTCTACCGACATCAGGATGACGATCACGTTCTTCCGGTTTACGAAGATGCCGAACACGCCGAGCGTGAAGAGCACGGCGGCGACGGTGAGATAATGGCCCAGTCCGATAACCATCACGTGTCTCCTTAAATGCCCTGGCGGGAGGGAACCTTCCGCAGCTCGACGGCGGTTTCCTGCGTGCGGGCGTTCTGCTTCGTGATGTCCTGGCGCCTCACGCCCACCCGCTCGCGCAGGGTCAGCACGATGGCGCCGATCATGGCCACCAGGAGGATGAGGCCTGCCGCCTGGAAGAAATAGAAGTAGCGGGTGTAGAGCACCTGGCCGAGCGCCTCGGTGTTGGTCATGACGTCCGGGGACGGGATCGGCACGGCGGGCGAACGGACGAGGCCGGGATCGACCACATAGGCGCTTACCACGAAGATCAGCTCGATCAGCAATACGAGACCGATAAGGCCGCCGATGGGCAGGTATTGCAGGAAGCCCTGGCGGAGCGCCGCGAAGTCCACGTCGAGCATCATGACGACGAAGAGGAAGAGAACCGCGACGGCGCCCACATAGACGATGATCAGGATCATCGCCAGGAACTCCGCCCCCATCATCAGGAACAGCCCCGCCGCGTTGACGAAGGCAAGGATCAGGAAGAGCACCGACTGCACGGGATTGCGCGAGGCGATGACCATGAAGCCGGACGCGATTGTGATCGTCGCGAACAGATAAAAGAAGGCGGCGGTTACCGTCATGCTCAAACTCAAGCCGCCAAAGGCGGCCCCTTCCGACGTGGCTCCGGCGAATCCGGTGGCCTGTCTATAAAATCCCGACCCGGCGGGGACAACCCACCGGGAATGTTTGCCCCCTGCCCGTGTGCAGGCCGGATCCTTTAACGATAAGGAGCGGTCTTCGCGATGTTGCGCGCGATCTCACGCTCCCAGCGCTCCCCGTTATCGAGAAGCTTGGCCTTGTCGTAGTAGAGCTCCTCACGGGTCTCCACGGAGAATTCCAGGTTCGGACCTTCCACGATGGCGTCCACCGGGCAGGCCTCCTGGCACATGCCGCAATAGATGCACTTCACCATGTCGATGTCGTAGCGCGTCGTGCGGCGGGTGCCGTCGTTGCGGCGCGGGCCGGCCTCGATGGTGATGGCCTGCGCCGGGCAGATCGCCTCGCAGAGCTTGCATGCGATGCAGCGCTCTTCCCCGTTCGGGTAGCGGCGCAAAGCATGCTCGCCACGGAAACGCGGCCCGCGATGACCCATCTCGAACGGATAGTTCAGCGTCGCCTTCGGCTTGAAGAAGTATTTCATGGTGAGGGCGAAGCCCACCACGAATTCCCGGAGCAGAAGGGCGTTGAAGAATTGACCGATCTTCATGTCGATCTCCTTAGCGCATGCCCGGCGCATTGCCGGTCGCCATCAGCACGCCTGCCACGATGACGACCATGGCGAGCGACAGCGGAAGGAAGACCTTCCAGCCGAGGCGCATGAGCTGATCGTAGCGGTAGCGCGGCACCAGGGCTTTCACCATGGCGATGAGGAAGAAGAGGAAGCTCGCCTTCAGCACGAACCAGATCACGCCAGGCACCCAGGTGAAGGGGGCGAACGGGATCGGGGACAGCCAGCCGCCGAGGAACAGGATAGTGCCGAGCGCGCACATGGTCATGATGGCCACGTATTCGCCGAGCATGAACAGCAGGTACGGGGTGGAGGAGTATTCCACCATGTAGCCCGCCACCAGTTCCGATTCCGCTTCCGGCAGGTCGAAGGGCGGGCGGTTCGTCTCGGCCATGGCCGAGATGAAGAACACCACGAACATCGGGAAGAGCGGCAGCCAGTACCAGCCCAGGATGCCGAGGCTGGTGTTCTGCGACTCGACGATACCCGAAAGGTTCAGCGTTCCGGCGCACATGAGCACGGTCACGATGACGAAGCCGATGGAGACCTCGTAGGACACCATTTGCGCCGCCGAGCGGAGCGCGCCGAGGAAGGGATACTTCGAGTTCGAAGCCCAGCCGCCCATGAGGACGCCGTAGACGCCGAGCGACGAGATCGCGAAGATGTAGAGGATGCCCACATTGATGTCTGCAATCGCCCATCCGGCATTGAGCGGAATGACCGCCCAGGCCGCGAGCGACAGCGTACACATCACCAGGGGCGCCAGCAGGAACATGCCCTTGTTGGCAGGAGCCGGGATGATCGGCTCCTTGAGCACAAACTTGAGCAGATCCGCGAAGGATTGCAGCAGGCCCCAGGGACCGACCACGTTCGGGCCGCGGCGCAACTGCACTGCTGCCCAGACCTTACGGTCGGCGTACAGCGCATAGGCGATGAAGATCAGCAGTGCGACGAGCATCAGCAGGCTCTTGCCCACCATGATCGCAAAGCTAAGGAGGATGTCTCCCAATTCCACGGTACTCTCCTCCCTCTTATTCTGCCGCTTCGAGCTTCAGCTCACGGGCGAGCGCGGAGCACTCGGCCATGACGCCGGAGGCGCGGGCAATGGGGTTCGTCAGATAAAAGTCTTTCACAGGGCTGATGAGCGCCTCGCGGCCCGGTGCGCCGCCGATCCCGGCGAGAGCCTGGATCGCAGCTGCACCATCGGCGGGCTGAACCCTGTCGATGGAAGCGAAATGCGAATGGGCCGCATAGAGCTTCGCACGAAGGGCGTTCAGCGAGTCGAACGGCAGGCGGTGGCCCAGCACATCGGACAGGGCACGCAGGATCGCCCAGTCCTCACGCGCTTCGCCCGGAGCGAAGGCTGCGCGGTTGGCGAGCTGCACCCGGCCTTCCGTGTTCACGTAGGTGCCGGACTTTTCCGTGTAGGTCGCGCCGGGCAGGATCACGTCGGCGCGGTGAGCGCCACGGTCACCATGGGTGCCTTGGTATATCACGAAGGCGCCAGGAGCGATGTCGATTTCGTCGGCGCCGAGGTTGAACAGTACCTCGACACCACCCTGCGCCATCTGCTGAGCGGTCAGGCCGCCCTCACCCGGCACGAGGCCGAGATCGAGCGCGCCGACGCGGGCGGCGGCGGTGTGGAGAACCGAGAGACCGTTCCAGTTATCCGTGACCGCATTCACGTCGCGGGCAAGCTGCGCCACCGCGGAGAGGATTGCGAGGCCATCCGGACGCGAGAGAGCGCCCTGCCCCACGATGATCAGCGGACGCTCGGCGCCCTTCAGCTTCTCGATGAAGCTGTGGCGGCCGGCAACGAGCTCGGCCAGGGTTTCAGAACCGGCGCCGAGATAATCATAGGGGTAGGTCAGGTCGGCATGCTCGCCGATCAGAGCGATCGGCGGCGGAGCCACGCGCCAACGCTTGCGGATGCGCACATTGACGAGCGAGGCCTCGATGCGCGGGTTGGAGCCCACGATCAGGATCGCGTCCGCATCCTCGATGCCGGCGATGGTGGAGTTGAAGAGGTAGGAGCCACGGCCGTAGGCAGGCGACAGCACCGTGCCGTCCTGGCGGGCATCGACATTCTTCACGCCGAGGCTTTCCATGAGAAGCTTCAGAGCGAACATCTCTTCGACCGCAGCAAGATCGCCGACGATGGCGCCAATCTTCTGGGGCGAAGTACCCTTCACCTTTTTGGCAATGGCGCCGAACGCTTCCTGCCAGGAGGCCGGGCGCAGGCGGCCATTCTCACGCACGAAGGGCCGGTCGAGACGCTGGAGGCGCAGGCCATCGACGATCTGGCGTGTCTTGTCAGTGATCCACTCCTCGTTCACCGCTTCGTTCACGCGCGGCAAGATGCGCATGACCTCGCGGCCACGGGAATCGACGCGGATCGCGGAGCCGACCGCATCCATCACGTCGACGGAATCGGTCTTGGTGAGCTCCCACGGACGGAAGTGGAAGGATTCGGGCTTATGGGTAAGCGCGCCGACCGGGCAAAGATCCGCGATGTTGGCCTGAAGTTCGGATCCGAGCGCCCGCTCGAGATAGCTCGTGATCTCCATGTCCTCGCCGCGCCACAGGGCACCCATATCCGGCACGCCCGCCACCTCGTCGGTGAAGCGCACGCAGCGGGTGCAGTGGATGCAGCGGTTCATGGAGGTGCGCACCAGTGGGCCGAGATACTTGTCGGTCACCGCGCGCTTGTTCTCATGGTAACGGCTGGTATCGACGCCGTAGGCCATGGCCTGGTCCTGCAGGTCGCACTGGCCGCCCTGGTCGCAGATCGGGCAATCGAGCGGGTGGTTGATGAGCAGGAACTCCATCACACCTTCGCGCGCCTTCTTTACGGTCGGCGACTTGGTGGAGATTTCCGGCGGCTCGCCGTTCGGGCCCGGACGGCAATCGCGCACGCCCCAGGCGCAGGATGCGACCGGCTTCGGCGCGCCCTTCACCTCGACGAGGCACATGCGGCAATTGCCGGCGATCGAAAGGCGCTCGTGGTAGCAGAAGCGCGGAACTTCCGCGCCCGCGGCCTCGGCGGCCTGGAGCAGCGTGAATTCGACGGGGACGTCTACCTCGACGCCATCAACGATGATTTTAGCCATCTCTATCTCACTCCGCCGCGATCATGACGGATTCTGAATGCGGGTTCGCCGCGTAGTCGTCAATCCGCTTCTCGATCTCGTGACGGAAGTGGCGGATCAGACCCTGGACCGGCCATGCTGCCGCGTCGCCGAGCGCGCAGATGGTGTGGCCTTCGATCTGGGTCGAGACTTCGAGCAGCATGTCGATTTCGCGCTTCTGGGCGCGGCCCTCGGCCATGCGGTTGAGCACGCGCCACATCCAGCCTGTGCCCTCACGGCACGGCGTGCACTGGCCGCAGCTCTCGTGCTTGTAGAAGTACGAGATGCGGGCAATGGCGCGGACGATGTCGGTGGACTTGTCCATGACGATCACGGCAGCGGTGCCGAGACCCGAGCGCAGGTTGCGCAGGGTGTCGAAATCCATCGGCGCATCGATGATCTGGTCGGCAGGCACGCAAGGGACCGACGAACCGCCGGGGATCACGGCGAGCAGGTTGTCCCAGCCGCCCCGGATGCCGCCGCAATGGGTGTCGATCAACTCGCGGAAGGTCAGGCCCATGGCCTCTTCCACGTTGCACGGCTTGTTCACGTGGCCCGACACGCAGAACAGCTTGGTGCCGACGTTGTTGGGACGGCCGATGCTGGAGAACCAGGAAGCGCCGCGACGCAGGATGGTGCCCGCGACCGCAATCGACTCCACGTTGTTCACCGTCGTCGGGCAGCCATAGAGGCCCATATTCGCCGGGAACGGAGGCTTCATGCGGGGCATGCCCTTCTTGCCTTCCATGCTCTCGATGAGAGCCGTCTCCTCGCCGCAGATGTAAGCGCCTGCGCCGTGGTGGACATAGAGGTCGAAGGGATAGCCGTGAATGTTGTTCTTGCCGATGAGACCGGCCTCGTAAGCCTCGTCCACCGCGCGCTGGAGCGCATGGCGCTCGGCGATGTATTCGCCGCGAATGTAGATATAGGCCGCGTGAGCGCCCATGGCGAAGGAAGCCAGGAGGCAGCCTTCGACGAGAAGATGCGGATCGTTCCGCATGATCTCGCGGTCCTTACAGGTACCCGGCTCCGACTCGTCGGCATTGACCACAAGGTAATGCGGACGGCCATCCGACTGCTTGGGCATGAACGACCATTTCAGGCCGGTGGGGAAGCCCGCGCCGCCACGTCCACGCAGACCGGACGCCTTCATCTCGTCGATGATCCAGTCGCGGCCCTTCTCGAGCAGGAACTTGGTTCCGTCCCAAGCGCCGCGCATCTTGGCGGCCTGGAGCCCCGGCGAATGGAAGCCGTAGAGGTTAGTGAAGATACGATCTCTGTCCTGAAGCATTCCCGTTCACTCCCCTCAGGACGTCTTGTTGTCTTTGTCGACAACAACGCCCGGCTTGCTCTCGCTGCCGTCACGGCGCGTCTCGGCCTGGGACGGAGGCGTCCCGGCTTCCGGCGTCGTGGGGCTTGCCGGAGTAGCACCCTCACCCGGCGTCGTCACATAGGATTTGCCGCTCTGCGGCGCAGGCGTAGCGGCACCTTCCGTCTTGGCCTCGACCTTGGTCGCGCGGGACGGATCGGCGGCTTCCTTCTGGTCGACCGGCTTGATCGGAGCCTCGCCTTCCTTGGCACGCTTGGCCGGCGTGTCGGCGGCATCGCTCTCGATGGCGCGGCCTGCCGTGGGCTTCGCAGCCTTGACCTCTCCTGGCACGCTCGCGGTCGCGGCATGGGCCTCACCGGTCTCGGCGGGCTTGGCCTGCTCCTCGAAGCGCTTACGCCATGCGCCGACCACGGAACCGTCGTAAAGCGCCGGATCCAGAAGGGTGTTCACGGCCTCGAAAGGCTCGGAGCGGTTACGGCCGATCTGCGAACCGGTCTTGACTGGACGGCCTGCCGCGAGATCGTCGAGAAGCTTCTCGAAATTCTCAGGTGTCAGGTCCTCGTAGTAATCGTCGTTGATCTGCACCATCGGCGCATTGGAACAGGCGCCCAGGCACTCGACTTCGAGCCACGAGAACTTGCCGTCGGCGGTGACGTGGTTCTGCTCGCCGATGCGCTTTTCAAGAACCTTCTTGATGTCGCCCGCGCCGCGCAGCACGCAAGGAGTGGTGCCGCAGAACTGGATGAAATGCTTTCCAACCGGCTCGAGGTTGAACATCGTGTAGAAGGTCGCCACTTCCATCACGCGGATGTCGGGCATGTCCAGACGGGCGGCCACGGCTTCGATGGCCTTGCGGGGCAACCAGCCGCCGGCCTGTTCCTGCGCCTTCCACAACAGCGCGATCACCGCCGAAGCCTGTCGGTCGGACGGGTACTTGGCGATCTGCTGTTCTGCGAAAGCCTCGGTCTCAGCGGAGAACACGAAGCTTTTCGGCTGCAACTCTTCAGGCGCGAGCTTACGAACGGCCATTTAACTCTTCTCCTCATCGCCATGGCCGGGTCTTGCCCGGCCATCCACGACTTGAACTCGTTCAACACGCCTTGCGGCGCGATGCCGTGCCCGAGACCGGGCGCGGTTTAAAAACTTACCTATCCACTTCACCGAACACGATGTCGATGGAGCCGAGAATGCCTGCGACGTCGGCCAGCATGTGGCCGCGGCACATGAAATCCATGCCCTGCAGGTGAGCGAATCCCGGAGCGCGGACGTGGCAGCGGTACGGCTTGTTGGTGCCGTCCGAGACCAGATACACGCCGAACTCACCCTTCGGGGCCTCCACGGCGGTATAGACCTCGCCCGCCGGGACGTGGAAGCCTTCCGTGTAGAGCTTGAAGTGGTGGATCAGCGCTTCCATGGAGCGCTTCATGTCCTTGCGGGACGGGGGAGCCACCTTGCCATCGAGGGTCGCTACTGGCCCCTGCCCATCCGGCGCGCGCAGCTTGTCGAGGCACTGGCGCATGATGCGCACGGACTGGCGCATTTCTTCCATGCGGATGACCTGACGGTCATAGTTGTCGCCGTTGAGGCCGACAGGAATGTCGAACTCCATTTCCTCGTAGCACTCGTAGGGCTGAGACTTGCGCAAGTCCCACGCGACACCGCAACTGCGGACGATAGGACCCGAGAAGCCCCACTTCCAGCAATCATCGAGCGTGAGTACGCCGATATCGACATTGCGCTGCTTGAAGATGCGGCTGCCCATGACGAGAGTATCGAGATCGTCCAGCACCGTCAGGAACGGATCGCAGAATGCTTCGATGTCGTCGATCAGCTCGGGCTGGATGTCCATGCTCACGCCGCCGGGGCGGAAATAGTTGGCGTGCATGCGCGAGCCTGAGACGCGCTCATAGAAGATCATGAGCTTCTCGCGCTCCTCGAAGCCCCAGAGTGGCGGCGTGAGGGCGCCGACGTCCATGGCCTGCGTCGTCACGTTGAGGAGGTGAGAAAGCAGGCGCCCGATCTCGGAATAGAGAACGCGGATCAGCTGCGCGCGGCGCGGCACTGCGATGCCGAGAAGCTTCTCGACAGCCATGCAATAGGCATGTTCCTGGTTCATCGGCGCGACATAGTCGAGCCGGTCGAAATAGGGATTTGCCTGAACGTAGGTCTTGTACTCGATCAGCTTCTCGGTGCCGCGATGAAGCAGGCCGATATGCGGATCGACGCGCTCGACGATCTCTCCGTCGAGCTCTAGCACGAGGCGCAGCACACCGTGCGCTGCCGGATGCTGCGGACCGAAATTGATGGTGAAGTTGCGGATGTTATGCTCGCCCATGGGTCGCCCTTTCCGCCTTATGCCTTGGCCTTCTCATCGCCGGGCAGCACGTAATCCGTGCCTTCCCAGGGAGAGAGGAAGTCGAAGTTGCGGAATTCCTGGTTGAGCTTCACGGGCTCGTAGACCACGCGGCCCTGGCCGTCGTCGTAGCGAACCTCGACATAGCCGGTCATCGGGAAGTCCTTGCGGAGCGGATGACCTTCGAAGCCATAATCGGTCAGCAGACGACGCAGGTCCGGATGGCCCGAGAACAGGACGCCGTAAAGATCATACGTCTCACGCTCGAACCAGTTGGCCGCCGGGAAAAGGCCGATGAGCGAGGGGACAGGGGTGACCTCGTCCGTCTGCACCTTCACGCGGATGCGGGTATTCTGGTACGGCGACAGCAGATGGTACACCACATCGAAGCGCTTCTCGCGGGCCGGATAATCCGCTCCGCAGATATCGATGAAGCAGACGAAACGGCACTGCGGGTCGTCCCGCAGGAAGGCGATCACGCGCACGATATCGTCCCGGCGAGCGACCAGGGTCAGCTCGCCATAAGAGATGGCGCGATCCTCGATCGCGTCACCGAGGGACGCGGCGATGTGATCGCTCAGGACTTGGAGGTCAGCACTCATGAAATGACCCTTGCTCAGCGCTCGATGGTGCCTGTGCGGCGGATCTTCTTCTGGAGAAGCAGCACGCCGTAGAGGAGCGCTTCAGCCGTCGGAGGGCAACCAGGCACATAGATATCCACGGGAACGATACGGTCGCACCCACGAACCACCGAGTAGGAATAATGGTAATAGCCGCCGCCATTGGCGCAGGAGCCCATGGAGATGACATAGCGGGGCTCGGGCATCTGGTCGTAGACCTTGCGCAGAGCCGGAGCCATCTTGTTGGTCAGCGTGCCGGCGACGATCATCACGTCCGACTGGCGCGGCGAGGCGCGGGGCGCAAAGCCGAAACGCTCGACATCGTAGCGAGGCATGGACATCTGCATCATCTCGACCGCGCAGCAGGCCAAGCCGAAGGTCATCCACATGAGCGAGCCGGTGCGCGCCCAGGTGATGAGGTCTTCAGTGGAAGTGACGAGGAAGCCCTTGTCGGACAACTCGTCGTTGATGGAAACGAAATAGGGGTCAGTGGAGCCGACCGGCTTTCCCGTATTCGGGTCGATGATCCCGCGAGGTGCGGGAGCCACGAGGGTCGAGGCGTTCTCGGAGATCAATCCCATTCCAGGGCTCCCTTCTTCCACTCATAGACGAAACCGACCGTCAGGACGCCCAGGAAGATCATCATTGAAATAAAGCCGAACCAGCCCAGGTTCCCGAACGTGATTGCCCAGGGGAACAGGAACGCCACTTCCAGATCGAAGATGATGAAGAGGATGGCGACCAGATAGAAGCGCACGTCGAATTTCATGCGTGCGTCGTCAAAGGCATTGAACCCGCACTCGTAGGCCGAAAGCTTCTCCGAGTCGGGCTTGCTGTAGGCCACCAGGAACGGGGCCACGAGCAGCGCCACCCCGATCAGGAGAGACACGCCGATGAAGATTACGAGAGGCAGGTAGTCGGCGAGAAGATTCGTCATACGACACCTAGAAGGAACGGAGCGCGGCTGGAAAGGCCGGCGACATGCCACGCATTTAAGCCACAGAAACGCCCAAATAAAGGTCCTGCGACAAACGGCGGTTTGTGCGGGGAGGCTTATCCGAGATCCCCTGCCCTGACAAGTGTTTGCACTGCCGCAAAAAGAACCATTCCAAACTGAGATGTGGCTTTATCCGCAGCCTTGGCAGCCCAGGGGCTAGCGCGATCCTGGGCTTGATTTCCGGCGGATTCGGCTTTGACCCTAATAACCTCGTCAAGCTTGGCCTGAATCGCTGCTCTGCCCCGATTTTAGGTGCCCTGGATCAAGGAAACAATCGGAAAGGTCCTGGCCGTCGGAGCGCGGAGGGACCAATTACCACGTGTCCGAGGAATGGAAGAGCGGGCTGGTGAGGTGGGCAACCCAACTGAAGGAGCTCGGAAAGTACCTGGATGCGGACATGGCGGAACGCCTTACTGCCCTTGCATCGCGCGCACCCGAACCGCGCTCGGTGCTTGAGACAGAGGAAAAGTGCGATAAGCCGCGAAAAGGCGCTACGCTTCGCCTGCGGTGAAGCTGTCGTTTCCAGTTTAACTATTTGACTTTGCAGGGGATAAGTGGCGCGGGCGACGGGGCTCGAACCCGCGACCTCCGGCGTGACAGGCCGGCACTCTAACCAACTGAGCTACGCCCGCGCATTGGACCGCCGAAGCGGTGAGTGGGTGCGGTTTAAGCGGCACCCCGACCCCTGTCAAGCGTTCCGTTCAACCATTTTCGCGAAGGTCCCGAAAACTTTGCAATCCGGTTGTTTCAGGCTCCCCGAAGGTAATGAGCCGGGCCGTTCCGTGCCGGCTCATTCAGCGGAAACAGGCTCGCTCGGGGCTTTCAGGGAACGGAGCACCCGGTCGCATTCGATCAGGTCGTCCAAGGCGCCTTGAAGCTTTTGAAGAGCATCCTCGGAAAAGGCATGGTCCGGTGCGTGGGTGTCGGCCTCGTCATCGAGCGGGGCGAGCCGGTCGTCATCCTCGGCCTGGTGGGCATCCTGAGGCTCATGGCGCGGCGCGGCTACGCTTTCTTCGCCTCGACCCACGGCCTGGACGAAACGGACACCCTCCTCCTTCAGGATGCGCTGGACGCCCTTGATCGTATAGCCTTCGCCGTAGAGGAGATGCCGAATGCCCTTGAGCAGATCCACGTCGTCCGGGCGATAATAGCGCCGACCGCCGCCGCGCTTGAGCGGCTTGATGTGGTTGAAGCGTGTTTCCCAGAATCGCAGGACGTGCTGCGGCAGGTCGAGGTCTTCCGCAACTTCGCTGATGGTGCGGAACGCGTCAGGGCTCTTGTCCAAGGCGCCTCCTGCCATCGCGCGACTAGTCCTCGCCCTCGATGATCTCGCCGTTGATATAGGCCTTGAGCACATTGGATGGCTTGAACACCATGACCCGGCGCGGGTCGATGGGCACTTCGACGCCGGTCTTCGGGTTGCGGCCGACGCGCTCGCCTTTGCTGCGCACCACGAAGGAACCGAACGAGGACAGCTTCACGGTCTTGCCGGCTGCAAGGCTGTCGCAGATCTCGGCCAGGACCCGTTCCACTAGTTCCGCCGATTCGGTCCGCGAGAGACCGACCTTCTGGTAAACGGCCTCGCTCAGGTCCGCCCTTGTCACAGTTTTGCCAGCCATTGAGCTCCCCGAACAGAATGAGTTCTTTGGTGTTTCAAGCGCTTAAGACGCTATGCAGATGGGTCCGTATGGTCAACCTTACAGGCAACGTCAAGGAAATCCACATAGGCCAGATGGTCTAGGGTAACGGGCCCAAAAGAGAAATCACCCTTTTGGGAGACCGCCTGTCGCAGCGCAGTGATTACCAACGAATAAGGGCGCTGCCCCAGGTGAAACCACCCCCGATGGCCTCGATCATCACGAGATCACGCTTCTGGATGCGCCCGTCCTTGCATGCCGCGTCGAGCGCCAGAGGGATTGATGCAGCCGAGGTGTTGCCGTGCTTGTTGACGGTGATCACAACCTTCTCGGGCGCGATGCCCAACTTCTCGGCGCTCGCGGTGATGATGCGCTTGTTGGCCTGATGCGGCACGAACCACTTCAGCTCCTCTGCGCTCGTCCCTGTCGAATCGAAGGCGTCCCGCACCACGTCCGCGACCATGCCGACCGCGAACTTGAAAACCTCGCGGCCCTCCATCTTGAGAACGCCGGTCGTCTTCGTGGAGCCCGGGCCGCCATCCACATAGAGCTTGTCCCGGTAGCGCCCGTCGGAGCGCAGGTGGGAACTCAGGACGCCGCGGTCGGTCGAGGTGCCCTCGCCTTCCTGAGCCTCCAGCACGATGGCGCCCGCGCCATCTCCGAAAAGCACACAGGTGGTGCGGTCGTTCCAGTCGAGGATGCGCGAAAAGGTCTCGGCGCCGATAACGAGCGCGCGCTTGTGCGAGCCGGACTGGAGGAACTTGTCGGCAGTGGCCACCGCATAGACGAATCCGGTGCAGACAGCCTGAAGATCGAAGGCAGCGCCGTGGGTGATGCCGAGGCCGTTCTGGATCATCGTGGCCGTGGACGGAAAGGTATGGTCCGGCGTCGAGGTGGCGCAGACGATGAGGTCGATGTCTTCGGCCTTCAGGCCCGCGTCAGTCAGCGCCGCCTCGGCGGCTTTGATGCCGAGCACGGAGGTGGTCTCGCTGTCATCGGCGATGTGGCGCTGCTCGATGCCGGTGCGCTGCACGATCCATTCGTGCGACGTCTCCACCTGCTTCTCGAGATCCTGGTTCGTGACCACACGCTTCGGCAGATAGGAGCCGACGCCGCGGACGATGGAACGGGTGCGTTTCAAGATGCGCTTCCTCAGGCCGTATGGCTGACCGAGTCATGCTCCAGCATGCTCCGGATTG
Source organism: Microvirga sp. 2YAF29 (assembly GCF_052114605.1). Taxonomy (NCBI): domain Bacteria; kingdom Pseudomonadati; phylum Pseudomonadota; class Alphaproteobacteria; order Hyphomicrobiales; family Methylobacteriaceae; genus Microvirga; species Microvirga sp. 2YAF29. Next base: position 363,722 of record NZ_JBFRFB010000001.1, read on the forward strand.
TGTTCATCAATTCAAAATGCGCCATGTCATAGGCCACGTCGATGGCACTGGCGAAACCGAGATCGTCCGTGCCGCCGTGGCTCTTCACGACGACACCTTCCAGACCGAGGAAGACTCCGCCGTTGACCTTGCGCGGGTCCATCTTGTCCCTCAAGGCGTTAAAAGCCTGTTTCGCGAAGAGATAGCCGATCTTCGCCATCAGGGTGCGGCTCATGGCAGAGCGCAGGTATTGACCGATCTGCTTGGCGGTGCCCTCGGCGGTCTTCAGGGCGATGTTGCCTGTGAATCCTTCCGTCACCACCACGTCCACCGTGCCCTTGCCGATATCGTCGCCTTCCACGAAGCCGCGATAGTCCAGATGGGGAGCGTTCATTTCCTTGAGAAGGCGGCCGGCTTCCTTCACGGCCTCGATTCCCTTGATCTCCTCGGTGCCCACGTTGAGCAGGCCCACGGTCGGGCGCTGGAGATCGAAGACGATGCGGGCCATGGCGGCGCCCATGATCGCCATATCGACCAGATGCCCGGCATCTGTGCCGATGGTGGCGCCCACGTCGAGGACGATGCTCTCGCCCCGCATGGTCGGCCACATGGCGGCGATGGCCGGGCGCTCGATATGCGCCATGGTCTTCAGACAGATCTTGGCGGTCGCCATGAGGGCGCCAGTATTGCCGGCGGACACGGCGGCATCGGCCTCCCCGTCCTTCACAGCCTGAACGGCCCGCCACATGGAGGACTTGCCGCGCCCCATGCGGATGGCTTGGCTCGGCTTCTCGTCCATGGAGATGGAGATATCGGTATGGCGAAGCTCCGTCGCCTCCTTGAGCTTGGGATGGGCATTCAGGAGGGGGGCGATGATCGCCTCATTGCCGAACATCAGAAAACGAATGTCGGGATGACGCTCCAATGCCAGGGCAGCGCCCGGGATGACGATCGACGGGCCATGGTCCCCCCCCATCGCATCAAGCGAAATACGCACTGGCTTCGACATGAATTCTTATTCTTTCTTTCGGCATGGACAGGGGGCGGAAAATAGCGGTTTGCAGAGGCATCGCAACCGAATTCTATCCCTGCACCCATAAGGCTTTCGTGACGGCCTGACGATTGGGAAAACCGTCTAGCCCTTTGAAAACCGCTACTTTTCGCCCTTCAGCTTCCCCAAAGCCGCAAACGGCGAGTCTTTCGCGCCGGCGGGATCGTTGTGGTTGAAATCCACACCCGGCTTACGGGGATAAGGATCAAGGCCGAGAGCTAGGAATTCCGCGGTCAGGGCACCCAAATCCACTTGGCCATTCACGATCTCGTCCGGGGGTTCGTATTCGTTGATGTCGGTCGGAGGCTCAGCCGGCATACCGGAGGGCTCGGCAAAATCGACCTCGACGTCCTCCGCGATATCGGAATCGAACGGCTCCATGGTCACGACGCACACCTGGGTGATCGAGGCCTTTACCACGCCCACCACATGAATGCCCTTGGCGGTGCTGGTGAGCTTGTACTCGCCGGAAAGCGCCCGAATTCCCGGCAAGCCGAAATCCTTAGCAAGCGCTGAGCGCTCCTCGGGGCTCGTATCCACGCGTTTCTCCTGGCCCCTCGGTGGAATGTTTCTGACGTCGACGAGCCGCGACAGGGGGCCCACAGTCTCAGGGGTCATCGGCTATCCTCCTCTTTGAAGGCCTCAGGCGCGGGAAAAACAGGTCCGGTCTCCAGGATGGCATCCAGATCAGCCACTTTAAACGCCTGGTCCGCCGCAAAGGCATAACGCGCCAAGGATACGGCGGGTGTCTCGCCGCCCAGGGCATTGCGCCCCAGCGCCTCGGCCAGGGCCGCCTCATCGCCGCCATTCAGGGCCGGGTCGTAGCTGTGAGCGCGGCCGAAGAAGGACTCCGCGACCTTCTTCATGCGCTTGGGCACGACCGTGTCGCCAACGCCCATCTCGCGAAGAGACGCATCCATGTCCCGGAAGAAGGCGTCGGTCAGGTCCTTGGCGACGTCATCGGCGGGTGCCGGCAGGTTGCGCAGGGCCCGTAAAGCCAACACCATATGGAGAGAGAGGGACTCGAAGCGCCCCTCCAGGGTATCCGGGATACCAAGTGCCGCATAAAGGCCCGGCGCGCGGGAAGCCGTGGCGATTCTCGCATAGAGAGCCGCGATGGCAACGCGCCGGGGGTCTTTGCGGAAGAGACTGAAGATCACAGCCTTTGCCCTTCCAAGCTTGTCAAATTCGTAGCCTCGGGTTACGCCATCACCATCCACAGGCGCAAGCTTATCCGCGCCGCATTCCTGGAAGAACCGTACGATGCGTCGATATCAACCTCTTTTGGCACGCTTGGCTACTGCGGCATTTCTTGGCCTGTCCGTTGCTGCCTGCACGATGGGCGAAGAGTTCCAGCGCGGCTACCAGCTCGATGAGAATGTCGTGGCTCAGATCAAGAAGGGCCAGAGCGCAGACCAAGTCCTGGCATCCCTCGGCACGCCCTCGACCGTCTCCACGGTCGGCAACAAGAGCTGGTACTACATCAGCCAGCGCTCCCGCCGCACGTTCCAGTTCCTGGGCGAGCAGGTGGTGGATCAGCGCGTGGCGGCGGTCTATTTCGACAACGGCCTGCGGGTCGAGCGCGTAGCCGTTTACGGCATTCAGGACGGCAAGGTGTTCGACTTCATCAGCCGCACCACCCCGTCGGGTGGCCAGGAAACCAGCTTCCTCGGCCAGATCCTGCGCGGCACGAACAGCTTCAATCCTTTCGGCACCTAAGTTTCTCGACAGTTCCAATGACAATGGCCGGGCTCATGTCCCGGCCATTGTCGTTTTGTGAGCACCGAAAATAAAAACCCGCGGCTCACGCCGCGGGCTCTGGATGATCGATTGTCTCGGTCTCTTAAGAATGCGCGAGGATCGCAAGCAACATCAGGGCGATGATGTTCGTGATCTTGATCGCCGGGTTCACGGCAGGGCCCGCCGTGTCCTTGTAGGGATCGCCGACGGTATCGCCCGTGACCGAAGCCTTGTGCGCTTCGGAACCTTTGTGGTGAACGGTGCCGGAAGAATCAGTGAAGCCGTCCTCGAAAGACTTCTTCGCATTGTCCCATGCGCCGCCGCCGGAGGTCATGGAGATCGCCACGAAGATACCCGTGACGATCACGCCAAGCAGCATCGCACCCACAGCCGAGAAGGCCTGTGACTTGCCCGCGACCCAGTAGATCACGAAATAGGTCACGATCGGCGCCAGCACCGGCAGGAGCGAGGGGATGATCATTTCCTTGATCGCCGCACGGGTAAGCATGTCCACCGCACGCCCATAATCGGGACGGTCGGTGCCTGCCATGATGCCCGGCTTCTCACGGAATTGACGGCGCACTTCCTCCACCACCGCGCCTGCCGCGCGGCCCACCGCCGTCATGGCGATGCCGCTGAACAGGAAGGGAATGAGGCCGCCGAACAGGAGGCCGACCACGACGTAGGGATTGGTCAGCGAGAAGTCCGGCTTCACGCCCTGGAAGTAGGGATACTGCGCCGCGTTTCGGGCGAAGTAGTCGAGGTCCGAGGTATAGGCCGCGAACAGCACGAGAGCGCCGAGACCGGCAGAGCCGATGGCGTAGCCCTTCGTCACCGCCTTCGTGGTATTGCCCACTGCGTCGAGCGCGTCGGTGGACTTGCGCACCTCCTTCGGCAGGCCCGCCATTTCGGCAATACCGCCCGCGTTGTCCGTCACCGGACCGAAGGCATCGAGCGCGACGATCATGCCGGCGAGAGCCAGCATCGCGGTCACCGCAATGGCGATGCCGAAGAGGCCCGCGAACGAGTAGGCCACGATGATGCCCGCGATGATCACGATGGTCGGCAGCGCGGTCGATTCGAGAGACACGGCGAGACCCTGGATCACGTTGGTGCCATGGCCTGTCACCGAGGATTGTGCGATGGAGCGCACCGGGCGGAAGCCGACGCCCGTGTAATATTCGGTGATGACGACGATGAAGGCCGTGACCGCAAGGCCGATGAGCGAGCACCAGAAAAGGTCCAGCCCCGTATAGTCCGTACCGGCAATCGGGCCGAAGCCGATAACCCGCCACGTGACGAGGGCGATGGCCGCTGCCGAGAGGACACCCGTCGCGATGAGGCCCTTGTAGAGCGCGCCCATGATGGACTCGTTCTGACCGAGCTTCACGAAGAAGGTGCCGATGATCGAGGTGACGATGCAGGCTGCACCGATGGCGAGCGGATAGAGCAGCATCGATTCGAGAATCGGTTGCCCGCCGAAGAAGATCGCGCCGAGCACCATGGTGGCGACCACGGTCACCGCATAGGTCTCGAACAGGTCGGCCGCCATGCCGGCGCAGTCGCCGACATTGTCGCCCACGTTGTCGGCGATGGTGGCGGGATTGCGCGGATCGTCTTCGGGAATGCCGGCTTCCACCTTACCCACGAGATCGCCACCCACGTCGGCGCCCTTGGTAAAGATGCCGCCGCCGAGACGGGCGAAGATCGAAATCAGCGAGGCGCCGAAGCCGAGGGCCACGAGGCTGTCGATGACCACGCGGTCCGCCGGGTTCAGGCCGACGATCTTGGTGAGGTAGCCGTAGTAGATGGACACGCCCAGCAGCGCGAGACCGGCCACCAGCATGCCCGTGACGGCACCTGCCTTGAAGGCGACATCGAGGCCGCCGCCCAGCGACTGGGTAGCCGCCTGTGCCGTGCGCACATTGGCGCGGACGGAGACGTTCATGCCGATGAAGCCCGCGGCAGCGGAGAGAATCGCCCCGATGGCGAAACCGAAGGCAACACGCAGGCCGAGGAGGTAGGCAATGACGACGAACAGGACGACGCCGACGATGCCGATCGTCAGGTATTGTCGGCGGAGATATGCCTTTGCGCCTTCAGCAATGGCGCCCGCAATCTCCTGCATGCGCTGCGAACCGGCGTCCCGCTTCATCACATCGCTAATGGCCCACAGGCCATACGCAATCGAGAGCAGACCGCCCACAATAATTAGGGTCAGTTCCATCATGCCATCCTTGTTATGGGAAAGCAGAATGCCGTTCTTCAAGGCCTGTTTATCGGCCTAGAACGGCCCCTACCCCCTGCGAAGTTCATATTTGGTGGCAAAAAAGGAAGCGGTTCGCAACGATACTTCGCAGTAAACCCACAAGAAGGCCTTAATACTTTATGCGGGTATGGCGGATTTGGAACGATGCTGCCAGGCGAGCAGAACGAGGGCAATTGCGACCGGCGGGAAGACCATCCAGTTGACGATAACCCAACCTCCGGTGTTCAGGAGCGTGCCCGATGAGAAGGAGGCCGTCGCCGTGGCGCCGAACACGAGAAAGTCGTTTGCGGCCTGCACTTTCGTGCGCTCCTCGGGACGATAGCAATCGGTCACCATGGAAGTCGCGCCGATGAAGCCGAAGTTCCAGCCGATGCCGAGCATGATCAAGGTCGCCCAGAAATGCGCGATCTCTATTCCCGACAGGCCGATGGCCGCCGAAAGCCCGATCAGAACAAGCCCCGCCGCCGTCACCGGCAGCTTGCCGAAGCGGCCGATCAGACGTCCGGTGAAGAAGCTCGGGCCGTACATGGCGAGGATGTGCCATTGGATGCCCAATGCTGCCGCTCCGACCGAGTGGCCGCAGCCTATCATCGCGAGAGGCGCCGCGGTCATCAGGAAGCTCATGAGGCCGTAAGACACCAGCCCCGCCGTTACCGCGACGATGAACCGAGGCTGCCGCACGATCTCGCTTAAGGGCCGTCCGCCCGCCTTGTGCGCAACGCTGACGGGTGCTGGCCGAAGGAAGGACACGACGACCATGGACATGAGGGCAAGAACGGCCTGACCGAGGAATGCGCCGGCGAAAGGAGCGGTCTGAATGGCGTCCCTGAACCAGATGATCGTCTGCGGCCCGATGATCCCGGCGGCCAGCCCACCGGTCATGACCCAGGCGATGGCACGCGGCTTGAAAGCATCGGAGGCCGCATCCGTCGCAGCGAATCGGTAGCTCTGATTGAAAGAGCCGTACATGCCGACGATCATGGCGCCGAGGCAGAACAGCACGAAGCTCCAGGAGGCGATGCCGAAAGCCGCAAGGCACCCGCCCGACAGACCGATGCCCGCTCCAAGGATATAGCCGATGCGCCGCCCGACACGCCTCATGATCATCGCGGCCGGGATGGTGCCCATCGCGAGCCCGAGATTGAACAGGCTCACCGGCAGTGTCGCCAGTTCCTTGTTCTCCGCAAGGCTCTGGCCGACAAGGCCGCCCAGAGACACGACAATGGCAGGGCTCGACCCGCCGAGGGCGGTGGCCAATGCGAGAGTGAGAGCGTTTCGCTTGGCGAGAGCGTCAGAAGTGGGAGTATGAGCCTGCATCGTAGCGTCTTTCGCGATCTTGCATCCGAAAGACCGGCAGTTCATGCCCTGCAACGACGCGGCCGATAGCGGATAACGTGATGCCCACGCTATCTGCCTGTTCGATCAGCATGTCGAGGTTCTTCTGCGCCACAGTGCAGAGAATTTCGTAATCGTCACCGCCGGTCACCGCGACATCGAGCAGAGCCGGATCGGCGGCTATGGCCTGACGCGCAGCCTGAGAGAGAGGAACCTTGTCGAGTTCCACAACGGCGCTTGCTCCTGAGGCGCGCATCATCTTGGCGAGATCGCCGGCGAGCCCATCCGACACATCCATGGCGGCACTGGCATGCTCGCACAGCGCCTTCGCCAGACGATGGCGAGGCTGGGGATGCAGGTAACGGTCGGCAAGATGCGCCGCCTCTTCGGCGGACAGGCTCTCGGCCCATGCCGGATCGCGTCGAAGGAGCAGGCCCAAGGCTGCATCGCCGATGGTGCCGCTGACGCAAATGACATCCGCTTCCTGCGCCGTCGTACGTCGGATCATGCGGCCTGTCGGAACCTGCCCGAGCGCTGTCACGGAGAGTGTCAGCGCCCCTTTCGCCTTCACCGTATCTCCCCCTAAGAGCGGGCATGAAAAATCGCGAGAAGCCGCACCGAGACCAGCGGAAAAATCGGCGAGCCAGGCTTCCGTCCAGTTTTCAGGAAGAGCCAATGTGAGGAGAAAGCCCGTGGGCTCCGCACCCTTAGCGGCAAGATCCGACACGTTCACGCCGAGCGCCTTGCGGGCGGTGGAGGCGGGCGAATCTTCGGGCAGAAAGTGAACCGTCTCGACCAGGGCATCGGTGGTGACAACCAGATCGTGCCCGGGCTTCGGCGTCAGGCAGGCTGCATCGTCTTTCAGGCCGAGCCCGCCTTCGCCGGCAATCGGCGCGAAATAGCGCGCGATCAGATTGTCTTCGCTAGGGCGTTCGGGAGAGGCCATCAGGCGATTTTCCCGGCCATGGATCGCTCTTACCGCTTGCCCTGCCCTGCGGCTTTCTTCTCCAGCTCGCCGGGGCGCACTTCGCGCGTAAGATTGTCGAGAACGGCGTTCACGAGGCCGGGCTCGTCGTCGCCGTAAAAGCCGTGGGTCACGTCAACATATTCGGTGATGACGACGCGAGCCGGAACGTCCTTGCGGTACATGAGTTCATAGCCGCCCGCGCGCAGGATGGCGCGGAGCACGGCCTCGATGCGGCGAAGGGGCCAGCCCTCGGAAAGAGTCTTGTCGACCTTCACGTCGATGGAACGCTGATTTTCGACGACGCCTGAAATGACATTGCGGAAGAATTCGATGTCCGACGGCTTGAACTCGATGCCCTCGACCTCGCGGCCGATCCAGAAGGCCTCGAATTCCGCGAGGGCATCGATCACGCTCTTGCCCGACACGTCCATCTGATAGAGGGCCTGGACGGCAGCAAGGCGAGCGGCAGAGCGCTCTGCAGGCTTCGTCATGATCAGGCCTCCAGCTTGCGTTTGATGCGAAGAACGGCGAGCGCGGCTTCCACGGCTCCCGCGCCCTTATTCAATTCATTCACGTTGGCCCGGGTCCATGCCTGCTTGTCATTCTCGACGGTCAGGATGCCGTTGGCGAGCGGGATCTTGCGGGCGACAGACAAATCCATGAGCGCGCGGGCACTTTCACCCGCCACGATGTCATAATGTCCGGTCTCGCCGCGGATCACGCAGCCGAGGGTTACGACCGCGTCATAGGGCTTGCCTGCCTTCGCCGCGGCATCGAGCGCGATGGCGACGGTCGCGGGAATCTCAAGCGCACCGTCGAGGGTCAGCACATCCATGCTGGCCTGCGCCGCTTCGACAGCGCCGTGTACGCCGCGCAGAAGCTCGTCGGCGATATCGTCATAGAAGCGTGCCTCGACGACGAGGATTCGAGCACCCGGAACCGGGGCACGGGCGGCTTGGGGCTTGGCGGAATGCGAGACCATGGGAGTCCTGAAACCTTTAATCAGAATCGCCCCTCATCCTGAGGAGGCCTGAAAGGCCATCATCTACGGATGAGAGCTATATCGAGAGTTAGCGTTCCCCTACCCCGCCCGGCGAGCGTCCGCAAGGCGTGCGGCGTAGCGGGCCATGAGATCGACCTCCAGGTTCAGCTTATCGCCCACCTTCCGGTCGCCCCAGGTCGTCACCGCGAGGGTGTGCGGAATGATGAGTACCGAGAACATGTCGTCGTTCACGGAATTCACGGTGAGCGACGTCCCGTCGAGGCAGACGGAGCCCTTCTCCGCGATATAAGCCGCCAACAACACCGGAACCTTGAGCGTGAAGCGGGCGGTCGGCCCCCAGGGGTCGTCGCCTGCGGTGATCGCCTCCCGCGCCACGATGGTGGCAAGACCATCCACATGCCCCGTGACGATATGGCCGCCGAGCTCGTCACCGATCTTGAGGGACCGTTCGAGGTTGATGCGGGTGCCAGCCTGCCATTCGCCGACGGTGGTGCGCTCGAGCGTCTCGGCGGCGGCGTCCACGTCGAACCAGCAGCCTCCCTCGCGTTTCCCCACCGCGACGACGGTCAGGCACGGCCCGCCGCAGGCGATGGAGGCGCCGAGCGCGATGGTGGCCGGATCGTACGACGAGTGAATGCGCAGGCGCTTCAGGGTGCCCTGTGTGCCTTCCGCCGATACGACCTCGCCGATATCGGTGACAATGCCGGTGAACATCAAGGCCTCTCCCAGAACATGAAAAGATCGGAGCCGACCTGTTCGTCGGCATAAAGATTCAAAGCGTCCATGCGGTCCTGCAAGGCAAGGCCGAGGGCCGGAACATCGCCCTGCCCGCGCGCGGATCGTCCCGTCACCAGAACGAGCTCATCGATGAGGTCCCCTTGAGCCAGCGCATCCGCAAGATCGGGGCCGCCTTCGCAGAAAATGCGCGTCAGGCCGCGTGTTCCGAGCAGGGCCAGGGCCCCGGGCAGAGAAACTCGCCCGTTATTCTCGGACGAGACCCGCAAGACCTCGACGCCCTGTGCAACGAGGGCTTTTTCAGCCTCGATAGGCGCTTCGACCGTCGTGACGATCCAGGTCGGGACCTCGCGCGCGCCTGCGACAAGCCGGGCGGAAAGCGGCAACCGCAACTGAGAATCGATCACGACGCGAAGAGGCGAGCGGCTCTCAAGCCCCGGCAGGCGCACATTGAGCAATGGATCATCGGCCAGCACCGTGCCCACGCCCACCATAACGGCATCCGCATGGGCGCGCATCAGATGGACTTTGCGATTGGCGATCTCACCCGTGATAATCAGGCGAGGCCCCTGCCGCGAGCCGGCGAGGCCTTCCGTGGTGCGCGCCAGCTTCACGGTGACGGCGGGCCGCCCTTTTGTAACGCGGGTGATGTGGCCGCGATGAGCGCGGCGGGCGAGCGGTTCAAGGCAGCCTGTGACGACCTCGATTCCAGCTGCCCGCATAAGATTATGGCCATGACCGGCGACGCGGGAATCGGGGTCTTCGATGGCAGAGACGACACGAGCGATGCCTGCCTCGATCACCCCTTCAGCGCAAGGCGGCGTCTTGCCGTGGTGTGCGCATGGCTCCAACGAAACATAGAGCGTAGCACCCCTCGCCCGCTCGCCGGCAGAGCCAAGCGCGACACGCTCCGCATGGGGACGTCCGCCCGGCTGGGTGGCTCCCTGCGCGATGATGACGGGGGAATCGCCGCTCTCATCCACCACAACGGCCCCAACGGATGGGTTTGGCCAGGTGAGGCCAAGGTTGCGCTCGCCCAGGGTAATCGCCAGGCGCATGAAGCGCATGTCCTGCGCCGCTCTGTCGGCTTTTTCCATCACTCGGACTGCGCGGGCTTTTTCTTGCGAGCGGGAGGCGTGTCCTCCTCGGGCTCCTCGGCGAGCTTGCCGAGGATCTCCTCGAAGTCCCTCGCCTCACGGAAGTTCTTGTAGACCGAGGCGAAACGCACATAGGCCACGTCATCGAGGCCCTTGAGCCCTTCCATGACCAGCTCGCCCACGGTCTCGCTCGGCACATCGCCTTCGCCCATGCTCTCGAGCTGGCGGACGATGCCGTTGATCATGCGCTCCACCCGGTCGGGATCGACCGAGCGTTTGCGCAGGGCTACATCCACCGATTGCTGGAGCTTGTCCCTATCGAAAGGCACACGCCGTCCCGAACGCTTCACCACCGTCAACTCGCGCAGCTGCACACGCTCAAAGGTCGTGAACCGACCGCCGCAATCCGGACAGATGCGGCGGCGGCGGATGGAGGAGGAATCGTCCGTGGGCCGAGAGTCCTTCACCTGAGTGTCGAGACTCCCGCAATAGGGACAGCGCATTTGTCGATCCGAGTGTTAGGCGTAGATCGGGAAGCGGCGGGTCAGCTCGTGGACGCGGGTCTTCACCGATTCCTCGACTGAGGCATTCGCCTCGTCGCCGTTCTTCGCCAGCCCGTCGAGGGTCTCGACGATCAGCTCGCCGACCTTCTTGAACTCGGACACGCCGAAGCCGCGCGAGGTGGCGGCGGGAGTGCCGAGACGGACACCAGACGTCACCATCGGCTTCTCTGGATCGAAGGGAACGCCGTTCTTGTTGCAGGTGATGTGCGCGCGGCCCATCGCAGCCTCGGCAGCCTTGCCGGTGAGCTTCTTCGGGCGCAGGTCCACCAGCATCAGGTGGTTGTCCGTACCGCCTGCCACGATGTCATAGCCGTTGGCGAGCATGCTATCGGCCAGCACCTTGGCGTTCTCGACGACCGAGCGGGCATAGAGCTTGAACTCGGGGCGCAAAGCCTCGCCGAAGGCCACGGCCTTGGCGGCGATCACGTGCATGAGCGGGCCACCCTGGAGACCGGGGAAGATCGCGGAATTGACCTTCTTGGCGATGTCCTCCTCGTTGGTGAGGATCATGCCGCCGCGCGGTCCGCGCAGGGTCTTGTGGGTCGTGGTGGTGACCACATGGGCATGAGGGAACGGCGACGGATGCGCGCCGCCCGCCACGAGGCCTGCGAAGTGGGCGATATCGACCATGAAGAACGCGCCGACCTCATCCGCGATCTCGCGGAAGCGGGCGAAATCCCAGAAACGGGAATAGGCCGAGCCACCGGCCACGATCACCTTGGGCTTGTGGGTGCGGGCGAGTTCGGCCACCTCGTCCATGTCGATGATCTGGTCGCTCTCGCGGACCTTGTAGCTCACCACGTTGAACCACTTGCCGGACATGTTGACCGGGGAGCCGTGGGTCAGGTGGCCACCGCAGGCGAGGTCGAGGCCCATGAAGGTATCGCCCGGCTTCATGAGCGCCATGAACACGGCCTGATTGGCCTGCGAGCCGGAATTGGGCTGGACGTTGGCGAACTTGCAGTCGAACAGGCGCTTGGCGCGGTCGATAGCCAGTTCCTCGGCCATGTCCACGAACTGACAGCCGCCATAGTAGCGGCGACCCGGATAGCCTTCCGCGTACTTGTTCGTCATCACCGAGCCTTGGGCTTCGAGCACGGCGCGGGAGACGATGTTCTCAGAGGCGATCAGTTCGATCTCGTCGCGCTGGCGGCCGAGCTCAAGCTCGATGGCGCGGGCGATCTCGGGATCGCTATCGGCGAGGCTCGCCGAGAAAAAGCTGTTGGACAGATGGCTACGTGCCGCTTCACTCGCGCTCATGGTCAACCCTCACCCTGCTCCGAGCCCGGTCACGACCGGCCGCTCGCGATAAACTGGACAGGGCTTTATCACGGGCCGATGGAACCCGCCAACCCGGCTGGGACATGGCTACCAAGCTTTTGAAACGGAACAGCCCGCCGAGAGGCGGGCTGCTGGTAATTTCGACCTAGAACCTCAGTTCTGGAGGAACATTTCCTCATCCGGCTCGGTCGGGGTGCGGCTGGCCACCGGGATCGCGTTGCCGAGGCCATCCTTGTTGTAGATGTCGTCGCGGAACTGCACGAGGCCGTCCGGGGTCGCCCAGGCGGTCATGTAGATCCAATGGATCGGAACAGCCGTCGCGAGGCGGGCGTCGATGCGCTCGCCGGACTTGAAGGTGGCGTCGATCTGCTCGCGGCTCCAACCGGGAGTGTCCTTCAGCAGCCACTCGATGTAGTCGCGCACGTTCTGGATGCGGATGCAGCCAGAGGACACGAAGCGGAAATCGTCGCCGAAGATGCCCTTGGAGGGCGTGTCGTGCATGTAGACGCCGTGCTGGTTCGGGATGTTGATGCGCACGAAGCCCATGGAGTTGAGGTCGCCGCCCGGATCCTGGCGGAAACGATAGCGGGTCGCCTCGTCCGAGAACCAGTTGACCTGGCTGGAAGGAATTTCCTGACCTGCACCGTTGAAGATGCGGATCTTGTTCTCGGCCAGGTAATTCGGCTCCTTCTGCATCTTCGGAATGAGGTCCTTCTTCACGACGGAGGCGGGAGCCGTCCAGAACGGATTGAAGTTGACCTCGACAATCTTCGAGTTCAGCAGCGGCGATTGACGGTCGCTCTTGCCGACGCCGGCGGCGTGACGGGTATGGACCATGCCACCCTCCACCGTCTCTACGAGAGCGGCGGGAATGTTGGCGACCGCATACCGGTTGGGAAGCCCGCCGGAAACGAGGCTGCGCAGGCGGCTCACGTTGATCTCAAGCTGGCGGATGCGAATATCGACCGGCACGTTCATGGCGGCGACCGTCGGCGCGCTCACCGTGCCGGTGGAGCTGATACCGTGACGGGCCTGGAAGCGGCGAACGGCTGCTTCGACGTAGGAATCATAGATCGGCGACTCGCCTGCGTTCTGGTCGAGATCGCCCGTGATGATCAGGCGCTGACGCAGAGCCATCACCGCCGGGCTCTTGGAGCCGACGCGCAGGCCCTGGACGCCCTGAACCGGCATCCAGCCGCCGCGAGCGGAGATGTTGCGGTAATATTCGATCATCTGCTCGGTCGCAGCTAAGGACTCGGCCGAGAGCATGGGCGTCGAGGTGCGCTGCACACGGGTGCGCGAAACTGCCTCGTAATTCTGCGACCACTCAGCCTGGGTCTGCGCCAAGGCGACGGTGGCCGGCGTGAACACAAGGGCAAGCGATCCTGTCAGGAGGGCACGGCGGGACAACATGAGCGCAGGCTCTTCTCGTTAGAGGGTCGATAACGGAAACAGCGGATGGTGGTCTTGGACTGCCTCCGCTCCCGGGAAAGTGCCGGGATAGGATTAAGGAACGGTATCGAAAACGAAGAACATCGGGGCCGTTTTATGGCAAAATCTTCCTCGATGGCCTCCCCATCCCTGGAAACCGCCTTACGCCCATATGTAATGTTGAAGTGTTGTTTGGAGGATACACTTCTCCGTGAGGCTTAGGCTCCCATGGAGCCCGCAGCAAAGCCTGGCCTCACGCCATACCTACGAAAAACCCAGCAAAATATTGTTTTTGCTATTCTTCCCGCGCAGCCAGCCAGGAGACAGCCAGATAGACGGCAATCAGGGTCAGGAAGAAGGCGATGGTCAGGATTCCGCTGGAGACGATACCAGGAAAGAATGCCGCCAGAATGAGGTGGCTCATGACGGCCAGAAGCCACATGATCCCACCCCAGGTGCTTGCCATCCAAAGGCCGACAGCCGCGATGAGATCGATCAAGGCGAAATAGATGATGGTAGCCTGATAGCCCGTGGAGCGAACCTCAAACTGGCCGATAGGCGTCCAGACGCCGAGGATGATGGCCCAGGAACTCAGACCCTTCATGATCCAGATGATCGAGAGAAGACGCATGAACCAAGTCAGAAGGGAGGCCCAGCGCATGGAAGCCTGGGACGACGGGCGCTCCTCGATGCGGTCGCTCAGGTAATCCCTGGGTGCCTCATGGGCAGGCAGGCTGCCGTTCTTTGCCATCAGGCTATCTCCAGATCGTTCTCGCCAAGACTGGCGAAATAGTGCTCGACCGTCTCGCGCCGCACCTCTTCCAGGGAGGCGGGCTGCCAGCGGGGCTGGTTATCCTTGTCTATCAGGACGGCGCGGACGCCTTCATAAAAATCCTGTCCCTCGCCGATACGGGAGACGATACGGAATTCTGTCTTCATGGCATCCTCGAAATCGAGGGAGGCGCCGCGGCGGACCTGCTCGAAAGCGATGCTCATGCTGGTCGGCGACTTGGCGCGCATGCTTGAAGCCGTTCTGGCAGCGAAGTCCGAGCCGCTTGCGGCCGCCTCGTCGAGACGCTGGAGCACCTCTGCCACGCTTCGGCCTGAGAAGCAGGTGTCGATGGTGTCGCGGTGCTCCGCCAACGGCGCCGGGCCGGGATCGGATGCGGCTTTCGCCAGGACAGCCTCGACGGGGGTGCCCGAAGCCAGGTCCTGCAACACTCCCTCCATGTTCTCGCTGGCAACGGAATGGGTGGCGAGGCCGAGCATCACCGCATCGGCCCGCTTCACCCGGTCCCCAGTCAGCGCGAGATACATGCCCGTTTCTCCCGGCAGGCGCGGCAGGGCATAGGTCGCACCCACATCGGGGAAAAATCCGATACCGACTTCCGGCATGGCGAAGAGATAGCGATCCCCCGCCACGCGATACGCACCGTGCAGGGAGATGCCGACACCGCCGCCCATGACGATGCCGTCGATGAGGGAGACATAGGGTTTCGGATAGCGCTTGATCCGGATGTTGAGCTGGTACTCCTCACGCCAGAAGGCCAACGCCTCCTCGCGCTCACCTGCCTTGAGCGTTTCCGTCAGCCGCCGGATGTCGCCGCCCGCGCAGAAGGCCTTGTCGCCGGCGCCGCGAACGACCACCCTGGTGATGTAAGGATCATCGGCCCATGCATCGAGCGCCAGGCGCATCTCGCGGACCATGGTCAGCGTCAGGGCGTTGAGGGCTCGCGGACGGTTGAGCGTGATCAGGCCCGCTTCGCCGTGCTTTTCGCAAATGACTTCCGGGCTCTCGTCCATCACAAACTCCCATCCTCTCGGCGGATTAAACAAGGCCGCGCGTCTGCGTCAATGTATCAATGTGGCTGCCGGGGAGCGAACCGTCGCAGATGAGAGGCCGGATCACTCCACCGTGACGGATTTCGCCAGATTGCGCGGCTGATCCACATCCTTACCCATGAAGACGGCGGTGTGATAGGCGAGCAGCTGGATCGGCACAGCGTTGACGATCGGCGTGACGATGGGGTGCACGCTCGGCATCACGATGGTCGCCATCGTGTCGAGGCCCGTCTCCAGCGCACCCTTCTCATCGGTGATCAGGACGATGCGGCCGCCGCGCGCGGCGACCTCCTGCATGTTCGAGACGGTCTTCTCGAAGATGTTGTCGTAGGGCGCAATGACGATGACAGGCATCGTCTCGTCGATCAGCGCGATGGGTCCGTGCTTCAGTTCGCCCGCCGCATAGCCCTCCGCGTGAATATAAGAGATTTCCTTGAGTTTCAGCGCGCCTTCCATGGCGAGCGGATAGGATGTCCCGCGGCCAAGATAGAGCACGTCCTTCGCCTTCGACAGCTCGCGCGCAAGAACCTCGATCTGCGCCTCGCGCTTCATCGCCTCGGCCATCTGGCTCGGAATGGCGATCAACGCGTCGACCAATTCTTTCTCATCCTCGGTGCTCAGCGTTCCCCGTGCCCGGCCCGCGGCGATGGCGAGCGACAGGAGAACAGCGAGCTGGCATGTGAACGCCTTGGTGGAGGCAACGCCAACTTCGACACCGGCCAAAGTCTGCGCGACCACATTGCTTTCGCGCGCCATTGTGGATGTCGGCACGTTGACGACGGACATCGTGTGCTGCTGCTCAGCGCTCGCATAACGCAGCGATGCCAGCGTGTCCGCCGTCTCGCCGGATTGCGAGACGAACAACGCGAGGCTGCCTGGTTCAAGCGGCGCTTCGCGATAGCGGAACTCGGACGCCACATCGATCTCGACCGGGATGCGTGCGAGCCTCTCGAACCAGTATTTCGAGACGAGACCGGCGAGATAGGCCGTGCCGCAGGCGGAGATCGAGAGGCGCTTCAGATCCTTGAAATCGAACGGCAGCGTGAAGGGCAACTCCACGCGCCCAGCGGTGAAATTCACGTAATGGGCAAGCGTGCGGCCGACGACCTCCGGCTGCTCGTGAATTTCCTTCGCCATGAAGTGGCGGTAATTGCCCTTGTCGGCCATGAACGAACCGGCGGGGATCTTATGACGCGGCCGCGTCACCATCGCGCCGGAGGCGTTACGAATGTCTATGCCCTTGCGGCGCAGGATCGCCCAATCGCCCTCTTCCAGATAAGCGATCTCGTCGGTGAACGGTGCCAGCGCCAGCGCGTCCGACCCCAGATACATCTCGCCATGACCATAGCCGATGGCGAGCGGCGCGCCGTGACGGGCGCCGATCAGAAGATCGTCCTCGCCGGAGAACAGAAACCCGAGGGCGAAAGCGCCGCGAAGGCGCGGCAGGCTCACGGCCACGGCTTCGACGGGCGGCCGGCCCTGGCGCATCTCATAGGTGACGAGCTGTGCCACAACTTCGGTATCCGTCTCTGTCTCGAAACGGACGCCCTTGGCCTCAAGACCCGCCTTCAGCTCGCGGAAATTCTCGATGATGCCGTTATGGACGACGGCCAGCTTGTCCGTGGCATGGGGATGGGCATTGGTCTCATTGGGCTTGCCATGGGTCGCCCAGCGGGTATGGCCGATGCCGATGGTCCCCGAGAGGGGCGCTTGCGACAGCTTCTCCTCGAGATTGCGGAGTTTTCCTTCCGCCCTGCGGCGGTCGAGAGCACCATTTTCGAGGGTTGCAACGCCTGCGGAATCGTAGCCCCGGTATTCGAGCCGCTTCAGCGCCTCGACGATCTGAGGCGCAACCGGCGCGTTTCCGACTATACCAACAATTCCGCACATGCCGAGAGGCCTCCATTGCGAGCCATGCCAAGCTCAACGTTCCCATATAGGCGGAACAGGCCAGCCTGGAATCAACTTGCGTGACTCTTTATGACACGCAGACTTATTTTCCCTTGGCAGATTTAGCCTTGGCGCGAAATTCGGCGGCCCAGCCTTCCTTCGTGACTTGGCGCCCACGCCCGAGAGCCAGCGCGTCGTCCGGGATACTCTCCGTGACGACCGATCCCGACCCCACGAAAGCGCCCTTGCCGATGGTGATCGGCGCGACGAGCGAAGAGTTGGAGCCGATAAAGGCACCCTCCCCGATCTGCGTGCGGTATTTACCGAAGCCGTCGTAATTGCAGGTGATCGTGCCCGCGCCGATATTGGTCTCGGCCCCGATGGTGGCATCGCCCAGATAGGTCAGGTGGTTGACCTTGGCGCCCGCGCCGAGTTCCGTGTTCTTGATCTCGACGAAGTTGCCGACTTTGGCCTTCGGCCCGATGGCAGCGCCCGGACGCAGACGCGCGAAGGGTCCAATGGCAGCGCCCGATGCAACATGCGTTCCTTCGAGATGACTGAAGCTGTGAATCACCACACCGGCTTCGACCGTAACGCCCGGCCCGAACACCACGTTCGGTTCCACGATCACATCCCGACCGAGCTTCGTGTCATGGCTGAAGAACACTGTTTCGGGTGCAACGAGCGTCACGCCGGAAACCATCGCCGCTTCGCGAAGGCGTTCCTGAATCATTCGCTCGGCGGCAGCCAGCTGAGCGCGATCGTTGACGCCGTGAATTTCCTCCTCGGGCACAACGGCGACGGACGTTTTCAATCCGAGATCGCGTGCGATCTCGACGATGTCGGTGAGATAGAACTCGCCCTTGGCATTCTTGTTGCCGACCTTGTCGAGAAGCGTGAGGGCCACGTCGCCACGGATAGCCATAAGCCCGCCGTTGCAGAGAGTGATCTTCCGCTCCTCCTCGCTGGCGTCCCGGTGCTCGCGGATCGCGAGAACCTCAGCTCCGGAGGTTAGCAGGCGACCGTAACCCGTCGGGTCCTCGGCCTCGAAGGCCATCACGACCACGGCTGCGCCCTCGGCCAGCGGAGCCCTCAAGGTGGCGAAGGTCGAGGATTTTACGAGGGGGGTATCGGCATAGGCGATGAGGACATCGTCCGGCTTGGCGGCCAGCGATTCCCGCGCGCTCAAAACCGCATGCGCCGTCCCAAGGCGCTCGCGCTGCACGAAAGTGCTGGCCTCGGGCAGGGCCTTGCGAACTTCCTTTTCCGACTCCTCGCGATCAGGACCGACGACCACGGCGACCTGCGTCGCGCCGGCTTCCGTCACGACAGCGAGAACATGGCCGAGCAGCGAGCGGTTGGCAATCCGATGGAGCACTTTGGGCCTGTCCGACTTCATCCGGGTGCCTTCCCCAGCGGCCAGGACAATGGCAAGGCAGGATCTGGCTGGCGGTGTCGTGAAGGAGGCGCTTGATGTCATCAGGTTACAATCCGGTCGCGTTTCGTGTGTGGAGCTAGATCAGAAGTGACAATTCGGCAATCTTTTCATGAAGAAAGAGTATGAATCGAAACTGCCTCGTTTACTTCATACTCGTGATCCACGATAAAACATGAGTCTTCCCGATTTTCTGGCTGAAGAGCCACGTTCACACAAGAGTATCGCAGTGCCGGATTCGCAGGGGTCTTCGCGCCCTTCCCATCCCCGCCGGCGCGATATGCTGGCCTATATCGGCGTTTCGATTGCCGGGCTCGCATACGCACCTGCCGTCTGGGGCCAGACACCCCAAGCTTCCATTTTCGCCCGTATGGGAGACAATCAGCGCTTCGACGCCTCCGTCGTCGTCGACATCGCGCGCCAGCTCTCCAAGCGGCCCTTCGCAGCCCCCGCGAACGACCTGCCGGACGCTTTCGCGAACCTGACATACGACCAGTACGTCACCATCAAGTCCCTCCGCCAGCCGATCTGGCAAGGCGAAGGACGCGGAATCGCGGTCGAGCCGCTGCATCGCGGCTTCGTATTCAGCAACGCGGTCGATCTCTATCTGGTGGAAGACGGCAACGTGCGCCGGGTGGGCTATGACCCCGCCCAATTCAATTTCGGTGGGGTCAGCGTACCCAACAATCTTACCGATATCGGGTTTTCGGGCTTCCGCCTGATCTCGCAAAAAGGTGACGCCCAGGCCTTCGATTTCGCGATCATTCAGGGGGCGACCTTCTTCCGAGCGCTCGCCCGCGGTCAGAATTACGGCGCGATCAGCCGCGCCCTGACCCTCAAGCCAGCCGACGCGAAAGGCGAGGAATTCCCGATTTTCCGCGCGTTCTGGATCGAGCGTCCGGGCATCGGCAGCAACAGCATCACGGTTCACGGCGTCCTTGATTCTGAGTCCACGACCGGTGCCGTGCGCATGACGTTCCGCCCGGGCGACATGACCATCATCGACGTGGAGACGACGCTCTTCCCTCGCGCCAACCTCGATCACGTAGGGCTCGGCGCCATCGCCTCCACCTATTTCTACGGCCCGAACGACCGCCGCACGGCGGACGACATCCGCCCCGCCGTATACGAATCGTCCGGTCTTCAGATGCTGAACGGCCAAGGCGAATGGCTCTGGCGACCGCTTCACAATCCCGAGACGCTGCAGATTTCGGCCTTTGTGGACAATACGCCCAAGGGCTTCGGCCTTCTCCAGCGCGAACGCGCTTACGAGGCCTTCCAGGACGATGACCAGCGCTTCGAGCGCCGCCCGAGCCTGTGGATCGAGCCGCTGGGCGATTGGGGCCAGGGCAGCGTCCAGCTCCTCGAAATCCCGACGGATGCAGAGATCAACGACAACATTCTCACCTATTGGCGCCCGAAAAACCCCATGGCAGCCGGCTCCGAGGTGCCTTTCGCCTACCGGCAGTATTGGGGGTGGAATTCCCCCGAGCGTCCACCGCTCGCCACAGTTTCCGGAACCCGCGTGGGCCGGGGCTCGGGTGGACGGCGCAGGAAGTTCGCCATCGACTTTTCGGGGGATATGCTGGGTGACAATTGGCCTAAGGACCTTAAATCCGTCCTGACCGTTGGACCGGGAACATTCCAGAACCTCAAACTTTTGCCATATCCGGAACGAAAGACGGTACGCGTCGCATTCGAGCTTGACCCGGGCAACGAAAACGCGGTTGAGATGCGTCTCATTCTTGAAGCTGGCGGAAAACCTATTAGCGAGACATGGCTTTATCGTTGGACACCGTAGGCCCAGACTCGAAACAGAACGTGGCTCCCATCGGGCGGCCCGATGTAGTCATGCCTCCCGAGAAGCACCTGAACATGCCGACCCAGTCGCTTCGGCGCTGGTCGGCCTCGGAGGAGCGCAAGCCGGTTCGGGACCATTCCAAGCTGGGAATGTACCTCGCGAGGCTGTTCGTGTTCGGGGGCGGATTGTTGCTG
Organism: Microvirga sp. 2YAF29; assembly: GCF_052114605.1. Classification (NCBI taxonomy): domain Bacteria; kingdom Pseudomonadati; phylum Pseudomonadota; class Alphaproteobacteria; order Hyphomicrobiales; family Methylobacteriaceae; genus Microvirga; species Microvirga sp. 2YAF29. The sequence goes on from NZ_JBFRFB010000001.1 coordinate 384,335, forward strand.
ACCGCCTATGGTACTTACGAAATGTACCAGGTCGTGTCGGTCAGCCGCACGACGGTTCTCCAGTGGGTCCTGGTGGCGCTTTTCACGGTCAATTTCTCCTGGATCGCTGTAGCGTTCACGAGCGCCCTGCTCGGCTTCTTCGCCCTGCTCCGCCCTTCCCGCCATACGGGCCCGCTGCCGTCCTCTCTCAAAGAGCGGACGGCCATCGTCATGCCGGTCTACAATGAGCAGACCGACCGGACCTATGCGGCGCTGGAGGCGATCTACGAATCGGTCGAGGCGACCGGGCTCGGACAGAATTTCGACTATTTCATCCTCTCGGACACGACGAATCCGGATGCCTGGGTAGCGGAAGAGCGTGCCTTCCTCGCGATGAGAGAGCGTTTGGGACCGAATGCGCGGTTCTATTACCGTCACAGGCCTAAGAATTATCACCGCAAGGCCGGCAATATCGCGGATTTCGTATCGCGCTGGGGCGGTCATTACGAGCACATGCTGGTTCTCGATGCGGACAGCCTCATGACCGGCGAATGCATTGTGCGCCTGGCCGATGCCATGGAGGCGGACCCGGATGCGGGCATCATTCAGTCGCTGCCTCTCATCATCAACCGCAACACCCTCTTCGCGCGCCTCCAGCAATATGCTGCCCGCGTCACCGGGCCGGTCATCGCCATGGGCCTTTCCGTATGGATGGGCCGCGACGGCAATTACTGGGGTCACAACGCGATCATCCGCACGAAGGCTTTCGCCGACCATGCGGGCCTGCCGGACCTGAAGGGCAAGCCGCCCTTCGGCGGCCACATCCTGAGCCACGATTTCGTGGAAGCAGCGTTGCTGCGCCGCGCCGGATGGGCAGTCTACATGCTGCCGGATCTCAGCGGTTCCTATGAAGAAAGCCCGCCCTCGCTCATCGATCTCTCGGCGCGCGACCGGCGCTGGTGCCAGGGCAATCTTCAGCACATGCGCGTTGTCAACGCCAAGGGCTTCAAGCTGCCCACGCGGCAGCATTTCGCGACAGGCATCATGTCCTACCTCGCGTCGCCCTTCTGGCTGTTCCAGCTGATCGTCGGTATCGCGCTGGTGCTGCAAACGACCTATATCCGCCCGGAATACTTCTCCCGCGACTTCCGGCTCTACCCGATCTGGCCGCGGTTCGACCCCGAGCGCGCCTTGGCGCTGTTCGCCGTAACCATGGGCATCCTCCTCGCGCCGAAGTTTTTCGGCCTGATCCTGATGCTCATCAAGGGCCGCGACCGCCGGGCCTCCGGCGGCGGCATCCGACTCGTCATTTCATCTGTGATCGAGATCACCCTCTCGGCGCTCGTAGCGCCGATACTGATGCTGATCCAATCCGGCTCGGTCTTCCAGATCCTGCTTGGTCGGGACACGGGCTGGCAACCACAGCGGCGCGACGACGGGTCGATCCCCTTCAAAGACATCGTCCGACGTCACAGGGCGCATACGGTCCTCGGCGTTCTGGCGGGGCTCTCGGCCTTCATGATCGCGACCTCCCTGTTCTTATGGATGTCGCCCACGATTCTCGGCCTGCTGCTCGCGATTCCGCTCTCTTGGCTCAGTGGGCAGCTCGGCGCGGGCCTCGCCCTAAAACGGCTCGGCCTGCTCATGACACCCGAAGAAAAGCAGCCCCCAGCCATTGCCCTACGGGCGAACGAGCTGCAGGCCCGCAACGCTGGTTTCGGCTACGACGACGCAGACAGCCTGCGGGCGATTTATGCGGATGCTAATCTGCGCGAGCGCCATCTCGAGATGCTGCCCCCGGCAGCCGCCCGTAAGCGTGGAGTCATCGAGACGGAGCGCGCGCTAGCGGAGGCCAAACTCGTGGATGCCGAAACCATCGACGACGCCATCGCCTGGCTGCACCCGAAGGAGCGCATGGTCGTTCTTCATGATCGGGCACTTCTCAACATGCTCGTCCATTTGAAGCCGAAACCCGTCGACGCGGAAGCGGCCGAATAGGAAATGTCATGCAACCGGGGCTGAGGCCCCGGTTTTTCGTTGGGCCGATGCAGAAGCCTTTTCCGCATCTCCGGCGATCTCGCTCAACACCCAATCCCGGAAGGCCTGGATCTTCGCGGAGCGTTTGCGGGACTTCGGATAGACCAGCCAATATCCGCTATCGGTGGCCGCCAGAAGGTCGAAAGGCTGGACGAGGCGGCCCGCGGCGAGATCGGCTGGGAAAAAACTGGGATTGATGAGCGCAAAGCCCTGCCCCGCCATGGCCGCCATGCCTTCGAATTGCTGAACGCCGAGCGAATTATCCAAGCGGCGCGACAGGTCGACATCGTGGATGCCCGCAGCGGCGAACCAATCCCGCCACCACGGATCGTTCGGCGAGATGATAGGGAATTTCAGAAGGTCCAGCGGCTCCCGCAGAGTGTGCCCCTTAATGAGTTCGGGGCTGCATACTGGCGTGAACTTGTTGGGAAACAGCAGATGAGCCTCAAGCCCTGGCCATTCTCCTGATCCGCTCCTGATTCCAATATCGAACTCACTTTGAACAAGTTCGAACACCTGCTGAGAGATGGAAACCTGCACGGCAATGTTCGGAAAGAGCTGCTGAAAGCGCCCGAGACGCGGAATGAGCCAATTCGATGCGAAGGTGGTCAATGTCGTCAGCGAAATGACGGATTGAACCGCCTCCTCGATCCCGTCGAATGCCGCCCGCAAAGCCTCGAAAGCCCTGGTTACGGCAGGGGCCAGCTGCTGTCCCTTGGCAGTCAAAGAAACCTGGCGCGGCATGCGAATGAACAGGGGCGCTCCAACCCTATCTTCGAGCATCTTAATTTGGTAGCTCACCGCCGCCTGAGTCATCCCCAGCTCCTCTGCGGCGCGGGTAAAGCTCTGATGACGCGCGGCGGCTTCGAAGACCCGAATAGCGCTCATGGGCGGAAGCTTGGACGGTATTTTGGGCATGGCTGATCCATAAGGCTGCCTTATGCCAGCCTGCTGGCTTTCACTTTGTCAAGGCCAGCCCAGAGGAGCACATTAATTCCAGAAGCGAGGCACTGAACTCCTCGCCTTTGAGAAAATCAGTAGGCTGTCATGAGATACGATGAAACTCGCCGCCCCGGCGGCTTTGAGAGCGCTTGGCTGCGTCTGAAGCTCTGGCTCCATCCGGCGTTTCCTCACAGGGGCGCCAGCTCTCTCGGCACGGGCGATCTGTCCGAGCATCTGCGCCGCGATATCGGAATGCCCGACCCGCCACGATATGCCGATTGGCAATCACTCCGTAAGAACGGCTGGTCCAGCCCCTCAGGTGACTAGGCGGCTGGGCTTGAGTTCGCCGCTCTGCTCAAGGAGCGAATGGCCGGTCGAGGCGATATGCGCCTCGATGCGCTTGAGATCGCGCACGATGTCCAGCTGCAGCGCGCTGGTATCGCCCACCGTCTTGCCGGAACGGATCTGTTCCAGGTGCTTCTGGGTGACGGCGCGTTCGAGATCGCGGAAGCGCTCCTTCTCGGAGACGAGTCGGCGAGCCGAGCCGATGTCCTGGAACATGAGCACCGAGGCTGCGAGCTGAAGGTGCTCCAGCAGCTTCGCGTGCATGCTGTCGATGTCCTCCAGACTGTCCTTTGGCAGGCGCAGATGATTCTTGATGCGCTTGGCGGCCAGCTCCATCAGGTTTTTGTCGATGATGTCGCCGATATGTTCGAGGTTGATGGCGAAGGTCAGGATATCCGACAGGCGCTTCGCCTCTGTCTCGCTCAGGGCCTCATGGTTGATGGAGCTGAGATAGCGACGGATGGCGCTGTAGAGGCGATCCACCACGTCGTCCGTGCGGCTGACCTCCGCAACGCGGCTGATATCGTCCTCGCGGAACAAGTCCTGCGAACTGCGGAGCATGATCTCCACCGTATCCGCCATGCGCAAAACCTCGCGAGCCGCGTTGGAAAGGGCGACGGAGGGCGTATCGAGGGCGTCCTTATCGAGATATTGCGGCGTACCGGGATCGGAGGCACGCATCTTTTCGGGGAACAGTTTCAAGAGCAGCGTCGCGATCCAGGGCAGCGGCAGGATGAAGACCGCCGCGATCGCGATGTTGAAGATCGTGTGGAAGTTCGCCGCCAGGCGCGCGGGGTTCGGATCAAAGATAGCCATGTATGTCAGCAAGGGATCGATGAGCGGCAGCGCAACCAAGCAGCCGATCACGCGCATGGCGAGATTTCCGAAAGGCACGCGGAACTTGGCGGGGTCGCCCTCCATGCCTTCCAGCATCGGGTTGACCGCGCTTCCTAGATTCGCGCCGAGAACCATGACGAGAGCCGCATGCGGATCGATGACGCCGGCTGTGGCGAGCGACATGATGAACAGCATCGCCGCGACGCTGGAATGGGCCATCCACGCAAAGATGCCGGAGAGCAGGACCAGGATCAGCGGATCGGGCGCGATCACCGTGAGCACGTTCTTCAGCACTTCCGACGATTCGATGGGATGAATCGTCTGGCTCAGGAGATGAAGCGACAGCAGCATCAGGCCGAGGCCGATGGCCACACGTCCCAGATCCTTCACGCGGCTCGAGGAACCGCGCTTATATGCGATGTAGCCGGAGAAAATCAGAAACGGGAAAATCAGGGTGATGTCGAAGGACAGAACCTGGACGATGAGGGTCGTGCCCACATTGGCGCCCAGCATCACAGCCAGCGCCGGTACCATGTCCACCGCGCCGCCCGCCGTGAAGGACGCGACCATCAGAGCCGTCGCCGTGCTGCTTTGGAGCACCGTCGTCACCCCGACCCCAGCCAGGAATGCGCGAAGGCGCGTGCGCAGGCCGACGCCGAGAATCCACCGCAGGTCGCTGCCAAACGCGCGCTGCACCCCGCTATTGACCATGTTGATGCCCCACAAAAGCAGGGCAATCTCACCCATCAGGTGAATCAGAACGGTAGTCGCGGACATCGATTCCTCTAGGAGACTCTAAGGGCGGCACAAGCGTCCTGATTAATCCTGTTGCAAAGGCACGGCAATCAGGTTGCCGGCTAATAATGCATCGAATCGGAAAAAATCCATCACGCTCAACGCCTTTTCGTGAATTTGAACCTCCCTCTCCCCTTTGTTCGGTGAGGCTTGACGGGTAGTGATCGCTTTTGCGTCTAGCGTTCAAAACCCGTAGGAGCCGTCAAAAGCGGCAGCTTGGCGATAAGAAAGCTGAGCAAAAGGAGTATAAGCGCCTGAGGCCGCAGGCGGAATTTCCTGCCAATTGCATAGGTTCCTGGACGTAATATCGCCTTACCATATCGTATTCGCGCCACTTCAACGCCATATGTATGGCAAAAGAGGGCTAAAAGGCAGGTTTTTTCCAATATTATACGATATGAGACACCGCGATACCGAATATAATCCATGTGGATATGCGGAAATTTTGCCGCATTCGACTTATCGCGATGCAACATAAGTTAATCGAAAAATCTTGAGCCCTTTTGACTACCCCATTCGCATGCCTTGAATCACCGTAATGACCTCTGCTCTTTTCCAAAGGCAACAGATAGGCATGTAAGGGTCAATATGGCCAAGATCGGAGACGGTCCCAGTGCTGGTAGAAAATGCGTTACCTGTTAGTGGGCGAGGAAACGAGATGGGTTTGGACGATCCATTTCCAATCGAGAAATGCTCTGGTCGTGTCAGAGGAGCAGTCCTCGCGGAATTTCAGGGGCGATGCCCGACGATACGGGAGGTCGCCAGCATCTCGGATGCGCAATGGCTCACCGTACCCAATATCGGGCCGACCACCCTCGAGGAGATACGCAGGTTCATCGCGGAAACGCCGGTCGAGGAACGCCTGCATAATCTCCCGACGATGGGCGATGGGGAGTTACTTTCCCGATTGCAGCGTGTTCAGCGGGAGCTGAACATCATCGCCGCCGCCATCAAGGCACGGGTCTCCGTCTCGCCATACAAGAAAGATCAAGAGAACGAACACCCATAGCGCCTGCGCAGGCAAAAGGGCTGTCTTCCGGGCGGCTGGCCCGTGAAGAGTGGCGCTCAAACCATGAAGGAAAGAACCGCGCGGGTTCCGATGTGCTGCTGGTCGAACTCGATAGCCGATTTCAGGTTCGCCGCCATCGCCTTGACGATCTTGGTCCCCAATCCGCTTCCCTGCACCTCGCCGGTCCCTTTCCAGCCAACGCCATCGTCCTCGACTGACAGGCGGATCCTGTCGTCGATCGCGGACAGCATGACACGAATGTCGCCGGAAGCGCCTTCCGGATAAGCGTATTTGAATGCATTCGTGACGAGTTCCGTCACGATCACGCCCACGGAGACGGCCTTGTCGGTCGCGATCGGGATCGCCTCGGCCACGAGGGATATCCTGTGCTCGCGGCCGGCGGCACGCATGGCACCTTCCAGTTCTTCCACGAGCCCCCCGAGATACGTGTCCATCTCGACGAAGCGGACGTCGTTCGAGGTGTAGAGACGGCGGTGGATCTGCGCGATGGCGGCGATACGGCTCTGTGTTTCCGTCAGAGTATCTTGAACGACGGGATCCTGCGTGATGGCGCGCTTCTGCATCGCGACGAGGGACGCGACCAGCTGAAGGCTGTTGGCCACGCGGTGGTTCACCTCGCGCAGCAGCGTCTCGGCGCGCTCGCGTGCCTGGCGCATCTCGTGCTGCGCCTCTTCCTTCTCACGCCGCAGCCGCGCTGCCTCAAGCGCCTGCTCGGCAGCAGAGCGGAGAAGATCGAGGAACACGCCTCCGACATCCTTGATGACGTAATCGGCTGCGCCCGCCTTCAAGGCGGCAACGGCGATACGCCCCTCGTCTGCACCAGTGACGTAGACGACCGGCGGCGGATCGCCCAGGGCCTGAATATCGGCCAGAACATCGAGCCCTTCCTTGCCGGGCATGAAATGGTCGAGGGCAACGATATCGAAAGTGCTCTTCGAAAGCCTCTCCATACCCTCGTCGCCGCTCAATGCATGCGTGACCTCGAAGCCGTGACGGGCGAGCGAGCGCTCCACCAAGCGCCCGAGGCCGGCGTCGTCATCGATATAAAGAAGGCGGATGGACGGAAGCTGGCTCACAGCGTTTCGGGAACCTGGATGACAGAAAGGAAGAGGCCGAGCTGGCGGATAGCCTGCGAGAACGACTCGTACTCGACCGGTTTGGTGATGTAGACATTGGCGCCGAGATCGTAGCAGCGCTGAACCTCGCGCTGGTCGTCCGTCGTGGTCAGAACCACCACAGGCGCGCGCTTGAGTTTCTCATCGCTCTTCAGCTTCGCGAGGATTTCGACGCCGTTCATGTCCGGCAGGTTCAGGTCTAGCAGCACAAGGAACGGGCCGGCATTGCGCACTTCGTCGCTGAACATGTGCGCAAGGGCAGCTGTTCCGTTGGCGAAGGCGCGGATTTCGTTGCACACTCCGGCACGACGGATATTCTTCTCGATCAGACGGGCGTGGCCCTCGTCGTCCTCGATCATGATGATGGTGACGGGATGCTGCTGTGGCATATTACGCGGCCTCTGAACTCATGCTGATGTATTTGGGTAGGACGACGGTAAAGGTCGAGCCCTCGCCTAACCTCGAGGATACGGAGATCGTGCCGCCGAGCCTTCGCACGAGCGCGCGCACATGTGCAAGACCGATTCCTTCGCCCTGCCGATCCTGGATGCCCGAGCGCCGGAACAGGTCGAAGATCCGCTCGAAATCCTTCGGATCGATACCGCGCCCGTTATCCTCCACCTCAAAGCGGACACCACTTGCGGTTTCCTGTCCCCGGATCGTGATCCTGCCCCTCCGCTCAGGGCTCAGATACTTCACCGCGTTGTCGATGAGGTTGCCGAAGACTTGCTCGATGGCCAGACGGTCGCTGACCATATCCGGAACGCTTTCAACGACGAGTTCGGTGCCCCGCTCCTGAAGCTGGTGCTCCATGCTGCGCCCCTGACCCTGGAGCAATTGCCGCATGCTGATCGGCTCCGGCACCAGGACCCTGCGGCCCTCACGGGAGAGCTTCAGAATGGCATTGATCAGCTTGTCCATCTTCACGGTCGAGGACCGGATGAAGCCGATGGCCTCCGCCAGATCGCGCTCGACGACCTCACGGGTGTTGGGAGTGATCAACTCGGGGTGGGACTGAGATACCCGGGCATAGAACCGCTCAAGCTCTCCCTGAGCGCTTTCCAGCTCGCTCGTGAAGCCCATCACGTTGACCAGCGGCGCGCGCAGATCGTGGCTTACGATATAGGCGAAACGCTGGATCTCCTCGTTGGCGACATCGAGTTCAGAGACCCGCTCGGAAAGAATGCCGGCGAGGCGGCGCGTTTCCTCTTCGGATTGAACGGCCTGCTCGCGGCTCGCCCGGAGCGCATCTTGCATCTGGCGGAGCTCGTGAATGTCGGTGCAGGTGCCGTACCAGCGAGTGATCCGCCCCTGCTCGTCCCGCGCAGGCTGAGCGCGGCCCAGCACCCAGCGATACTGACCCGAGCGATGCCGCAGGCGATATTCGATGTGGTAGGGCTCACCGGTTTCGAGAGAGTGCCTCCAGACCTCCCATGCCCGTTCCTGGTCATCCGGATGAAACATGCCGTTCCACTCCTCGCCATTCGTCGAGCCATCCGGCACGCCCGTATATTCGTACCAGCGCTGATTATAGTAGTCGTGGAAGCCATCGGGCCGGGTCGCCCAGATCATTTGTTCGATGGAATTCGCGGTGGCGCGGAAACGCTCCTCGCTTTCCCTCAAGGCCTGTTCGACCTTGCGCGTCTCCGTCATATCTACATTGACGCCGATCATGCCGAGGAATTCGCCCGTGGGGCCGAAGCGCGGCTGGGCGTCGATCTGAACTACCCGGTACTCACCGTCGGCCCGCCGGAAGCGTGCCTCGAACATGAACGGCTCGTGTTTCTCCATCGCCTCCGCGAAGGGCTTCACCATGATCTCCAGATCGTCGGGATGGACCGTTGCGACCCAGGTGAAATCCTGGATGCTGTCCTCCTCCACGCCCCAGAACTCCCGCTGCATGCGGTTGAGATAGACACATTGCCCGCTTTGATCGCCCATCCAGAGCATCACCGGCGCGCTCTCGGCCACGAGCTTGAAACGCTGCTCGCTCTCCCGCAGGGCGATCTCGGCCCGTTTCTGCTCCGTGACGTCATGGCCCTGCACGAAGATGCCGGAAACCGTGGCGTCGTGATTGAAGATGGGCTGATAGATGAAGTCGAGGAAACGCTCCTCCGGCTCCGCGCCCGGCTTCATCTCAAGATGAATGCTCACGCTCCGCCCGACGAAGGCTTCGCCGCTTTTGTACACTCCGTCGAGAAGATCGAGAAAGCCCTGCCCCACCACCTCGGGCAGCGCCTCACGCACAGGCTTGCCGATCAACTCGGAACGGCCCACCACCGCGCGATAGGCGGCATTCGCGAGCGTGAACACATGGTCGGGGCCGCTGAGCGCCGCGATGAAGCCCGGCGCCTGCTCGAACAGCTCACGAAGATGCTGCCGCTCCTTGTTCAGCGATTGGTTGACCTCCTGCACCGCCTTGGCGCGGCGGAAAAGATCGGTCTCGATGAGCGCGGAGGGACCGGAAGAGATGATTGTCGATTTCGCAAGCGTACGCAGGCGGTGAAGCTCGGTAACGTCCACCGTGTGCTGGAGAATGGAGATCAATTCCCCCTTCTCATTGAAAAGCGGAGTGTGCGTGGCGCTCCAGTACCTTTCTTCGAAGCCCTGTCCGTCCGGAAGCGGAATCGCATATTCGATGATCGGCAGATGATCCGTCACCTTCTCCCGGACAACCCGCGAAAACGAGTCTTTGAGCTGCCTGTAACTGTCGGAGTTCGGATCGCTGGGGAAGGCCTCGAACATGTTCCGCCCGATCAAGTCACCCCGCTTCCTCATGGTGGCCTGCAGATAGGCCTCGTTCATTCCCATGATTTCGAGGGAAGGACTGAGAAGCACATACGGGTTGGGCGATGCGCTGAAAAGAGCCTCAAAGTTTATGGATTTCAATGGTTTGCGCCGGACTTTCGCCAGCTCCCCTTATATTATTACCGCTCCAAGCTTTCCCATATTTTAGAACAGGTCCAATCAGTCGCCATGTACATAGATTAATCAGTTTGACACTGTGGCGTCTCTGTCACGGAAAAGACACTGCTTGTAAAATGCAATAAAATTACATTAATTTCAGGCATCATACCGGATCCGCACGAGAGAGGCGGCCTCACGCGCCCTCGCCCTGGCCTCGCCCTCCGTTCCGCTTGACGCCAAGGCCACGCCCATGCGGCGATAAGGACGCGTCGTCGGCTTGCCGAACAACCGAACTTCGACATCGCCCTCGGACGATCCGAGAGCCAGCGCATCGGCGAGCCCTTCGATGGCGAACTGATCGGAATCCCGATCCGCCAGGATGACCGCCGATGCAGTCGGTCCATGCAACCGGATTTCCGGGATCGGCAGGCCGAGAACAGCGCGGGCGTGCAGATCGAATTCCGACAGGTTCTGCGAGAGGAGTGTCACCAAGCCCGTATCGTGCGGCCTTGGCGACAGCTCGGAGAAAATCACCTCGTTCTTCGTAACGAAGAATTCGACGCCGAAAATTCCATAGCCCCCGAGATTGTCGACGACCTTCTTCGCCATGGCCTGCGCATCGCCCAAGAGTTTGTCCGTCATCGGCGTCGGCTGCCAGGATTCCTGGTAGTCGCCGCGCTCCTGCCGGTGCCCGATGGGTGCGCAATAGGAAACGCCGTCCCGGCCACGGATGGTAAGCAGTGTGATCTCGTATTCGAAGGCGATGAATTCCTCGACGATCACTTTGCGCCGATCGCCACGCATATTGGCCACCGCATAATTCCAGGCCTTCTCCAACTCGTCCTGGGAATGAACCGTGCTCTGTCCTTTCCCGGAGGAGGACATGACCGGCTTGATCACGCAGGGCAGGCCCGTGTGCTCGGCGCCGGTCCTCACCTCTTCCAGGCTCTCCGCATATCGATACTTGGACGTGCGCAACCCCAACTCAGTCGCGGCAACATCACGGATGCGATCCCGGTTCATGGTGAGCGCCGCCGCGCGGGCGGATGGAACGACTGTAAACCCCTTGTCCTCGAACTCCTGAAGCACTTCTGTGCGGATCGCCTCGATCTCGGGAACGATGAAATCCGGCTTGTGCTTCTCGATGGCGGCCCGAAGGGCATCGGCATCGAGCATGGAGAACACCTCCGCCTCGTCCGCCACCTGCATGGCAGGTGCCTGCGCATAGGAATCGCAGGCAACCACATGGCACCCGTATCGTTTCGCGGAGATCACGAATTCCTTGCCGAGTTCGCCCGAACCCAGGAGGAGGATTTTGGCTGTAAACACTGGGACGCCTTTCCGAAATTTTGTGGGAACGTTGTGGCCGCGACACCTCTTAAGAGAGGTGAAACGGCTTGAAAATGCCCATTTGCGTGTTCGTTTGTTGGGATAACGTCATTTAGGTTCGATGCACAGTCGGCATCCAGGAATGCGCCTTCCCTTGAGGCTCTGAGCAGCCATAGCTTGCGCCCAGCGCATCCCTGCCGTCTCGCTTGTGCATTGCACAAACTCAGGACTCCTACGTTATGGGGTGCACAGGAGAAGCGGAATGCTTGGAACGAAGAAGAAAACAGCCCCTCAGGGCCGCCGCGTCACGCGCGTCGATGCTCCGGCGCTTGAAGAAGCCATCATTGCGGCTCAGGGCCTGACCGACGACATCGAGAGCCAGATCGAGATCGCCTGCCAGCTCATGGGGATGTCGGACGATGAAGTTCGTCCCGCCGTCCTGCAAGCCGCTGCGCAGCCGCGCCGTGCCGAGCGTATCCCCAGCTTCGAGCGCGCCGAGGGCCCTAAAGCCGTCGTCGTGGAGCGCCGCCGCCCTCGCATCATGGCCCGCTGATACGCCAAAGCATATCCGCCTGGCGCAACCATGGGTTCTTTGTCTGCCCGTGAGATTATAAGTATCATTGCAGAATAATTTTCTTTGAGACGCCCGAATGATCAAAGGCATCGTCCTCGCTTTCCTTGCCTTTGCAGTCTTCGCCTGGGGCGACGCAGTGGTGAAGGCCATCGGCCATGACCTCGATCCCTTCGAGGTCACCTTCTTCGGCTACCTCATTCCCCTCATGCTCTCCCCCGTCTTCATGAAGCCGGGAGACAAGATCCAGGATCTCGTGCGCTGGAAGCGCCCCTGGTTGATGACGCTGCGCGTGTTCTTCATCTCCATCACGACGCCTCTGAGCGTCATGGCCTTCACAAGCCTGCCCTTCGCCGAAGCCTTCGCGCTGCTCTTCCTCATGCCGAGCCTCGTGACTGTGCTCTCGATCTTCGTGCTTAAGGAAAAAGTGCGCTGGCGGCGCGGACTTGCGGTCTGCGCGGCTTTCATCGGCGTTCTCATCATCGTCCGTCCAGGCTTCAAGGAACTCCAGCCCGGCCATCTCGCGGCCATCGCCGGCGCGCTCTGTGCGGCGGGCGGCGTGATCATGGGGCGGATGATCGGCACGACGGAAAAGCGTTATGCGCTGATCGGCAGCGTGTTTCTCGGCACAACGGTCATCGCCGGCATTCTGATGATCCCCGGCTTCTCCTGGCCCAATCTGAACCAGTGGATCCTGCTCCTCGCCTTCGCCGCCACCGCGTTCGTAGCCCAGGCGCTTTTCATCGTGGCGACGACCTACGCGCCCGCGGATCGCATCGGCGCCGCCCAGTACAGCCAGATCCTCTGGGCGCTCGCCATCGGCGCGCTGTTCTTCAATGAATGGCCGGATGCGCTGGCCCTCGTCGGCATTGCCATCGTCGTCGGCGCGGGCCTGTTCATCTTCGCCCGGGAGCAGACCCTCAAGAAAGGTACGTCCGAGCCTCTCGCCGCCATCGTGCCGGAGCCGAAATCGCCGACCCCGGCGGTCGATTAGGCTTGCCTGCGTCCTCACCTCAATCGCGCCACAACGACGAAGGCCATGGAGCGATATATCCGCTCCATGGCCTTTTATACTTGCAGCCTCTCGGCCCGATTCTTTGGAAATGGCGACCCCTGCAGGGCTCGAACCTGCGACCTACTGCTTAGAAGGCAGTTGCTCTATCCAGCTGAGCTAAGGGGCCGTCGGGCCGCAGCGGCCAGAAATCAGTGGGTCCAGGGACCGACGCGATTGAACTTGAAATTGTCCGAGTAGGACATGGTGCGCCGCTTCACCTCGTGCGGCTCCTCCACACGGTAGGCAATGCCCTCGCGCTCGGCGTAGGCCATGGCCTCTTCCTTCGTGTCGAACCACAGGCGCAGCTGCTGGCGGGTGTCGCCCGAGCTGGTCCAGCCCATAAGCGGCTCGATCTCGCGGGGTTTGTCCTGCTCGAATTCCAGAAGCCATTGCTTGGTCCGAGCCATGCCGGACTGCATTGCGGATTTGGCGGGCTTATAGATCCGTGCGGGCATCGATTTCGGCACTCTCTCAAGGACTTTACCGGTGGATGGTCGGGGCGGCAGGATTTGAACCCGCGACCCTCTGCTCCCAAAGCAGATGCGCTACCAGACTGCGCTACACCCCGCCTCTCGGCACCGGTAAGGCTTTCGCTATCACGGACCCCTGGCTTCAGCAAGCGCCAGAAATCGACAGAGACGAGAACTTTACCGCTTGAACAGCGGATGCTCGAGCTTGTCCCCGGGCTTGATTCCCAGGCGGGCCGCGGTACCGGCATTCAGCTCCAGAACGGCCAGCACCGGTTCGCCTGAAGGAATGGTACGAGTGGATAAAGGTTCCGTGTTCGCGGCGATGCGGGCAATCGTGCCGTCCTGGCGCACAAACAGCATGTCCAGGGGCAGATAAGTGTTCTGCATCCACATGGAGACCGGCTCGACCCGCCCGAAATCGAACAGCATGCCCTGGTTCGCCGGCATGGAGCGGCGATACATCAGGCCCTGAGCGCGGTCAGCGTCGTTGCGGGCCACTTCAACCTGGAAGGTCTGGCGCTGACCGCCTTGATTGGCAATGGATAGAGATTCGAGGGCCTGCGCATAGGCCGTCCCCGCCAGCATCACGACGAGACCGATGGCCTGAAGGCCCAGCCGGAACTGCTTCAACACATTCGAGCCCATCAGTGGGAGTGAGGCAGGTTCATCTCGGCGAGGCGAACCTCCGCCGCCATGAGGCCCTTAGAGCCGTCGCCGAAGCGCACATACACCTTCTCGCCGGGCTTCAACTCCGCAATGCCGTAGCGGCGCAGCGTTTCCATATGCACGAAGATGTCCGGCTTATCCTCGCCCTGGGTGAGGAAACCGAAGCCGCGCAGACGGTTGAACCACTTCACCACGGCAGGCTCGAGCCCGCTGGTCGGCACCACCTGCACATGGGTGCGAGGCAGCGGCAGCTCGGACGGGTGCAGAGCCGTGGATTCATCGAGGGAGACGATGCGGAAGGCCTGCAGGCCGCGCGGGCGCTGGACAGCCTCGACGACAATGCGGGCGCCCTCGTTCGCGGCCTGATAGCCGTCTCTGCGCAAGCAGGTCACGTGGAGGAGCACATCGGCGCCACCGCTGTCGGGTACGATGAAGCCGAAGCCTTTCGCCACATCGAACCACTTGATCCGGCCGCTCACCTGAACGAGTTCAAGCGCGCTTTCATCCGGAACAGGCTGGGTGACCTCGCGGCGACCCTGATCGAGAGAAGAGGTTTCCTCTCGAAGATTGAAGGACTTGGAGCCGAAATCGCCAGTCATGCAGAAACCCAAACTCGAATCAAAGAACCAGATTCTTAAGAAGAAGATAACATCGTCCTGAATCAGGGGAAGCCTGAAAGAGCCATTTGAGGGCGATGAAATTTTCGGCAAACGGCGAGGTTATTGAAACTACGGGATAAAACTGGACAGAACGGCGCCAATTTCTGCGCGGATCACCAGATCGGCAACATGATCGAGCGGCGTCGGCTCGCGATTGACGATGACCAGGGCCGCCCCGTTCTCCTTGGCGAAGGCCGGAAATGCCGCCGCCGGATAGACCACCAGGGATGATCCGAGCACGAGGCAAAGGTCGCAGGACGCGATCAGCTTCTGCGCTCGGCGCATTTCCGTCTCGGGCATGGACTGGCCGAAGGATATTGTTGCAGATTTCAGCACCCCGCCACAGGCTACGCATTCAGGCGGCTCACCGGAGGCCTCGAACCGCTCCCGGATCCAGTCGAGTTCATGCCTTCGCTCGCAGGACAGGCATTTGGCGTAAGTCCCGTTGCCGTGCAGCTCGATCACCTGATCGTCCGACAAGCCCGAGTCCTGGTGCAGGCCGTCGATATTCTGGGTGATCACGGCGGGCATACGCCCGGAGGCGACGAGCGAGACTAATCCCATGTGCCCCATGCTCGGCTGTGCATCGCGATAGATATCGTCCATGGTAAATTTGCGCCGCCACGCCTCACGGCGCGCCTCCGCGCTCTGCACGAAATGCTCGAAGGGGATCGGCTTGTTGCGCATCCAAGGACTGTTGGGCGAGCGAAAGTCCGGTACGCCGCTTTCCGTCGAGATCCCCGCCCCGGTAAACCCGGCGACGATGCGGGACTCTTGAATCATTTCCTGCAATGTGGCGATTGACGCGGCGATGTTCTCGGTCATGTCACTCAATATAGAACATGCGGGCGGAGACAGAATGCCCTGCGACGGACAGGATAGGACAACGTGAGTTCAGATTTCTCCCGAGCCCAGGAGGCTGTGGAACGCGCATATCCACCGGCTGCCCAGGCAATGCTGGTCGCGTCTCAACGCTGGGATGCCATCGATGTCGCGCGTGGGCTCGCGATCGTAGCCATGATCGTCTACCATTTCAGCTGGGACCTGAGCTTCTTCAAGCTGATCGAGACCAACATTCTGCATGTGCCCGCATGGCGTTGGTTCGCGCGGGGCATTGCCGACTCGTTCCTGTTGCTGGCAGGTATAGGCCTCGCGCTCGCCCACGCTCAGGGCTTTCGGAAACGGCCTTTCCTCAAGCGTGTCCTGAAGGTCGGTGGCGCGGCGCTCGCCGTCACGCTGGTGAGCTTCTTCGCCTTCCCTCAGAGCTACATATTCTTCGGCATTCTGCACTGCATTGCCGTCTCAAGCCTGCTCGCGCTGCCTTTCCTGCGGCTGCACCCTGCCCTCACACTCGTGGCCGCTGCCTTCTGCATCGTCGCGCCCTGGCTCTTCACGAGCCTTGCCCTCGATGCGCCCTATCTCGATTGGCTCGGGCTTGGGGCGAGCGATCCTGTGACGAACGATTACGTGCCGATTTTCCCGTGGTTCGGAATGGTGCTGATCGGCGTCGCCATCGGCAAAATGCTGGTGTCCCGGCATGCAACGATGGCGCTTGCACGCTGGAGATCAAGCAATCCCATCTCGAAGGCTCTCATATGGGGTGGGCGCAAGAGCCTGCCGATCTACCTCATCCACCAGCCAGTCCTGCTCGGCATCCTCTACGGCGTATCGCAGATGACGGGACCCGTGCCCGTTGCGGCCTGTCAACAGATCTGCCTGCAGCAGAACGGCAATCCGGCCATGTGCCCTTCGGTCTGCTCCTGCATCACGGAAGCCCTGCCACAGAGAGACCTCTGGCAGCGCCTTTTGAAGGATCAGGCGTCACCGGAAGATGACCGGCGGATTTCGGCAGCAGCGCAGCAATGCATGCGCCGCCCGCCGTCCTAGAAGCGTTGCCTAAACGACGCTCAGCTGCGCGTCCTTGCCAATGCGCTCGGAGCGGGCTTCGGCAAGTAGGCACAGCAGCTCGAAGGCGATGGATGCGCCCACGAGCGCGGTGTTGCCGGATTGGTCGAGCGGCGGGGAGACTTCCACCATATCGGCACCGATGAGGTTGAGATGGCGGAAGCCGCGCACGAGCTGCAACGCCTCGCGGCTCGTGAAGCCGCCGATCTCCGGCGTCCCGGTGCCGGGCGCGAAGGCCGGATCGATGGAATCGATGTCGAAAGTGAAATAGGCCGGCTCCATGCCGACCACGCGGCGGGCTTCAGTGATGGCATAGGGAATGCCCTTCTCCACCACCTCTTCCATGTCGATGATGCGGATACCTTGGTCGAGAGCCCATTGTCGCTCGTCGGCGGAATACATGGTGCCGCGAATACCGATCTGCACCGTGCGTTTCGGGTCGAGAACGCCATCCTCGATGGCACGGCGGAACGGCGTGCCGTGAGTCAGCTTCTGCCCGCCGAAGAAGGTGTCGCCTGTGTCGCTATGCGCATCGATATGGATCATGCCCAAAGGCCCCTTGGAGGCGAGAGCGCGCAGGATCGGATAGGAAATGATGTGGTCGCCGCCGATGGAGAGGGGCGTGACGCCGCCCTGATGGAGATATGAAATCTCCGCCTCGATGCGCCGAATTGTATCCACCACATCGATGGGATTGATCGGCACGTCGCCCACATCGGCACAGGCGCAGAGATCGTAGGGCCCGACCAGAGTGCCGTAATTAACCTGACGCATGAGGGATGAAGCCTCGCGCACCTGACGCGGACCAAGGCGTGCGCCAGGCCGATTGGTGGTGGCGCCGTCGAAGGGAATACCGAGGATCGCGATATCGATCTCGCCCGGCGCCTGGGTCGGAGAAAGGTGAGGCAACCGCATGAATGTGGAGATGCCGGCGAAGCGCGGCAGCACCATGCCGGAGAGAGGCTGATAGGCTTCCAACCTCTGCTCGCGGGTTACCGGGTTCGTCTTCTTCAAATTCTGAGCCATACCTGTCGAATCCTCGTTCAATGGACGACGCGGGCGAAAACCCGCTCGATGCGCTCCATGCCCCAATCGATCTCGTCGCGCGTGATCGTGAGCGGCGGCGCGAAGCGAAGGACGGTTCCGTGCGTGTCCTTCGAGAGGATGCCGTCTTTCAAAAGCGCGTCGCAGACGGC
Organism: Microvirga sp. 2YAF29; assembly: GCF_052114605.1. Lineage (NCBI taxonomy): Bacteria > Pseudomonadati > Pseudomonadota > Alphaproteobacteria > Hyphomicrobiales > Methylobacteriaceae > Microvirga > Microvirga sp. 2YAF29. Next base: position 402,172 of record NZ_JBFRFB010000001.1, read on the forward strand.
ACGGGCCGAAATGGCATTGGCATCCACTTCGACGCCGACCCACAGGCCGCGCCCGCGAACATCTTTCACGATGTTGCTGCGCATGGCGCGCAGCCGATCAAGGAGATAGCCGCCCATTTCGGCGCTGCGCTCCACAAGGTGCTCTTCTTCGATAACCGCGAGCGCCTCCATTCCGATCCGTGCCGCGAGCGGATTGCCGCCGAAGGTGGAGCCGTGGGAGCCGGGATCGAACATGCTCATCAGATCGCGCATGCCGACGAAAGCCGAGACGGGGTAAACACCGCCGCCCAGCGCCTTGCCGAGAATGAGGCCGTCCGGCTTTATTCCCTCGTGCTGATGCGCGAACCAGCGGCCGGTGCGCCCGAGGCCGGACTGTACCTCGTCGAGGATAAGGAGCACATTGTGTCTGTCGCAGATAGCGCGCAGTTCATTGAGATAACCTTCCGGCGGCACCACGATGCCCGCCTCGCCCTGGATCGGCTCGATCAGCACGGCGCAGGTGTTGGGCGTGATGGCCCGCTCCACGGCTCCGGCATCGCCGAAATCCACCAGCCTGAAACCGCCATCGAACGGCCCGAAGCCGTCGCGATAGGATTCATCCGATGAGAAGCCGACGATGGTGGTCGTGCGTCCATGGAAATTGTTGTTGGCGACGATGATCTCCGCCTGATCCTTGGCGATCTTCTTCGAGCGATAGCCCCAGCGCCGCGATGCCTTGATGGCAGTCTCGACCGCCTCCGCGCCCGTGTTCATGGGCAGCGCCATGTCGAGTTCCGTGATCGCGACAAGGCGCTCCAGAAATGGCCCGAGGAGCTCCGTATGGTAGGCACGGCTCGTGACGGCAAGCTTAGAGGCCTGCTCCATCATGGCCTTGAGGATGCGCGGGTGGGAATGGCCGAGGCTGACCGCCGAATAGGCGCTCATCATGTCGAGATAGCGCCGCCCTTCCGTGTCATGGACCCAGACGCCCTTCGCATCTCTCAGGACGACGGGAAGGGAATCGTAATTGGCGGCGGTGACGGATTTTTCGAGCGCGATGCTGTCCATAGGATCCTCCATGGACAAGCTTATGAGAGGCCTGTCGTGATGGAGGCTGAAATTGGGAGCACGCGCAGCCGTTTCTGTCGTGATCGGCTGGTCCCGTCGTCAATCCTCGCTGTCGGGCATGGGATAGCCGTCGAAGCTCTTGAGGGTCTTGAGGACGAAGGTGGTGTGGATGCGGCCGATACCGAAGCCCGTATCGGCCAGGAATGCGTCGGTCAGGGCCTCATAGGCGGAAAGTGTCGGCGCAACGATGCGGGCGATATAGTCGTACTCGCCGTTCACGACCTGAAGCTCGACCACGCAAGGATGCGCCATGAAGGCCCGTTCCAGCCGCTGCCGCGTGGCGGTGGACGGATCGCGCATGCTGATCCCGGCGAGCGCGATGATGTCGTGGCCGAGGGCAGCAGGCTCTACCAGCACGGTGTAGCCACGAATGACGCCCTTCTGCTCCAGCCGCTTCACCCGCTCGAGGCAGGGGCGCGGCGACAGCCCAACCTTTTCCGACAAAGCCTGATAGGTGATACGTCCGTTCCGGCGCAGAGCCTCAAGGATCAGAAGATCAATCCGGTCGAGCGAAGTCTTGGCTGATCGGCCCAGCAGCTTCGAAGGCGGCTTCATAGTGATGCTCAAGCGAAGATCCTCTGCTGCGCACGGCTCCGGTAAAAGGTAGCTCGTCTCTATATTACCAGAAGGGAGCGTTGCAATTCCATGTTCACCTGGAAATGGACGTCATAGCGGCGCGCGTCAATCAGCAGTTGCTGCAGCATGTGAAGCTCGTGCAACTGGCACATGAGAAGCTGCGTTCGCCCGCACGGCATGTGAATTAATCGCGACAAATGTGAACCGCTGGAAAATTCCGGCGGTTTTCGCGTTAAGCTCCCGACTCAGATGCCATTGCGCAAGGGTGCTGACGTGCTGCTCCATTACATGACTCATCTCCCCCTCATCGCTATTTTAAGGGGATTGAAGCCTGAGAATGCGGAAGCCGTCGGCCATGCTTTGGTAACGGCTGGTTTTCGCATCATAGAGGTTCCCCTGAACTCCCCGGAGCCGTTCCGCAGCATCGAGATTTTGGCAAAGACGATGCCGGAAGACGTACTCATCGGCGCAGGCACTGTGCTGGAGCCCGATTTGGTGAACGGCGTGCATGATGTGGGCGGCAAGCTCATCGTCATGCCCCACACGGATGTGGAGGTCATCAAACGCGCCAAGGAACTTCGCCTGATCTGCACCCCTGGTGTCGCCACGCCGACTGAGGCTTTCGCGGCCTTGAAGGCGGGCGCGGATGCCATCAAGATTTTCCCCGCCGAGGCGACGCCGCCTGCCGTCGTGAAAGCATGGCGCGCGGTACTGCCGAAGGATGCCATCGTGCTGCCTGTCGGCGGCATCAAGCCTGACAATATGAAGCCTTATTTGGATGCCGGCGCCAACGGCTTCGGCCTCGGCTCGGCTCTCTTCACGCCCTCGATGTCGGTTGACGAGATCGCCGGCAATGCACGCGATTTCGCGGCAGCTTGGCAGGCGCTTCGCGCAAGCTGAGCCTCCCTGAACAGGAACCCTCTCTCAAGGAAAGCGTTCTCAGCGCAAAGGTCTTTTCAAGGAGTTTGCAATGAAGAAGCTAGCTTTTGTTCTGGTTGCGTCCGTTCTCAGCACGGCGGCTTTCGCACAAGACACGACCACGACGATCACGAAGGAAGAAGGCGTTCTCGGCAGCTCGACTACAATCGAGCAGAAGCGCGAGCCGAGCACCACTTCCTCGACGACGGTCACGACGGATTCGACCGTCGGCTGCACCACGGAAACGAAGCAGAAGACGGACGAGTTCGGCGATACTACGACGAAGAAGAAGACAGAGTGCTGATCAGGCGCTCCGCTTCGAACAGACAAGGCCCGGTCGAAAGCCGGGCCTTTTCGATTCTTCAGCGACGCTTGCCTCCGCGCCCAGCGCGGAAGAATGGCACCGTCAGCAGGCGGCGACCCGTCTCATCCAGAATCTCGAGCTCGATATTGCCTGCATCGGCCAGCTCCTCACGAAGCTCCTCGACCGTCGCCAAAGCTTCGGCGCGAGCCGCCTCGAAATCCGGCAGCTCGATTCCCTCATCGTCTTCGTCGACGTCATAGCCGTCCCGGATGTTGAAGAAAAAGCGTGGCATGGCGTTTCGTTTCGTGAAGAAGGCTTACAGTAAAACAACCGTACCAGAGCACGGTTTCAATCCCATGTACGACCACTGCCATGCACATGAAAATTCAGTCACGACAATGCCGGGCTTGGCGACATATCAGGAAGCAAATTCTCTGGGAAAAGAAGTGGCGCGCCCTAGGGGAGTCGAACCCCTCTTTCCTGCGTGAAAGGCAGATGTCCTAACCGATAGACGAAGGGCGCGCTGACTTCGGGGCAGTGCCTCCGAAGTGGGCGAACCTATAGATGGGTTCGCATTGCACTGCAAGGGTCAGATTGCATTATTCAGGCCTTGCGGCATCCATAATGCGAAGCTCCGCTTTTTCATGACCGCCCCAGCGGTCAATGGACAAGGTTCCGGCCACATGCAGAGCGTTGCCCATAGCCTGTGAGAGCACGTTCCCGAGCGGCTGCCCCGCTGCGCGGAAGGCAATTCCCCCGATCATGGAGCCATCCCCTGCCCTCAGCTTCACGCGCATATGCCCGCCGCTGCCGACCTCGCGCGCTTCGATCAACCTATGCTGTGGAAAAACGAAAACCGGCTCAGGCTGGCCCGAGCCGAACGGCCCAGCCCGCTCCAGCGCCGTCACGAGGCCCGGCTGGGCACCGGCTGCGGTGAGCGTGGAATCGATAGCGAATTGATCGTTGAGCCGCATGGTGCTGACAGGATCGTTCAGCCTTTCGGTGACGAAGGCGAGGAAGCGATCCATTTCGGCGGCCCGAATCGTGACGCCCGCCGCCATGGTGTGCCCGCCGCCCTTGATGGCGAGACCGGCATCAACCGCGGCGCGCACCGCATGGCCAAGGTCCACGCCCGGCACGGACCGGCCTGAACCGGTGGCCGTACCGTCCGCATTCACCGTGAAGGCGAAGGCCGGGCGGCGGAAACGTTCTTTGGTGCGGGCAGAGATCAGGCCGACGACCCCGGGATGCCACTCAGGCGAAGATGTCACCAGAACAGGTTGGTCGGGCATGCGTTCCAGGGCCAGAAGAGCCTGAGCCTCGGCTTCCTCCACGGCCACAACCTCGATGGCCTGACGCTCCCGGTTCAGGCGGTCGAGCTCGGCTGCGATCTGACCGGCCTGGACTGGATCCTCCGTCAGAAGCAGCCGCGAGCCGAGAGCGGCATCGCCGATGCGCCCACCCGCATTGATGCGCGGCCCCACGAGATAGCCGAGATGCCACGCTTCGGGAGCCCCGGCGAGCCCCGCAGTGTCGAGCAGGGCCGCCAAGCCGACGCGGCCACGGCTCTTCATGATGGCGAGGCCCTGGCGCACGAAGGCGCGGTTGAGGCCGACGAGCGGCACCACATCGGCCACAGTCGCCAAAGCCACCAGATCGAGACTTCCCATCAGGTCGGGCTCGTGCCCTCGTTGAAAGAATCCCCGCGTGCGTAGGGTTCGGTTCAGGGCCACGAGAAATAGGAACACCACGCCTGCCGCGCAGAGATGTCCGAGGCCCGAGAGATCGTCCTGCCGGTTCGGGTTCACGATGGCGAGCGCCTCCGGCAGTTGCTCGGGCGCCTGGTGATGATCGAGCACGACCGGATCGAGGCCGAGCCGCTTCGCTTCGGCCAATGGCTCAATACTGGCGGTGCCGCAATCGACGGTCACCAGAATATCCGCGCCCTGTGCTTTAAGGCCCCGGATGGCATCCACATTCGGGCCATAGCCTTCGGTGATCCGGTCCGGAATATGGATGGCGTAGGTGATGCCGCAGGCGCGCAGATATTCGGCGAGGAGTGCGGCGCTGCAGGCGCCGTCCACGTCGTAATCGCCGAAGATTGCGACCTTTTCGTTCCGCTGCACCGAATCCGCGAGGCGCGCGGCCGCGGCCTCCATATCCGTCAGTACATGCGGATCGGGCATCAGGTCGCGCAGGCGCGGGTTCAGGAAACCTTCAGTCTCATGCAGGCCCACGCCTCTCCCGGCCAGCACACGGGCCAGAATGTCGGGCACGCCGTGGGTCTGGGCGATGGCGAGCGCGATCGTGCTCTGCGAGGCATCGCAGCGCTCGACCCAGGTGCGTCCGAGGGCGGACTGGGTCACGCCCAGAAAGGGTTTCGGCATGAGGAGAGGAGCTGATTCTGTCACAATGGTTCTATTAAGCACGAAATGTGGTCAAAACACCTTGCGGTATTGAATGAACCCGCTTCGGGCCGCAACCTTGTCATAGAGGGTCTGGGCCGTCGTATTCGTCTCGTGGGTCAGCCAATAGACCCGCGCCGCCCCGTGAGCTTTCGCCTTTTCGTAAACGGCTTCGATCAGCGCCCGCCCGGCACCCTGCCCCCGCGCTTCCTCCGAGGTAAAGAGGTCCTGAAGATAACAGTAATCCTCAACCGTCCAGGTGGAGCGGTGATAGATGTAATGAACGATGCCGACGATCTTCCCGTCGAGCACTGCGGCAAGCCCATGAATGAGCTCGGCGGGATCGTTGAGCCGCCGCCACGTGACATCCGTGACCTCGGCGGGAACGGATGCCTTGTAAAAGGTCAGATAACCTTGCCACAGACGCTCCCACGCCTGACGATCTTCCGGGGTGAAGGGGCGAATTTGGATCATGAGAATTCCTTGGGCCTTAAACGTGGATGGCCGGGACAAGCCCGGCCATGACGCAAATACGAAAGGTCCGATCCTCGATATGACTAGTCGAGGTGGAACTTCGACAGCTCGCGGTGCTCGCCGTAGATACGGCGCACGGTGCCGGTGGCGGAGCGATAAACCACTGTCTCGGTGGTGATCACGTCCTTGCCGAAATGAACGCCCATGGTCAGCGCACTGTCGGTCACGCCGGTTGCGGCGACGATCACGTCGCCTCGGGCGAGGTCCGTCATGTCGTATTTCTTGTTCGGGTCGGTCACGCCCATCTGGAGGGCGCGGGAGCGCTTTTCCTCGGTGTCGAGGATCAGACGAGCCTGCATCTGGCCGCCGATGCAGCGGAGTGCACCCGCCGCGAGGACGCCCTCAGGCGCCGCGCCGATGCCGAGATAAAGGTCGATGCCGGTCTCGGCAGGCTTGGTGGTGAAGATCACGCCCGCGACGTCACCATCGGAGATCAGGCGAACGCCGGCGCCCGTCTTGCGGATCGCGGCAATCAGCTCCGTGTGGCGCGGGCGGTCGAGCACGAGGCAGTTGATCTCGTTGGGCTTTACGCCCTTCGCCTTGGCGAGGTTGTGAATGTTCTCTTCCGGAGAGGCATCGAGATCGACGACACCGGTGGGATAACCCGGGCCGATGGCGATCTTGTGCATGTAGACGTCGGGAGCGGCCAGCAGCGTGCCGGCCTCGGCCATGGCCATGACGGCGATGGAGCCGGGCATGTCCTTGGCGCAGAGCGTCGTCCCTTCCAACGGATCGACGGCGATGTCCACCTTGGGCCCGTTCTTGTTGCCCACCTTCTCGCCGATGAAGAGCATGGGCGCCTCATCGCGCTCGCCCTCGCCGATGACCACCGTTCCATCGATTGGGAGCTTGTTGAGCTCGCGACGCATGGCATCCACGGCAGCTTGGTCAGCGGCCTTCTCGTTGCCGCGCCCGCGAAGCCGGGCGGAGGCCACGGCGGCGCGCTCGGTGACGCGGACGAGCTCCAAGGTAAGGATGCGCTCGATGAGTTGCCCCGGTTGGACGGTAATGCCTTGCGACATGGACGTGTCGTCTCCCTTTTGAAGATGAACGGACGGACCCGTGGTCCGCCCAGCAGATGTTAATCGCGTTCGATGCGAATGACTTGGGGCGGCTCGGCGATAAGACCATCCCCAGAGATCTTTTCAAGCGCTGAGCGGATGGAGGCTTCCGTCGCCGCATAGGTAATAAGAACGAGGGACACCGGCGCGCCGGAGCGGCCATGCGGGTCCTGCGTCGCCGCGATCTCGGAGCGCTTCTGCAGAATGCTCTCGAGCGAGATGTCCGCCTGCGCCATACGCGTCGCGACGCCCGCAGCCACGCCCGGGCGGTCATGCACGGTCAAACGCACATAATATCCGCCCTCATGGCGCTGCATGGGCGCGCGCTGGGCCTTTTCGAGCTGGCTCGCCGGGCGGCCGAAGAGCGGCTGCACGGTTCCGGTGGCTACATCCGCGATATCCGCCACGACTGCGGAGGCTGTGGCGTCACCTCCCGCACCTGGGCCGATGAGGGTCAGCTCACGCACGGCATCGGCATCGATAGTGACCGCATTCGTTACGCCCATCACCTGGGCGATGGACGAGGTGCGCGGCACCATGGTCGGATGGACGCGCTGCTCGATGCCGGTTTCCGTACGCTCGGCGACGCCGAGCAGCTTGATGCGGAATCCCAGCTCCTTCGCCATGGCGAGATCGAGCGGCGTGATCGAGGAAATGCCTTCCACATAGATCGCCTCGGCATCGATCTCGGTGCCGAAGGCAAGGCTCGTGAGGATCGCGAGCTTGTGGGCGGTGTCGAAGCCTTCCACATCGAAGGTCGGGTCGGCCTCCGCATAGCCGAGACGCTGAGCGTCCGCCAAGCATTCCGCGAAGGTCATGCCCTCCAGCTCCATGCGGGAGAGGATATAATTGCAGGTGCCGTTGAGGATGCCGTAAAGGCGCGACACCCGGTTGGCGGGAAGTGCCTCGCGCAGGGTCTTGATGATCGGAATGCCGCCGGCGACCGATGCCTCGAAAGCAAGCGACACGCCCTTGGATTCGGCGAGCTTCGCCAGTGCAAGGCCATGCTTGGCGAGCAGCGCCTTGTTGGCCGTGACGACGCTCTTGCCGTGGTTGAGGGCTGTCTGCACAGTTTCCAGCGCAGCACCGTCGGCGCCGCCGACAAGCTCAACCACGCAATCCACATCCGCCGAGCGGGCAAGCTCGACCGGATTGCCGAACCACGTGCAGCGGGAGACATCCACGCCCCGGTCCTTGGACTTGTCGCGGGCGGAGACCGCCACAACCTCGACCGCTCGCCCGCCCCTTTGGGCGACGGCCTCGTTCTGGCGAGCGAGAATGCGAATGACCGACGCGCCGACCGTACCGAGGCCGGCGATGCCGATCCGAAGGGGTTGAGGCGACAAGCCCGGCCTCCTTGGATGGATCATGAGAGCAATAAAGGTCGCGCCCTTTTACGGTGCCACCCCGCGTCTGTCCATTCCTCCCTTGCAAGCCGGCATGTCTGGAGCAGGGTTTGCTTATTCGACTTTCCCGCCCGTGACCGGATCGAAGAGCACTCGACGGCCATCGACCGTATGAACGGAGATCCGTCCCTCTGTCCAAGCCAGCCGATTGGCCCAGAACTGACCCTGATGCTTTTGCGTGATCAGTTCCAGGTCGGAATAGATATCGCTCAGGACTATGCTTCTGACCCGCTTGCCCAGCCGGTAGAGGGTGAAGGCCTCGCTGGACGGCAGGCTTTTTCCCAGGAAAAGGAAGTCGTCTCCGACAGCACTCGTGACAAGGTTCAGGCAATCGTCGCTGACGGACATGGCAGGCGCATAGGCATCCAATGTCCAGAAGGGCTTCGGCCCATTCGGATCGAGCCTGAAGACCGTGATCTGCCCTTTTTCGGAGTCGGCACGGGCCATGCAGGCTCCGTTCTCCGATCGGACCTCATAGGTCGGAGGCAGCAAGGGCGGCGAGGACGCGGAAGTCGGACCAGCCTGCATCGCAATTCCGATCCCACAAACGATGAGGAGAGCCCGCGCGGCGGGCTCTATGCCCCTCGTCACCCCCTGCGTGCCATCGGCACCACATTGTGGAGCGTCTGGTCGGCGGTGTCGAAGAACTTGCGGATGTTGCGCGCGGCCTGGCGGATGCGCTGCTCGTTCTCCACAAGGGCGATACGTACGTAATCGTCGCCATGCTCGCCGAAGCCGATGCCGGGGGCGACCGCCACATCGGCCTTCTCGACCAGCAGCTTCGAGAATTCCAGGCTGCCCATGTGGCGGAATTTCTCCGGAATCTGCACCCAGGCAAACATGGAGGCGCTCGGTGCCGGAACCGACCAGCCCGCTTTCTCGAACGAATCGACCATTACGTCGCGGCGCTTCTTGTAGGTGGCACGCATCTCGCGGATGCAGTCTTCAGGGCCGTTGAGCGCTGCGGTGGCTGCCACCTGAACCGGCGTGAACGCGCCGTAATCGAGATAGGATTTCACGCGGGCCAAGGCAGCCAGGAGGCGCTCGTTGCCGACCGCGAAACCGATGCGCCAGCCCGCCATGGAGAAAGTCTTCGACATGGAGGTGAACTCCACCGCCACATCGATGGCGCCGGGCACCTGGAGAATAGACGGCGGCGGGTTGCTGTCGTCGAAATAGACCTCGGAATAAGCGAGATCCGACAGCAGGATCAGCTCGTGCTTCTTCGCGAATGCCACGAGGTCGCGATAGAAGTCGAGCGAGGCCACATAGGCCGTCGGGTTCGACGGGTAGCAGACCACCAGCGCCACCGGCTTCGGGATGGAGTGCATCACGGCGCGCTCGGCGGCCACGAAGAAATCGGGCGTCGGCTCGGCGGGCACGGAGCGGATCACACCACCGGCCATCAGGAAGCCGAAGGCATGGATCGGGTAGCTGGGATTGGGGACCAAGATCACGTCGCCCGGCTCGGTGATGGCCTGCGCCATGTTGGCGAAGCCTTCCTTGGAGCCAAGGGTCGCTACCACCTGCGTATCGGGATTGAGCTTCACGCCGAAGCGGCGCTCATAATAGCCGGCCTGGGCACGACGGAGGCCGCCGATGCCCTTGGAGGCGGAATAGCGGTCCGTGCGCGGCTTGCCGACCGTCTCGACGAGCTTGTCGATCACATGTTGCGGAGCTTGAAGGTCCGGGTTGCCCATGCCGAGATCGATGATGTCGGCGCCATTGGCGCGGGCGGCGGCCTTGATGCGGTTCACTTGCTCGAAGACGTAGGGAGGCAGGCGCTTGATGCGGTAAAAATTGGACATTGTTTCAATCCTTCGAGCGGAATCGCAATATTTGTATAAATTCTACCGCGTCCAATTGGAATTCTTGTTCTACCTTGATTTCTGCGGCCTTCTGACCGGCGCGGGAAGCGGCTCTGGCGGAGGAGTGCCTCCCAGGCGCGCGGCTGCGGCTCCGGCGGCCTCGTTGCGGGCACGCATGGCATCGAGCTCGGCTTCGGCCTTCTTCACTTCGTCTGCGGTGCGGGCTGCGGTCGGGCGTCCGTCGACTGCCCCACCGATGGGCATGTAATCTAGGGATTGCGGACGGGAATTCGCTACGAAATCCGGCGACGGCGCGGTCGTGGGACCTGCACCTACGGAAGTCGCGACGTTGCGGACCGTCTCGCCTGCACAGGCCGTGACGCCGACACCGATCAGGATCATCAGCACGAGAGCCGAAACGCGGGAGGCCGCAGGAGAGTTGATACGCATAATTGGTACCCGAAATTCTAAGTTGTCTCTGGCACAGGTCAGAGATCGGACGTTAAGATGCTCGAATTGCAGCCCCTGAGCAATGCCGCGACATAGAGGGAGATCGCCTTATGGACAAGCCATATGGTGGCGAGAAGACAGAATCTTCTTCGCCTGCATCCTCTCCCGATTTCGAGGAGCTCTCTCGGAACATGGCTCGTTTCATCGAGGGAGCGACCAAGGCCACAGCCGCTTATCTCAAGCCCTTGGAGGAACGGCAGGCTCCTCCCGAGGTCGCAAATGATGCTTCCGAGGCCATCAGGACCTTGGGCAAGGTGGCCGAAGCCTGGATGACCGATCCCCAGAAGGCCATGGAAGCACAGACGCGCCTCGGCTCCCAGTTCTTTACTCTGTGGGCCTCTACCCTCAAGCGGGCTCAGGGCGAGGAGGCAGAGCCTGTCGCCGAGCCGGAACCCAAAGACGGGCGGTTCAAGGATCCGGAATGGTCCCAGAACCCGATCTTCGATTTCCTGAAGCAGGCCTATCTCATTTCCTCACGTTGGGCCGAAGACCTCGTGGAGGATGCGGAAGGGCTCGACGAGCGGACACGGCACAAGGCGCAGTTCTACCTCAAGCAGATCTCAAGCGCCCTCTCGCCTTCCAACTTCCTCCTGACCAATCCGGAGCTGATCCGCGAGACGATCAAGGAGAACGGCGCCAATCTCGTGCGCGGCATGACCATGCTGGCGGAAGATATCGAGGCGGGCGGCGGCGCGCTGAAAATCCGCCAGACCGATCCCACCGGCTTCAAGGTCGGCGTCAACATCGCGGCCACGCCCGGTAAGGTGATCTTCCGCAACGATCTGATCGAGCTGATCCAGTATGCGCCGACCACGGAGAAAGTGCTCAAGCGCCCCCTCCTCATCGTTCCGCCCTGGATCAACAAATTCTACATTCTCGATCTCAATCCGGAGAAAAGCTTCATCCGCTGGGCCGTGTCGCAGGGCCTGACGGTCTTTTGCATTTCATGGGTCAACCCGGAGGCGCAGCACGCCGAAAAGGGCTTCGAGCACTACATGCGCGAGGGCATCTTCGCGGCGCTCGATGCTATCGAACAATCGACGGGCGAGAAGAAAGTGACGGCTATCGGCTATTGCGTGGGCGGCACTCTGCTTGCCACCACCATGGCCTATATGGCGGCCAAACGCGACAAGCGGATCGACAGCGCGACTTTCTTCACCGCGCAGGTGGATTTCACCCATGCGGGCGACCTCAAGGTCTTCGCGGACGAGGAGCAGATCCGTTCTCTCGAAGCCGACATGAAGAAGCGCGGTTATCTTGAAGGTTCGCGTATGGCCAATGCGTTCAACATGCTACGGCCCAATGATCTGATCTGGTCTAACGTGGTCAATGTCTACATGAAGGGTCAAACGCCCTTCCCGTTCGATCTGCTCTACTGGAATTCCGATTCCACGCGCATGCCCGCGGCGAACCACGCTTTCTATCTACGCAACTGCTATCTCGAGAACAGGCTCACCAGGGGCGAGATGGAGCTGGCGGGCGTGAAGCTCGATCTCAAGAAGATCAAGGCGCCGATCTTCAACCTCGCGACAAAGGAAGACCACATCGCCCCGGCCCTGTCCGTCTTCAAAGGCTCGCAGGCCTTCGGCGGCCCGGTGGATTTCGTGCTGGCGGGGTCGGGCCATATTGCAGGCGTCGTGAACTCTCCGGCAAAGCCCAAGTACCAGTTCTGGACTGGAGGCCCGGTGGAAGGAACGCTGGAGGAATGGGCCGGCAACGCGACCGAGAATCCAGGATCGTGGTGGCCCTATTGGTTTTCCTGGGTCGAGAAGCAGGCCCCGAAGCTGGTGCCCGCGCGCGAACCGGGAAGCGGCAAGCTCAAACCGCTCTGCGACGCGCCTGGGACTTATGTGCTGAAGAAGAGCTGAAGCCGCCTGCATAAAACAAAAAGAAAAGGCCGGCGAAGTCGCCGGCCTTTTCATATCCAATCCTGAACGGATCAGTACTTGCGGACGATCGGGGCCGGGATGGCCTTGGCCGGGTTGTCCCAGCGGTACTTGACCGAAGCCGAGATGATATCGACGCTGGCGTCCACATCGGCAGCGAACACTGCGCCGCGGAAGCTCGGATGGCCGGGGCGGATATCGATATCGGTGTTGCCGACCGTGAACAGATGGCTGTAGGCCACGTCGAACGAAAGCTGTTCACTCCAGTTGTAGGTGGCGCCGAGAGAGAGCCACACGCGATCTGAATCGGGCAGGCGCGGGCTGCGGTTCTCGACGTCGATCGGCGAGATTTCGTAGCCGACGCCGGCGCGCACGGTCCAGGCCGGATTGATGGTATACTCGCCGCCTACCGAGAAGAACCAGCCGTCATTGTATTCGAGCGGCAGCGTCGGCGAAGCGGCCAGGAGAGTCCCGGTGAGTCCGTTATAGACACGCGGCGAGCCGAGGCGGCTCCAGTTGGTCCACTCGACGGTGCCGTGCAGCGAGAACGCATCCGTCACCTGCTGGCTGATGCCGACCGAAACGGACTCAGGCAGAACCACGCGCGATTTGATCGGAACGCCGGCGTACTGGAACTCGCCTTCCAGATCCTGCTGGACGGCGGAGCGGAAGCCGATACCGATGGAGGTGCCGGCAGCCGGCGTCAGGGTCGCGCCGAGCGAGTAGCCAATGCCCCAGCTGTCGCCCTCGAGGCCGGCGCTCGGAGCGAACGGCGACGGGAAGACCGGCGACGGGCCGATGGCCGAGAAATAGCGGACCTTTAAGTACTGAGCACGGATACCCGCACCGACGGACAGCCAGTCATTCACCTTGTAGGCGATGGTGGGCTGCGCCTCTAACGAGAAGACCGAGGTGGTGCGCGCGTAGAGCTGGCCGCCCCAGATGTAATTGGGCTTCGTCGCAAGGCCATAAGGCGCGCCGGTCGCCAGACCGACCCACAGACGGTCGTTGATCTGATAGCTGACGTAGCTGGACGGCACGACCGCATCGAGACCGATATCGCCCGAGCCGCCGAGAGCGGAAAGGCCCGCCGGGAGCGTGAAGGTAGGCGAGATCTCGGAGCGCGGAATGACCGCGGCGACATGCGCTTCAGCCTGAAGACCGAACTGGAACGTCATCGTAGCCGGGTTCCAGTACATGGATGAGACGTCGCCCGAGCCGGAGGCCGCGCCTGCGAAGGACATGCCCTGCGCCGTCGTGCTCTGCTCGCGGAGACCGAAGGCACCGGCCTGGGCGCCGCCCTGAGCAGCAATGAGAGCCGCCAATGAGATTGCGGCGAGGGACAAATGACGGTTGAAACGGCTCATGAAAGCTTCCTACCCTTATTTTCCATTGTCGCGGGAATCCCGCGTTGGGCATCACTGTGCCAATGCTCCTTTTTTGCCGCAATCGCCCATTGAACCAATGCCCCGACACACGCGCGACGGACGCAGGGCGTCATCTGCTAGAGAATACTTTCGCTGAGCATGGGATTGTTCCAAAGTTACTGTGCAATGCATTTAGTTTAGATGTAAACGAATGTATTAAGCCGGCTTGGATAGGCTTATTCTTTCAACTCTCCGCGACATGGCCGGCCTGATGATTTGTGTGGGCTCGTGGCAAAACAGCAACATATTCGCGGCTAGAACATGCAGTGTTGGCAAGCAGCTTCGAGCCAAATAGAAACGTGCCGTTACGAGAGGAGTCGCTATGAAGCTGGTGAGATTTGGGGAAGAGGGACGCGAGAGGCCTGGACTGGTCGATTCTCAGGGGCAGATCAGGGACCTGTCAGGCATTGTCCCCGATATTGTCGGCGCAACCCTGCTGCCAGACAGCCTTGCCCGCCTGCGCGGCCTCGACATCGCGACGCTCTCGCTCGTCCCTGCCGGCCAGCGTCTCGGCGCCTGCATCGGTCAGGTTCGGAACTTCATCGCCATAGGCTTGAACTATGCCGACCACGCCGCTGAAACCGGCGCGCCGATTCCGGCAGAGCCCATCATCTTCAACAAGGCGCCGTCCTGCATCGTCGGTCCGAACGACGACGTGGTCATCCCGCGCGGTTCGCAAAAGACGGATTGGGAGGTGGAGCTTGCCATCGTAATCGGTGAGCGCGCTTCCTATGTAGGGGCGAACGAGGCCATGGATTTCGTGGCGGGCTACTGCGTCTGCAACGACGTCTCCGAGCGCGAATTCCAGATGGAGCGCGGCGGCACCTGGACGAAGGGCAAGGGCTGCCCGACCTTCGGCCCGCTTGGCCCCTGGTTCGTGACCAAGGACGAGATCCCCGATCCGCAGAACCTGTCCATGTGGCTCGACGTGAACGGCGAACGCATGCAGATGGGCTCGACCAAGACGATGATCTTCAACGTGGCGCAGATCGTCTCTTACGTCTCCCACTTCATGATCCTGGAGCCCGGCGACGTGATCACCACCGGCACGCCACCCGGCGTCGGCATGGGGAAGAAGCCCCCGCGCTATCTGCGCGCGGGCGACGTCATGACATTGGGCATCGAAGGCCTCGGCGAGCAGCGCCAACGCCTCGTGGCTTTCGAGGACAACCCGCAGGACACGAGCCGCGGACGCAAGGGTCAGTGATTGAAGTCTTAGACCATTACGTCATGGCCGGGCTCGTCCCGGCCATCCCGATTGGAAGGGCACTTTGCTTCAATACATCGGGATCACCGGCACAGGGCCGGTGATGACGCGAGGGGTTATTACTGCAATCCCAGCATCAGCTGGATATTCTGAACCGCCGCGCCGGACGCACCTTTGCCGAGATTGTCGAGGCGCGCGACCAGCACCGCGTGATTGTAGCTGTCGTGCTGGAACACGAAGAGTTCCAAGCGGTCGGTGTCGTTCAGTGCTTCGGGCTCGATGCGCTCGATCTTCTTGCCCTCGGAAATCGTCGGCACGACGCTGACGAGGCCGCCGACTTGATACCAGTCCATCAGCGCTTTCTCGAGATCCTTGGCCTTCGGCTTGCCGGGCAGCATGTCGAGATGCAATGGGATGCTCACCAGCATGCCTTGCCGGAAATTGCCGACGGAGGGAATGAAGATCGGGCGGCGCGTCAGGCCCGTATATTTCTGCAGCTCGGGCACATGCTTATGCTCGAAGCCGAGCCCGTAGAGCTCGAAGGACGGCGCCGTGCCGGCCTCATAGGCCTCGATCATGGAACGCCCGCCGCCGCTATAGCCGCTGACCGCGTTCACGCTGATCGGGTAATCGGTGGGAACGAGCCCCGCATCGACCAGCGGGCGCAGGAGCGCGATGGCGCCGGTCGGATAGCAGCCGGGATTGGCGACCCGCTCGGCGGAAGCCACGGCCTGCTTCTGGGACGAAGACAGTTCCGCGAAGCCGTATTCCCAGCCGGGCGCGACGCGATGCGCCGTGCTGGCATCGAGGATTTTCGGCTTCTTGCCGCTCAGGCCGTCGACGAGGCCCACCGTCTCCCGGGCGGCATCGTCGTGAAGGCAGAGCACGACGAGATCGATATCCGCCAGGATTTCCCGCTTCGCCTCCGGATCCTTGCGGCGCTCGGGGTCGATGCTGCGGATCGTGACACCGGCCACATCCTCCAGACGCTCACGGATGCCGAGGCCCGTGGTGCCGGCCTCTCCGTCGATGAACACGGTCTTGGCCTGCTGGCCGAGAGCCGAGGAGTTCTGGGTCATCGTTGTCATGGTCGATCCGTCCACCTGTGGGGCGTCTATGGCTTGAAGCCGCATAGCGCCAATATGGTTCACAGAAAACAAAAAAGGCGGCCCGAGAGCCGCCCTTTTCGAAATGATAGCCTTGAAAGCGATTAGCGCTTCGAGAACTGGAAGCTGCGGCGGGCTTTCTTCTTGCCGTACTTCTTACGCTCGACGACACGCGAATCGCGGGTCAGGAAGCCTTCCTTCTTGAGCGGGCCGCGAAGCTCCGGCTCATAGTAGGTCAGCGCCTTGGAGATGCCGTGACGGACTGCACCGGCCTGGCCGGAGAGGCCGCCGCCGTTGACGTTCACAACGATGTCGTACTGGCCTTCGCGCTGAACGATCTGCAGCGGCTGCGACAGGATCAGGCGGAGTACCGGACGAGCGAAGTAAACTTCGACGGAACGGTCGTTGATGACGATCTTGCCGGAACCAGGCTTGATCCACACACGGGCGACAGCGTCCTTACGCTTGCCGGTGGCGTAAGCACGACCCAGGGAGTCGAGCTTCTGGACATGCTTCGGAGCTTCCGGAGCGGCGGTCTGGGGGTTGGTGCCCAGATCGGCGAGAGACTGAAGGGTCGCCATGGATTAGGCCCTCACATTCTTGCTGTTGAGGGCAGCGACGTCCAGCACTTCCGGCTGCTGAGCAGTATGCGGATGCTCAGCGCCGCCGTAGACGCGCAGGTTGCCCAGGATCTGGCGGAAAAGCGGACCGCGGGGGAGCATACGCTCCACAGCCTTCTCGACCACGCGCTCGGGGAAGCGGCCTTCGAGAATGAAGCGCGCGGTGCGCTCCTTGATGCCGCCCGGATAACCGGTGTGATGGTAGTACACCTTCTGCTCGCGCTTGCGGCCGGTGAACACCACCTTGTCGGCGTTGATGACGATAACATTGTCGCCGCAGTCGACGTGGGGCGTGTAGCTTGGCTTATGCTTGCCACGAAGGCGCATCGCCACAACCGAAGCAAGGCGGCCTACAACAAGGCCCTTCGCGTCGATCACAACCCACTTCTTCTCGACCTCGGCGGGCTTCAACGAAGTCGTAGTCTTCATTGCGCTGATTCCCGTTGAGAGCCCCACCGGGCTCAGGTTCTGAAAAACGACAAACCGCCGCGAAATGCGGCGGCGAGTGAGAGGATGTATAATTGTATATGAGCATATTAGTCAACACCCTTCAGCACGCTCGCAAAAGCATAAAACATCAGAAAAATCATAAACTTAAATGCACATGGTATCTAAATACCGCATCTGTGGTATTATAAGACCACATCAATTTGCCCAACTCTCCGACCAAGGCTATCGTGCCCTACTCTGGCTCTTTCACGAGGCTCAACCATGACCGACGATCTCATCTTCTACACCAACCCTATGTCGCGCGGGCGGATCGTCAGGTGGATGCTTGAAGAGGTCGGCCAGCCTTATACAACCGAGATCCTGGAATTCGGCGCCTCCATGAAGAGCCCGGACTACAGAGCCTTCAACCCCATGGGAAAGGTGCCGACGATCATCCATAAAGGCACAGTCGTCACGGAAGCCTCCGCGATCTGCGCCTATCTGGCCGATGCGTTCCCAGAAGCGGGCCTTGCCCCACCGCCCGGCGATTCCCAACGTGGTCCTTATTATCGTTGGATGTTCTTTGCCGCCGGTCCCATGGAGGCTGCGCTCAGCAATGCCGCTCTCGGCTTCACCGTGCCGGAGGAGCGTCAGCGCATGATCGGTTATGGCAGTACCGAGGATGTGGTGAGCGCCTTGGAGTATGCCGTCACGCAATCCGAATACATTGCAGGAGACCGCTTCACGGCGGCCGATGTCTATGTCGGCTCGCAGATCGGCTGGGGCATGATGTTCGGCACCCTCGAAAAGCGCCCGGCCTTCGAAGCCTATTGGAAGCGCATCGCCTCCCGTCCGGCGGCTATCCGTGCGCGGGAGATCGATGATGCGTTGGTCGCGTCCCAGAAGAAGTAACCGACCTATCGGCGTTCCGGAATGGAATAGGTCCCGGTCGCATGACAGACCATGTCGGGGTTGCCTTCGGAGTAGATCGAGACCTCTCCTACGGCGAGTCGCTTGCCGAGCTTCAGGAGCCGGCAATCGGCGATCAGGCCGCGCGGCTCAGGCTTTCTCAGGAAATTGAAGTTGAGGCTCGTGGTGACGGCAAGCGCCACCGGGCCGATATGGGCAAGGATTACGGCGTATAGGCCGAGATCGGCGAGAGCCATCATGGAAGGGCCGGAAAGCGTTCCGCCGGGTCTGAGGTGGCGCTCGTGATAATCCATGCGCATCCGCGCGAAGAGCGGCCCGATTTCGTCCACGTGGTAGGTCCGCCCGCCCACATGCATCTGCGGAAACTCCCGGTCGAGGAAGGCGGTGAGATCGTCCTTCGTCATGATCGGCTGATGGTCGAATGCCATGGATGCGCAAAGCCCGTTGAACTGCCCTGCCCTATCCCATACGTTCCCTCCATGGATCACGACAATTACCCGAACGAATACATCCGCAGCATCCTCAACAGCGTGAAGACGATCGCTCTGGTCGGTGCCTCCGCGAATCCCGCGCGCCCGAGTTGGATCGTCATCAAGTACCTGCTGGACCGAGGTTACGACGTCATTCCGGTCAATCCGGGCCTCGCGGGCACCGAGCTTCTGGGCAAGAAGGTGTATGCCTCTCTCGCAGAGATTCCCGGCCCCATCGACATGGTCGAAATCTTCCGCAACTCGGAGGCCGCAGGCCCGATCACCGACGAGGCGCTCGCCCTCGATCCGCTGCCGAAGGTGCTCTGGATGCAGCTTTCCGTGCGCAACGACGAGGCTGCAGCGAGAGCCGAAGCCAAGGGCCTCCAGGTCGTCATGGACCGCTGCCCGAAGATCGAATTCGGCCGTTTCTCGGGCGAGATTTCCTGGCAGGGCGTGAACTCGCGGATGCTCAGCGCGAAGAAGCCGGTTCTCTCCGGTAAGGGCTTCCAGAAGCTAGGGCTGAATCGGTCTTAACCCACCCGTCACGGCCATCGACGTGTTCCACCGCCCTAGCCCTCATCCTGAGGGGATTGCGTTAGCAATCCGTCTCGAAGGACAAGGGCAGCTCCTTAGGATGGGGTCGATGGGGCAGGAACGAAGGCGTGGGGCACCGGCACAGGCCCGGCAGGGGCACGCAACCCTTGCAAACCCAGGTTTAAACTCAAGCCCTCCTTGACCGGACGAACGTTTCGTTCTTTATAGAGAACAAGACTGCAGCCCTAGAGGAAAGCCTGATATGTCCGACCGTCTGCCCGGTTTCAACACCCTTGCCATTCACGCGGGCGCTGCCCCCGACGCCGCCACCGGCGCTCGTGCGACGCCAATTTATCAGACGACATCCTTCGTGTTCGATGACGTGGATCATGCGGCCTCGCTTTTCGGCTTGCAGGCTTTCGGAAACATCTATTCCCGCATCGGCAACCCGACCAATGCCGTTCTGGAAGAGCGCGTTGCGGCTCTTGAAGGCGGCACGGCGGCTCTGGCCGTCGCTTCAGGCCATGCGGCTGAATTTCTGACCTTCCACACGCTGCTTCAGCCGGGCGACGAGTTCATTGCAGCCAAGAAGCTCTATGGCGGCTCGATCAACCAGTTCAATCATGCTTACAAGAACTTTGGCTGGAACGTGGTGTGGGCCGACTCGGACGACCCGTCATCTTTCGAAGCCGCCATTACGCCGCGCACCAAGGCGATCTTCGTCGAATCCATTGCCAATCCGGGCGGTGTGATCGTCGATCTTCAGGCGATTGCCGCCATTGCCAA
The DNA here is from genome assembly GCF_052114605.1 of Microvirga sp. 2YAF29. Classification (NCBI taxonomy): domain Bacteria; kingdom Pseudomonadati; phylum Pseudomonadota; class Alphaproteobacteria; order Hyphomicrobiales; family Methylobacteriaceae; genus Microvirga; species Microvirga sp. 2YAF29. The sequence goes on from NZ_JBFRFB010000001.1 coordinate 422,196, forward strand.
GAAGCACCGCATTCCGTTCATCGTCGATAACACGATGGCGTCTCCCTACCTGATCCGTCCCTTCGAGCATGGGGCAGACATCATCGTTCACTCGGCCACCAAGTTTCTTGGCGGTCATGGCAATTCCGTTGGCGGCCTGATCGTGGATGGCGGCTCGTTCAACTTCGCGGGCGACGATCGCTACCCGATGCTCTCCAAGCCGCGTCCGGAATATGGCGGCATGGTGCTGGGCGAGACTTTCGGCAATTTCGGCTTCGCCATCGCCTGCCGCGTACTGGGCCTGCGCGATCTCGGTCCCGCACTCTCGCCCTTCAACGCCTTCCTGCTGCTCAACGGCATCGAGACCCTGCCGCTGCGCATGCAGCGCCATTCGGACAACGCGCTCACCGTCGCAGAACATCTGCAGGGCCACGACAAGGTGTCCTGGGTCAGCTATCCGGGCCTGCGCTCGGACCGCTACCACAACCTCGCCAAGCAATACTGCCCCAAGGGCGCAGGCGCAGTGTTCACCTTCGGTCTGAAGGGCGGTTATGAGGCGGGCGTAAAGCTGGTCTCGAACCTGAAGCTGTTCTCGCACCTCGCCAATATCGGCGACACCCGCTCGTTGATCATTCACCCGGCCTCCACCACTCACCGCCAGCTGACAGACGAGCAGAAGACGCAAGCCGGAGCAGGCCCGGAAGTGGTGCGCCTGTCGATTGGTCTCGAAGATACGCCGGACCTGATAGACGATCTCAACCAGGCGCTGGATGCGGCTTAAGCTCTCCGAACGTTTCCATGTCATGGCCCGGGCTTGGTCCTGGCCATCCCGATCGGAAGAGCTCTGCGCTCCAAGTAATCGGGATCACCGGCACAAGGCCGATGATGACGTGAGAGAACATAATAGACAAAACAAAAAGGGCGGCTCGCGAGCCGCCCTATTCATGAACTCATAGAGGCTTCGATCACGCAGCGCGCGTGCCGGCCTTCTTGTAGGTGTTGTGGATGGCGTTGAGCGAACGCTCGAGAGCCGTCCAGAGACGGCCGATCTCTTCGGCGCCCTGCGAATGCGGCTTGTACTCCATCGCGCCCTCACCCGTGGCGAGTGCCAGCGTCAGCTCGGGGCGGTGGGTGATCTGGCCGGCCCAGACGGGAACCTGCAGAGCGTTCAAAGCGCCACGTGCATCGGACACGACCGGGTCTTCCTTGTCGCCGTGCTTGATCGGAGCGGCGTTGATCACAGCCGCGTAGGGCTTGCGCATCTCGCGGGCGAACTGAACCGTGTCCTGAAGCGCCGCGATGTCGAAGAGGCTCGCGCGGGTCGGGATGATTACGAGAGTAGCTTGCTTGATCGCATCGGCCACGATGGGCGACTTGTTCGGCGGCGTATCGACGAGAACCCACTCATAGCCGTCACGCTTGGCCTGCTTGATCGCTTCGCCAATGTCGCGCACGTTGTGCCGGATGCCGAGGTGCTCCTGATCACGAATCTTGTGCCAAAGCGTCAGCGAACCCTGCGGGTCGTTGTCGATCAGCAACGTCCGACGGGACGGGTTGGCAATATAGCTCGCCAGATGAGCAGCGAGCGTGCTCTTGCCCGAACCACCCTTCCGCGAAGCAAAGACCAGCACATTCATGCCTAACTCCTCATAAGCCTATTTGCGACAGCCCGCCGCGCTTCAGTTAACGCGAGCTTAATAATGTTCATCTGTACCAGAGCAAGACCCGATTTCCTAATTGCAGCTCGTATCACTCTGTGAATATCCCCAAGCTTGACGCGGGAAATCCGCGTTTAGAGGCTTGTAATGCGAACTGCGAAAGAACCCTCGATCAATGCTGAGCAACGCTCGCGATACAAGGTAATTATTCTTCAAAGCCTTATTTTGCAACTTTCTATCATTGTCGGAACCACCTTCTTGCGAGGCCGTTAAGCTCCCGACCTTCGCTATTTAGGAGCTTACAAATGACTAAGAAAATTCTCATTGCAGGCGCCGTACTCGCTGCCCTGGCCCCGGCTGCCGCATTCGCTCAGAGCAATGGCGGCGCCGCTGCCGGTGCAGCAACCGGTGCCGTGGGCGGCGCTATCGTCGGCGGTCCGATCGGCGCTGCGGTCGGCGGCGTGACGGGTGCTATCGTCGGCGGCCTCGCCGGTGACGCCCAGCCCCGCTTCCAGCAGTATGTGGTGACCCAGAACGTGCCGTCCTACCGCTACCAGGAAGAGGTCCGCGTGGGCGCCGTGCTCCCCTCCTCCGGCGTGCAGTATTATGAGGTCCCGTCCGAATACGGCGTGACCCAGTATCGCTACACGGTGGTCAACGACACCCCGGTTCTGGTCGATCCCGGCACTCGCCGCATCGTCCAAGTCGTCCGCTAATCCGGCGGAATGGCTTGAATGGAAAGGGTGGCCTCAGGGCCACCCTTTTCGTTTATCAGACGAGGCTTAAGCGAGCATGCGTGACACCCATGGCAAGCACGGCCATGGCGAAGACCTGATGCGCAAGCCCGGCCCAGAGCGGCACGGTGAGAAGCAGCGTCACGATACCGAGAACCATCTGCGCAAGGACAAGCGCCGCCATACGGGTGGCGCGGCGAGCGGCACCAGAAGCCGGAGCCTGTCGGCGCATGGACCATGCATGCCACACGGCAATGGCCACGAGGGCATAGGCCAGCATGCGATGGTTGAACTGGACCAGCACGACATTGTCGACGAAGTTTTCGATCCAGGGCTTCACCACGAACAGAGCCGAAGCCGGCGGAACGAACTGCCCGTCCATCAGCGGCCATGTGTTGTAGGTCAGGCCGGCCTTTGACCCGGCGACGAGCCCGCCGAGCGCGATCTGCCCCAGGATAAGGCCGACGAGAATGCGCGGCGCGTAGCCGGTGTTCGCCTCCGGCGCAGATGCCGAGCGATCCTTTAAGCTTGAGGCGACCCAGACGAGGCAGGCCAGAATGATGCTTGCAACGGTCAGGTGCAGGGCAAGCTTGATGGGGGCCACCGCCGTCATGCCGGGTTCAAGGCCCGAGGCCACCATGATCCACCCGATGGCGCCCTGAAGACCGCCGAGGGCACCGATTCCAAGGAGTGTAAGCGCAAGGCGCCCACTGACCCTGCCTCGCAGCCAGAACCAGACCAGCGGCAGGAAGAAAACGAACCCGAGAAGACGTCCGAACTGCCGGTGTCCCCATTCCCAGGCATAGATGAACTTGAACTCGGACAGGCTCATGCCTTTGTTCACGAGTTCATACTGAGAGATCTGCCGGTACTTCTCGAATTCGGCCAGCCAAGCTTGTTCGGAGAGGGGCGGAATCGCGCCGGTGACCGGCTTCCATTCGGTGATCGAGAGGCCAGAACCCGTCAGCCGCGTTGCGCCGCCGACCGAAACCATGAGCACGACAAGGACCGCGAGGGTATAGATCCAGATAAGGACGGGAGTCTGGGTCTGGACTTGAGGCAGCCGCTCCAGCGGCATGCCCTGGGTGGAGGCTGCGACAGCCATGCTCGTCCTCATCATCGATTTGGGCTTGAACCCGGGATATGGCCTGTCACATAGAGGCTAAGCAGGGTTGAGGCAATCAATGCCAGTGCCGCACCGGAATGCAGAGCAGTGAAAGGATCATGAAATGAGCACGCGTATTCGCAAGCTGATCGGCACGGTGGTGATGCTGGTCTTCATCTTCACCTACGCCCTCTTCGCCATGGCTGTTGCCGAAGGCCGCATCACGCAGGCRCCAAAGCTTCTCCAGACTGTCGCCTATATCGTGCTCGGCCTGATCTGGATCGTTCCGCTGATGCCGCTGGTTCGCTGGATGGCGAAGCCGGACAGGGGTTAAGCGCCGCCGATTCCCGCGACAATCTTTCCGGTCCCACCACAATTCGGGCAGGCAGCCATTCCTATGCGCCCGGCGCCCTTGCATTCAGGACAGATACTCTCGCCCGTTCCCGGCGTCCCGGGCTTGGCCTGATCGCCACGATTGGGCTTATCGGAAGCTACAAGTTTGCGCGGCGTATCGTTCATGGCCGGTCTCCCGTTAAAGCATCGTGCGCAAAAGTGGACCCGGTTTTGCGCGGGAACGATGCTCTCATTCAGAGCGATGCTGTAGAGGCACGAGCGATCAACGCAGCAATGGAATCGAGGTTTCTGCGATTACCCAAAAGAAAAGGCCCGCTTCAAGCGGGCCCTCCCATGCGCCTTAGCGGCAAACCTGACGGTCGCGGTATTCCCAGCCCCAGCCCGGAACCCACTCGCGGTAACGTTCCGTCGAGCAGCGCTCCACGTAGACCCGGCGGGCCGGGCGCTCATACACGACCGGAGCCTCTTCCACATAGACGCGACGCGTCGGCGGAGGGGGCGGCGGGGGAGCCACGTAAACGGGAGCCGGAGCCGCATAAGCAGGCTGCTGCGCGACCGTGGCGCCAACGATGGTGCCGACTGCGAGGCCGCCCAGCACACCGACAGCAGCGGCAGCTCCAGGAGACATGCCGCGATCACGGGCGGCGGCCGGCTGGGCAGCTGCCAGACCGGAAGCCAGCATCATTACGGCGGCAGCCCCCGAGAAGAATTTGTTGGCCTTCATGGATCGTCACCTATGACAGGAGGGAGACTTCCATTCTCCCCTTCTTGTCCGTGACCATAGCCAAGCAAACCTGTCTGGACCCTAAACAGAATGTGGCAACGCTTGGGCCGAACCTTGTTTCGCTGGCAATGGTGAGCAGAGTCTTAACGGCTCAGTCGCCGGATGTTCTCAGCGGAACCGAGAGCAGCACACGCACCAGATCGGCCTGACGATTCGTCTCCGTCTTCCTGAAGAGATTCTTGAGATGGAAGACAACTGTCGTCTGCGCCACCTCCAGCTCCTCGGCGATCTGGTCGAGGCGCTTGCCATCGATCAGCATGAGGGCGACGCGCGTCTCTGACGGCGTGAGGTTGTAGAGCCGCACGAGCGTATCGCCGGAGATCTTGGTGCGCTGCTCCGTATCGATCACGAGCAGCACCACCGCATCGGGCCGATCATCCGTGGAGAATCGCTGACCGGGAACCAGAACGAGATAGGGCCGCCCACCTGAATTACGCGGGAAGGACACGATCTCGTCGAGCTCCTCCTCCTCGAAAGCTTTCTCGATGGCCTGATGCAGCTTGGCGGTCTGCTTCGAGGCAGTGCCCTTCAGGATGCCCTGAAAGACGCCAAGCCCGTCGTTCTCGCCGACAATACGCTCGGCCTCTTTGTTCATGAGGCGCACGGAGCCGTTCTCATCGACGATGACGACGCCGACAAGGAAGCGGTCGAAGGCGAAGGTGGCTTTGTAGAGCGCTTCAACGGTGCGCCCGCGGGAAGATTTCAGAATCTCCTGCCAGGCCTCTTCGGCGCGGCTGACCGCGCTCGTCTGCACGCGAGCGACCTGATTCAGGCGGGCCGCGATAGTGGCCAGCAGAATCTCGTAGTCGATCGGCTTGACGAGGTAATCGTCGGCGCCAGCCTGTTTGCCAACGAGCACATCGTTCCGCTCGGCCAACGCCGTGAGGAAGATGAAGGGCACGTCGGCCATGTTGCCCTGCTCCCGCAGCGCCTTCAGCACGTCGTAACCGCCGAGGCCCGGCATGGTGATATCGCAAAGAACGAGATCGGGACGCTCGTTCTCAAGCAGCCTCAGGGCATCTGAGCCGTTGGATGCCTGAAGAACGCGATAGCCCGCCGCATCGAGTTCCTCGGCGATGTCCGTCCGGAGATCGTCTTCATCTTCGACGCACAAGATCGTTTTTTGAGCACTCATATGTTTTCAGTCACTCATGCAGCTTGCTGCGCGTGGTCGACATTGGATAACGGCAAGTCGAACGTAAACAAAGACCCTCCAGCCTCGAAACTCTCAACCTGAATATCGCCGCCGTGTAAATGCATAATTCTCTGCGCGAAGTTCAGGCCGATCCCTGTACCTGCGATTCCCGATGCCGTGCGGGCACGGTAGAAACGGTCAAAGATCTTGGGCAGTTCGTCCGCGGGAATACCGATTCCCCAATCTCGTATGGAGCAATATGCGCGGGCGCCGTCCATCCAGACTTTGATTTCCACAACGGGCTTCTCTCCCGAATATTTGATCGCATTGGATAAAAGATTGATGACGACCTGTTCGATAAGCATGCTGTCGCAATAGACGCGTACGGGGGTATCCGGCACTTGGAAACGAATATCCGCATGGGAATTCAGCTCGCTTTGGCGCTCGCTGATATCCATGACGAGATTGAGGAGGTTACAATCCTCCGGGTTCAGCTCGATGCGACCGGCATCGAGCTTGGCGGCATTGAGCACACTTTCCACAAGACGCGTCAGCCGGCTGCCGGCATTCCTGATCTTCTGCACGCGCGATGAAAGCTCGTCCTGGGTGAGACTAGTCCCACGCCTCAGGATGCGCTGGGCACTCGAATCGAGGATGGCCAGAGGAGTCCGGAACTGGTGAGAGACCATGGAAACGAAGTTGCGGTAGGCATTCGTCGTCTCACGTTCCCGCTCGAGAGCGGATTGCAGAGCGTTCGCGACCTGTTTGTAGCCCGTGATGTCGGTAAGGCGCACGAAGATCGTCGCACCGTCGGCCTTCGTGACGGACAGCCTCGCCCAGGTATCCTTCTTGATCAGGAGATCCATTTCGATCTCCTCGAACGGCGGCTCGGCGGCCAAGAGGCGGGTATCGGCACCCTCGCACATGGCGAAGCAGCGCAGGAAGACCGGAAGACTCATTTCTTCCCAGCACCACAGGGCTACCGGAGCGGCGGCCCAAATCTGATCGTTGGCGAAAAGGAGTTTTCCAGTCCAGTCGAAGGCGGCAAAGCCCTCGGAAGCGGATTCGATAGCGGCGATCAGGCGGCGTTCCGCCTGACGCAGGGCGGCCGTACGCTGAAGAATCTTGATTTCGAGGTCGAAATTCTGACGTTCGGCCCGCTTGCGGGCGAGCCATTGCTCCGTCACATCGCGCACGAAAGCGATGCCGAGCTTGCGCTGTGCCATAGAAACCGGGAAGAAGTTGACTTCGAGGCAGCGCTCCTGTCCATCCGCAGAGAAAGCCTCGTCCTCGAAAGTCGAGCTTGTGCCTTCGATAGCCTGATTGAGCGAGTGGACCACATCGTATTTCGCGAAAAGCAAATCGAGATCCTGAAGGTTGCGACCGATAGCCTGATCAGACTTGACCGTCAGCATTCCTTCCATGCCGGGGTTCCACAACAGGCATTGCAGGGTCTCGTCGAACATAACGATACCCTGGTTGCGGATATTGTTGATGACAAGATCCGACAGTTCCTGCTCCTGGCGCAGCAACTGCTTGGCTTGGCTGGTCTCCTGGATGCCTTTGAACAGGCGCATGATCAGGAATATCGCACTCAGGATGATGCCGAGGATAAAGGCGAAGCTCTCGAACACGATGCGGAGATACATAGACCGCCTCGCAGCGCCCTCCGCCCGATTGAGGGTGACAACCTTATTGGCTAGATCGCGTAAAACATAAGACAGATCATGCACTTGAGCCCGCAGTCGGTCGACCTCCTGCGGATCGAGAGGCCTCTGCAGAAGCGGCTCCGCCATAATGATCTGCAAGTAGACTTGCTTGAGGTCTCCAAGCAAGCCGATACGGTTGATGACGTAAGCCTGATCTCCCTCCAGCAGAGACCCGAGTCGGCTGATCAGGATCGTGAAGCGGAAGCTTGGTGTCTGTTCTTCATCCAATATGGCTTGGCTCGATGTTGCACGGGCAAGGCTTTCCGCCAGCAACACGGCCTCGAACTGTGTTTGCGAAATCATCCAGAGATTGCTGTGAGTATCCTCACTGCGCAGATCCCGTTCGACCTCGATCAGACGCGACACGGCAAAGGCTAAGCAGCCAATAAGGATCATCATCGCCAGTAGCGTGATGATACCTCCATTGCGGCTTTGCGTGATAAGCTTCATAATTACTCGACGTTTAACTTATTGAGCTGCCACACCCAGCGGGAATCATAGACTGGGTCCTTGAGGACCGCATGCTGATCGCGCGGGTAGACTATCCATAAAGGTCCTTTGTCGCGGGCGGTCAGAGTCGTCCCATTTTTTTTCATGGCCAGGATCAAATCGAAAGCCAGATCATCCCACGGAATGACGATTTCATAGCTGTTGAGTGCGGTCGCGCGTAGCGCATGCCCATTTGCTCCGACCCTTTCAAGAACAGCTCGCAGCGGCACACCTTCGAAGCGTTGAACTCCATCAGAGAATGCAGACCCTGTTTCGATGGATTTTTGTCCTAGATTTTCCAGCATTTCCCTATCGAACTTAGCTTGTCCTGGCCCATTGGTTTGCTCAATATTCCCTGACACGGTCAGTAGAACAGGCCCCTTGGGTATGGGAAGCGGCTCGGCTGCGTGAGAATGACTCACGATCCCGATTGCAATGGCAAGAATTCCAAGCAACGTGACGCAGCGCATAGGTGGCCTCGAAGATATAGATTATAATAGAACACCTATTATTGAATGAGATCAAAATGGAAATCCAGCGATTCTCTTAAAAAAGGCGAGGCCTGGAAAAACCTATGTCAAAGCTTGGCTGGTAACGTTAAAGTGCGTGCCCTAAAAGCATAATCTGGATATTTGCATAATCGCAACTCAGGAGCTTCATATGCGCATACTTGTCGCTGGCATGGCTGCCGCCGCCACCCTGGCAATGGCAGTTCCTGCCGATGCAAACCCTCTGCAGAGCCGCCCGCTGCCCTCAGTGGAGCAAGCCTATCCCAATGAATCCTACGCTCAATATTATTATCGCCGCGGCTATGGCCCGCGCCCCTATTACGGCCGCCGCGGCTATTACTACCGTGACAATGGCGGTGCCGCCGTGGCCGCCGGCGTTGCCGGCCTCGCCGCTGGAGCCCTGATCGCCGGAGCCATCGCCAACCAGCCCCAGGCAGCCGCTGCCCCGCCGCCGCCCGGAACGGTCAGCCCCGAGGTCGCCGCCTATTGCGCCCGCAAGTACCGCTCCTACGATCCAAGGTCAGGTACCTTCCTTGCTAATAACGGTATGAGATACGTCTGCACCTATCCGTAAAAGATCCGGCCTGACAATTCTCAGCCCCGCCGTGCCACGTACGGCGGGGCTTTGCTTTTCGAAGCTGGAAGCAACCTTTACCTGCAGCGGAAGCGCCATAGAATTTCGAAAAGACGCGTTCCCCCTCGGACATCGAATGGAGAGTACATCCCCATGGCCCTTCCCCCGGACAGCACCGGCACCTTCATCCCCCCGAACGAAGCGGCCATCGTGACGGCAAGCAACATGACCGAGCTGGAGCTCGTCATGCCGGATATGGGCGACGAAGACCTGCCTGAGATCGCCATCTTCCTGGTGGCCTGCGCCATGCGTTTTCACAGCGACCCCGGCTTCGTGCAGGAGCAACTGGAATGGCTCGTTCGGATGCACGACACGGAAGTGGACGAAGGCATGAAGCCGGACGAACTGAACTCGGCCAATGACGGCTGAGCCGACTAGTCCAGGAACTCGACTGGTGTCCCCTTCCTGACCATCTTCGCGAGCGCCTCGACATCCCAATTCGTCAGGCGCACGCAGCCGTTGGAATAGGCTTTGCCGACCTTCTCAGGCTCAGGCGTCCCGTGAATGCCGAAGCTCTCCACGGAAAGATCGATCCAGGTCGACCCCACCGGATTGTTCGGGCCTGGCTTGATCACGAACTTCTCCTTCACCTTCACGCCCTTGAAAGCATAATCCGGATTGTAGGTATAAGTCGGATTCGGCGCGATGGCGCGCACCTCATGCGTGCCCGAAGGAGCCGGCTTCTCTTCACTGCCGATGGAGGCCGGATAGACGGCGATGATGGAGCCGTCCTTGGCGAGCGCCCGCAGCACCTTCTCGCTCTTGACCACTTCGATTTTCGCCAGCTTCTCCTTGTCCTTCTCATCGTCCTTCGGGCCATGGGCCACATTGGCGACGACGATGGATGTGCCGGCGGCATCGAAGCGCTTGCCGGGGTTCAGCTCCTTGAGCAAGTCGATATCCATGTGGAATTTCTCGGCGAGCAATTCCTGCGGACTGGAATAGGACAGGCGATCGAGCTTCGCCTGGTCTTCCATCTTGTCGGGAATGAACGTGAATGGTCCTCTCACGTCGTCTTCGGAAATCGCATATTCGACCAAGGCGGGGTCGGATGAGCCTTCGCTAAGCTTCGTCCAAACCTCGTCGTCGAGTTCGTCATCGACCTTGAGGCCCTTCACTTTCTCGAAAGCCTTGATCGCATTCTGCAGGTTCTCGCCGTTGAGCCCGTCGATCACGCCCGGTGAAAACCGCGCCCGGTCAAGCAGAACCTGCGCCTTGATTAAAACCGGAGATACACCTTTCTCGACCCTCTCCGATGGACCGGCAGAGTTTACGGCGTCGAGCGTCAACGTCTCGGAAGCAGCAGCAACGCTCGTCAGCCCCACCACACTCAAAACAACACAACCGAACAGCTTCATCAAATACTCCAGCACTCTCGTCCCGCACGCGGGGTGCATGACAAAGTGCGAACGGCCTTCGTGTTCCCTGCTTTTATTGGCAAATGCGATAGCCGCCCTTGCGCCCTCTCATATCCAGGTGGAGATGATCGCTGTGGTCGGCATCCGCGCCGGGGCCGAGCACCGTCGTGAAGATGGGACAGGCCTCTTTCCGGATCGCGGATTGAAACGCAGCTTCCGGCGACTCCTCGTCGTGGGCTTTGATCGTCAGCGGTGCGCGCTTGTTGAACCCGATTCCCATCACATCGACTGCGTTGCCGAAGGCATGTTCGCTGAGCTTGGTGCCGGAGCGCTGGTCGCGGCATTGATATGACGTACCAATCGCGATTTTCTTCGGCTCATCCTGAAGGTGCTCCTTCGCTTTCGGCAGCACCACGCCGTTGGACCACTGCGTCAGCGCCTCCGCGAGCGAGCATTCCATCAGTGACCCGGTTGACAATTGCACATTACTCGGCAAGGCGGAGACAAGCACAGGGTTGTCGATCTTGCACTCGTCGTCCCGCATGGGCGGATGCTTCTCGAAACGAAGGCCCAGGGTCTTGAGGCGTTCGATGCAGGCGGCCGCCTCGGGATCGGCCTCCAATGCCTTTTCATCCTGCTTCGGCTCGGACAGCTTGTCTGCGGGCGCTTCGGTTGGCGCCGGCCTGTCCGGACGCGGCGGCGGCAGTGGCGGTGAACCGGGTTGCGCCACAACCGATGAGGCTGAGGCGAGCATGGCGACGAGAGCCACTGCTCCTGCCCATTTCGCCCCATAAACACACCTTCGCATGCAACCTCCGATGAATGCACTCAAGCTTTGCTTCCTGCAGACAACCGAAGCGTGCGAGCCCGCGTTCCATTTCTCCTTCAGGGTATCTTGTTGAACTCTCATCCCTGCTCCACGTTTTTAAAAAACCTCTGCCCGTTTGCGCAATTCGAGCCCATCGGCATGGCACGGGTGAAAGGATCTTGAATGAGCGCGATTCCGCTTTCGATGATCGGCCTGAGCGAAGCTTCGACACAAATTCCGAAGTTGCTGGAACCGGCGGGTCATTCCTGCACCAAGCGGGCCGAGGATTTGAAAGCCCGGATCGATGATCTCCGCGTGCAACTTCGCGAAGCGGAAGAAGAGCTGGAGCGTGAAGAAAGTCGAATCCCGGCGATCGGCGATTTCGTGCGCTGCCCCCTCACCGGCTTTTTCGGCCAGGTGACGAAAGTCACGCCTCGCCCTCACAGCCGCCCCTGGGTGGAAATTCTTCTCTATCTTGGAGAGGATCTTCCAGGCCATGCGCAGATCGATCTGTTTGGAAACTGGGAACTCATCGACCGTCCGGGACAGGCTGCACTCTAGGACGGGAAAATGAGAGGGCCGCGCCGGGCTTCTTGCTATCCGGTCGCGGCCCTTGGCCCGTATTGCCCCTACGGACACTCGCTGGCCCCTGAGGGCCTAATCTCGGAAGCGCTCTCCGCCACAACTCTTAGGGAGTACACCTTTTGAGTTGGTGTTAAAGACTCGGAAAACAGGAAGGAAGTCCTTAAGGTCGGGGCTCGGCCGTTAACCTTTGCCCCTATGGCCGCACCTTAAAGCGCCTCGTTCCCGAGGCGCTTTTTTCTTTCGAATCGAGCTACCTCTTAGGAAGTAAGCTAAGCAAAAAAGCGGCGGCGTCTATTAGGCTGGACGGCCTAGAACCAAGAAATCATCCGTCTCGGCCATTTTTCAGAGAGCCGACATATCCGGCAGGCTTCGCGCGAGGCGGCCCCATTCGGTGCAGTAGCGCTGAAACTCATCGGGCAGCGTCGAGGTCGTGAATGCATCAGCCTGTGCCACCTGAGACGCGGAGAGATTTGAGGCAAGTAGCGCCGCACCGACACTCGTTCCTGTCGAACCTGTCGCTGCAATCACCGGGCGCCCGGTCGCACGCTCCAGCGCTTCTATGTAAAGCGTGTTCCGTGTGAACGGCCCTTCGACGACGACAGGACCCGAAGCGCCGGTAAGGTCGAGGCAGGTCTTCGTCATGAAGGCGCAATAGAGAGAAGCCGCCACATAGGTCTCATCCGCATTAAGACTACCCTGAGCATTCATGATGCGATGCTCCGCATGAGGATAGGGTCCGCATCCCGGCATCGCGCTCGGCGTGAGATGAATGCCCTCGCCCACGACACGTTCAATGGCTTCCGCTGTCGCCTTCCCCTGCCCGCCCGTCAGCATCTCGAACTCACGTCCACCCATGAATCGGGCCGAGGGCACGGCCCGCCCGAGCGCATCCACATTCGCCAGCGTATCGCGCGCCGGGTCAAGATGATCGAGATCGCCGCCGACTGCGAAGAGCACGACCCAGGTGCCGGTCGAGACCACCGCGAAAGGCGCCTCACGCTGAAGAAGATGCGGCAGGAGAGACGCGTTGGAATCGTGAATGCCGCAATACACGGGAACAGGCTTGTTCAGCCCGAGAGCCCTTGCGATCTCGCCGGTAACATGGCCCAGCAAGTCAGCAGGCTTCTTCACCTGCGCCAGCTTACCGGCGATGCCAAGGCGCTCGACAAGGCTCGAGAACATGCCCACACGCGGCAGCCACAGATCCGTATGGCACCCGAGCGAGGTGACATCGGTCGCGGCAACGCCCGTCAGCCGCCAGCCCCAATATTGCGGATAGGTGACGATGGTCCGCACCTGCCTGAAGGCTTCCGGGAAGGCTCTCCTCTGATAGTGAAACTGCGCACCGAGATTGAGCCCGCCGGGCAATCGGGGCGAAAATGTTTCCGAAAAGGGAGGCCGCATCGCATCGTAGGCTTCTTCGATCTCGGCTGGGTAGCGGAACTCGTAATCCAGAACCGGCAGGGCAAGATCATCCTCACCGAGCAGCGCCCCGCTCGCGCCGTGCGCCGTGATCGAGATGGCCTCGAAGCCATGCTCGGCGTGAAGCTCCCTCAGAGATTCGATGAAGAACCCGAAGATGCCGTCCACATCGAAATGCGGATAGGGGCCATCGGTGAGCACCTTGTTCGGCTTGGTGCGTGCGGCAAGCTCTCGGCCTGCCGCTACATCGACGATCACGGCCTTGACGTTGGTCTTGCCGACATCGAGCACTGCAACTTTCATGCGGTCACGCCATATGGAAGACGGTGACGAGCGGCTTCTCGACCGGTGACTTGTCCGGGTTCGTCGCCATGATATCGGCCATGTGAGCCCACCAGCGTTTCATCACCGGATGGTTCGGAAGGTCCGCCATGTTGTGCGGTACCAGGCGCCAGAGCACGGCGAAAAGGATGTTCGTCTCAGGATCGAGATGGATCGAATAATCCTCGACGCCCGCATCCTTGAGCAGCATTTCCAACTCCGGCCAGATCTCGTCATGGCGGCGGCGGTATTCCGCCTCCATTCCGGGATTGAGCTGCATCTTGAAGGCATATTTCTCTCTGGTGCTCATGCGGCGCTCCTTGAGTGGATGCGGCGGACCAGGATCGGCAGCGCGATCACGAGGATCAGCAGCAGGCCGATGAAGATGGACATGACGATGCCGGGCACGTTGAGCAGGCCAAGACCGAATGTGACGAGCCCCATGACGATGGCCGCCAGCACGACACCGGGAATGGTGCCCGAGCCGCCGAGAATGCTCACGCCACCGAGCACTGCCATGGTGATGGCCTCAAGCTCCCAGCCGGCAGCGATGGTGTGACGGGTCGAGCCCAGCCGCGAGGTAAGGCACACGGCGGCGAACCCGCTCATCACGCCCGTCATGAGGAACAGGGCAAATTTCGTGCGGCGCACCGGGATGCCGGAGAATTGCGCGGCGAAGGCGTTGTTGCCGATGGCGTAGATCCAGCGCCCGAAGGTCGTCTTGTGCAGCAGGATGCCGAAGAGGATCGCGAAGACGACGAAGGCCACCATCTCGAAGGTCACGACCTCGAAGCCGGGCAGCGTCGGCCACCAGGAGAAATCCGACATGTATCCCTGCCCGAACCAGGCGAAGCTCGCCGGATAGCCGCCATAGGCCTGATCACCCAGAACGATCTGCGCGATGCCGCGAAAGAGGCTCATGGTACCGATGGTGACCACAATGGACGGCAGGCCAATGCGCGCCACGAGCAGGCCATTGAACGCGCCGCAAAGCAGGCCGACGCCAAGGCCGATGCAGACGAGCGCGGGCGTCTGGAAGCCCATCTGAGCGGCTGCGCCCATGGCGGTCGAAGCCAATGCGATGATGGCCGCCACGGACAGGTCGATCTCGCCCGAGATGATGAGCAGAGTCATCGCGAAGGCGATCATGGCTTTTTCGGTGAAGTTGTAGGTAGCGTCCGACAGGTTCCACGGATCGAGGAAGTGCGGCGAAGCGAACGAGTTGGCGATGAAGATCGAGATGGCCACCGCCACCAGCAGCGCCTCCCAGCTTCCCAACAGCCGCCCGATAGGCGTGGAAAGCTTGTCCGGGATATGGCGCACGGGCTGCTTCTCGGCTGCAAGCGTGGTCATACGGCGGCTCCTTCCACGGAGGGCTGAATGGGCACGGCGCGCGCCTTCGCAGCGTCGCGAAGGATCAGGTGGCCCTTGCGGCGCTCCTGGCGAGCGTTGAAGAGGACGGCGACGATGATGACGAAGCCGGAGATCGCCATCTGCCAGAAGGGCGAGATATTAATGACCGGAAGCGCGTTCTTGATCACCCCGAGGAACAGGGCGCCGAGCACCGCGCCACCCACGGAGCCGATGCCGCCAAGCGTCGAGATGCCGCCGATGACACAGGCGGCGACCGTGTCGAGCTCGAAGCCCGCTGCGATGTCGACATAAGCCACCGCGTAGCGCGATACCCAGAGATAACCGCAGAGACCCGCGAGAGCACCGGAGAGCACGAAGGCGAAGAATTTCGTGCGGCCCACATCCACCCCCGCATAAAGCGCCGCGGTGGGATTGCCGCCTGCGGCATAGAGTGAGCGCCCGAAAACCGTGCGCGTGAACAGCAGGGCAACGATTGCGATCACGAGGATCGCCGTCCATCCGAGCAGGGGCAGACCCAACACCGGCAGGCGCGGCGTGTTGAGAAAGACCGGCGTCATCTGGGTCTGATTGACCCAGGCACCGCCCGAGAGCACGAAAGCCATGCCGCGATAGATCGTGAGTGTGCCGAGCGTCGCCACGATGGCGGGAATGCCGATCTTCCACACCATGAAGCCGTTGATGGCGCCGAGCATCGCTCCGATACCGAGCGCCGCCGCGATGAGCAGAGGCAGCGGAACGCTCGGGAACGCAGCGTTCAGCATCGCGACTGCCATGCCTGTGAAGGAAAGGTTGGCGGCCACCGAGAGATCGATGGATTTGGTGAGGATCAGCGCCATCTGGCCGAGCGCCAGAATGATGAGGATCGACGTGTCGTTGAAGATGTTCGCGAGGCTTTTGGGCGAGGCAAAGCCCGGCGCGCGCGAGGTGAAGGCCCCGATCAGAACGATGATGATCGCCACCAGCAGGAGTTCGCGGTATTTCAGGATACGGCTCATCGCGTCTTTCATCCCATCACTCATTGCCGGTGGCGGCGCGCACCAGGGTCTCGGCGTCGAGCCCGTCCCGCTCCCAGATGCCGGCCATGCGCCCTTCCCTCATCACGATCACCCTGTCGGACATGCCAAGGATTTCAGGCAGCTCCGACGAGACCATGATCACGCTCAAGCCCTCGCTCGCGAGCTCGCTCATGAAGGCGTGAACAGCGGCCTTGGAGCCGATGTCGATGCCCTTCGTCGGCTCGTCGAGAATGATGACCTTCGGCTTGGTGGCGAGCCACTTGCCGATGACCACCTTCTGCTGGTTGCCGCCCGACAGCGTGCCGACCGGCACCGACAAGGCGGCAGCCCGCAGGTCCAGACGCTCCGCATAGCGGCGTGCGAGAGAGTATTCTTTGGCTTGGCGCAGGAAGCCCGCCCGCGTCGTCTTGCTCAACGTCGCCATAGAAAAATTCTGGAAGATCGGCATCTGGAGCACCGCGCCATGACGCCCGCGCTCCTCCGGCACATAGACGATGCCGGCGGAAATCGCGTCGGAGGGCGAGCGGATCTCGATGGCCCGGCCTTCGAGTTCGACGCTGCCGGCGCTAGGTTGCGTGATGCCGAACAGGGACTGGCAGAATTCCGACCGCCCTGCCCCGACGAGACCGTAGAGGCCGAGAATTTCGCTCCGGCGCAAAGCGAAGGAAATGTCGTTGAACTCGGTTGGGTGGGAATAGCCTGCCACCTTCAGAACCGTGTCGCCGATGGCCACTTCGATCTTGGGAAACACGTGATCGACCGAGCGGCCCACCATCATCTTCACGATTTCGTCCTGGCCGGTCTGAGCGAGCGACCCGGAACCAATGGAGCGCCCGTCGCGGAAGACGACGAAGCGCTCGGCAATCTCATATACCTCTTCGAACTTGTGGCTGATGAACAGGATCGCCCTGCCCTGCTTTTTCAGCCGCTCGATGATACGGAAGAGGTCTTCCACTTCCTTGTAGGAGAGCGCCGCCGTGGGCTCGTCCATGATGACGACGCGAGCCTCGACCGACAAAGCGCGTGCAATAGCAACGAGATGGCGTTGCGCGATCGAGAGGTCTTTCAGGCGCGTATAGGGGCTGATCGGCGCATCGATAGAGGTGAGCAGGGCCGCTGCCCGCGCATTCATGGCCTTCCAATTCACGAGGCCCAGTCGGTTGCGCGGGGCATGGCCGAGAAAGATGTTCTCAGAGACGGAGAGTTCGTCGAACAGCACGGTTTCCTGGTGAATCGCCGTGATGCCGCTGCGGATGGCTGCCTCCGCATTGGCGAAATGCACGGGCGTCCCATCAACGACGATCTCGCCGCCATCCGGCTGGTAGATACCAGTCAGGATTTTGACGAGTGTGGATTTTCCCGCGCCGTTCTCGCCGATCAGCGCCGTCACGGTTCCCGGGTAGAGCGCGACATCGACGTTGTCGAGCGCCTTCACGCCGGGAAAGGACTTGGAAATGCCGCGCATTTCCAGGAGCGGCGCCGGATCGTGAGGAACGGCCTGTACGACAGACATGGGAACTCCCGCCGTTATTCGGATATGAGCAAGAAAGGCGCGGTTACCCCGCGCCTTTCCCCGGGATGTCTTTCAGATCTCAGAAGATCTTGGCGAACTCGTCCACGTTGCTCTTGTTGTAGACAAAGGGATCGGCCATGGCGGCTTCGCCGTTGTCGCCGATCTTGATCTTGCCCATGCGACCGGCATTGATCTCGGAGCCGGGCTTGCCGTCTGTCTCTTTCTTGGCGAGACGGTAGGCAAGCTGCGTCGCGGAGTAGCCGAGGTCGATCGGGTTCCAGATCGCGAATTCCTTCGTCGCACCCGAATGCACGGCGCCTGCCATCTCGGACGGCAGGCCGAGACCGGTCACGTAGACCTGGCCGATCTTGCCGGCATCCTTCACGGCCTGCGAGGCGGAGAGGACACCGACTGTCGTCGGAGCCACGATCACCTTCACGTTCGACTGCGAGGTGAGCAAGCCCTGTGCTTCACGGTAGCTCTTATCGGCAAGATCATCGCCGTAAACGGTCGTGACGAGGTTCAGGCCGGGATATTTCGGCAGCTGCTTCTTCATCTCGGCGATCCAGACATTCTGGTTGGTTGAGGTGGAGGTGGCCGAGAGAATGGCGAAATCGCCCTTGCCGTCCGGCAGGTGCGAGGCGGCGAGCTTCAGGCACATGTTGCCGATCAGCTCATTCGAAGACGGGTTGAGGTGCAGAATACGGCCGTCCTTGTTGACGCCGGAATCCCACGAGATCACCTTGATGCCACGCTGCATGGCGCGCTTCAGGGCCGGAACGACCGCATCCGGATCGTTGGCGGAAATCGCGATGGCATCGACCTTCTGGGCGATGAGCGCATTGATCACTTCGATCTGGCCTTCAGCCGTGGTCGAGGTGGGGCCGGTATAGATGATGTCGACGCCGCCGAGTTCCTTGGCGGCTTGCTGTGCCCCCTTGTTGGCTGCCTCGAAGAAGCCGTTGCCGAGGGACTTCACCACAAGACCGATCTTGAGGTTCTCTGCGCTGGCAGCGCTTGAGAGAAGCGCAAGTCCCAGGGCCGTACCGACGGCGAGTTTCGCGAATAATTTCATTGTCTTCCTCCCGTTTCAAAACACCTCCGGCAGACTTCACGCCGCCGATGAGGATTCCTGTTTCGCCTCCGTGGCCGAGACCCCGGCGACGATCAGCTTGATGCCCGCATCCTCGATCATCGCGCGCGCCTGACCCGAAATGCCGTCATCGGTGATCAGGGTGGAGACGCGATTGAGGGGGCAGAGAATGAGGCTCGAACGGCGCTGGAACTTGGTGGAATCCACCATCAGAACCAGCTCGTCGGCCTGGTTGATGAGCTTCTGTTCGGCCTGGATGATGAGGGCATCCTGCTCCATCACGCCGAGCGCGCCGACGCCTTGAGCGCCCATGAACATGCGGCGCGCATAGAAATTGCGCGTCACGTCATTGTCGAAGGGCGAGAGTATTATGCTCTGGTCGCGGTAGACCGAACCGCCCGGCAGCATCACCTGGTTCTTGGAATGCTTGATCAGATGTTCGGCAATCGCGAAGGAATTGGTGAAGACCTGCATGCGGCGGGTCGAAAGGTAATGCACCATCTGGAACGTGGTCGTGCCGCCATTGATGATGATGGCATCGCCATCATGGCAGAGAGCTACGGCCTCGCGGGCAATGGCGCGCTTCTTGGCGGCGTTCTCCCCTTCCGACACCCGGAACGGCTTGGCGGCGAGCGGGCTGATCTGTTGCGGATGGAGGGCCTCTGCGCCACCGCGCACGCGACGCAGGCGGCCCTGAACGTGGAGGGCCGCTATATCCCGGCGGATCGTCGCCTCGGAGGCTTCCGTCAACTCCACCAGGTCCTGGATGGTCGCGACGGGCCTCTCCTGAACGAGGCTGAGAATGATCCGATGCCTTTCACGTTCGTGCATATTTCCTCACCAAAGTGCCATTGAAACGAGCAGGACCATCAAGAGGCCATCAAATCCGCTTACAGGCAACACTAGCGTCTTGGAGAATCCTATAAGCGTCAATCATTTCCAGTCTTATCCCTTCGTATAATGACAATATTTGAGCGTTTTTGATCGGTTTTGGTTGACAAGGATCGGGGTCTCGCGAATGTTCTCCGCCTAATCGTGAGGCATGCGCGCCTTGTTCAGCTTGGCAGGAGGAACCCGTGGATACTGCGACGCAAACCGTGAAGCTGCTCGACAACAGGTGGGATGACACGAAGGCGGCCACCCTCGACGAGCCGGGTCTGCTGCTCTACCGCTCCAATCTGCTCGGCGCCGACAAGCGCATCACCAATTACGGCGGCGGCAATACCTCGGCCAAGGTGACGGAGACCGACCCGCTCACCGGCCAGAAGGCCGAGGTTCTGTGGGTGAAGGGTTCCGGCGGCGATGTAGGCACCATCAAGCTCGACGGCTTCGCCACCCTCTACATGGACAAGCTGCTATCGCTGAAGAACCTCTACAAGAGCGTCGAGGATGAGGACCGCATGGTGGGCTTCCTGCCCCACGCGACTTTCAACCTGAACACCCGCGCCGCCTCCATCGATACGCCCCTGCACGGCTTCCTGCCCTACAAGCATGTGGACCACATGCACCCGGACGCGATCATCGCGATTGCCGCTTCCAAGAACTCACGCGAGCTGACGAAAGCGATCTTCGGTGACGAAATCGGTTGGCTGCCCTGGCGCCGCCCCGGCTTCCAGCTCGGTCTCGACCTCGAAGCCTTCGCCAAGGCGAACCCGGAGGCCAAGGGCGTCGTGCTCGAAAGCCATGGCCTCTTCACCTGGGCGGACAACGCCAAGGATTGCTACGAGCTGACTCTGCGCATCATCAACCATGCCATCCAGTGGTTCGCGAAAACGACCGCCGGCAAGGCTGCCTTCGGCGGCGCAGTCACTACCAGCCTCTCGGTTGAGGAGCGCCGCAGGATCGCCGCGCGCCTGATGCCGGAAATCCGCGGCAAGATCGGTCAGGACGAGCGCAAGCTCGGTCACTTCGACGATCAGGATGCGGTTCTGGAATTCGTCAATTCCGCCAACCTGAAGCCGCTGGCCCAGCTCGGCACCAGCTGCCCGGACCACTTCCTGCGCACCAAAATCCGTCCGCTCGTGCTTGAGTTCAACCCGAAGTCACCGGATGTCGATGCCATCGTCGCCGGCCTCGATGCGGCGCTTGACGCCTACCGCGCCGACTACACGCGCTATTACGAACAGTGCAAGCACGCCAATAGCCCGAAGATGCGCGACCCGAACCCGGTGATCTTCCTGATCCCCGGCGTCGGCATGCTCTCGTTTGCCCGCGACAAGGCCACGGCCCGCATCGCCAGCGAGTTCTATGTGAACGCCATCAACGTGATGCGCGGCGCATCCTCGGTCTCCGAATATCAGGGCCTGCCCGAGCAGGAAGCCTTCGACATCGAGTACTGGCTCCTTGAGGAAGCCAAGCTCCAGCGCATGCCCAAGCCAAAGAGCCTTGCGGGCCGCGTGGCTTTCATTACCGGCGGCGCGGGCGGCATCGGCCGTGCAACGGCCGAGCGGCTGATGGCCGAGGGCGCCTGCGTGCTTCTGGCCGATATCGACCAGGACTCGCTCGACGGTACCATGGACGATTTCGCCAAACGCTTCGGCAAGGATGCCGTCCGCGGCGTCAAGCTCAACGTCACGAGCGAGAACGAGGTTCTTTCGTCCTTCGTCGAGGCTTCGGTCGAATTCGGCGGCATCGACATTCTGGTGTCGAACGCGGGCATCGCGTCTTCTGCTCCGGTCGAGGACACGGATCTTGCCATGTGGAACAAGAACATGGACATCCTGGCGACCGGCTACTTCCTGGTCTCCCGTGAGGCGTTCCGCCTGTTCCGCCGCCAGAAGCTTGGTGGCAACATCGTCTTCGTGGCCTCCAAGAACGGCCTCGCCTCCTCTCCCAACGCCTCAGCCTATTGCACCGCCAAGGCCGCCGAGATCCATCTCGCCCGCTGCTTGGCGCTCGAAGGTGCGGATGCCGGCATTCGCGTCAACACGGTCAACCCGGATGCGGTGCTGCGCGGCTCCAAGATCTGGTCCGGCGAATGGCGCGAGCAGCGCGCGGCCTCGTCCAAGCTCGCTGTCGACGAGCTGGAGGAGCATTACCGTAAGCGCTCACTCCTGAAGCTGAACGTGTTCCCGGAGGATATCGCGGAAGCTATCTACTTCCTCGCTTCCGACGCCTCGGCGAAGTCCACCGGCAACATCATCAATGTGGATGCCGGCAACGCCATGTCGTTCACGCGCTAAGATCAGGCCGGGGAGGAAACCATGGCAGAACAGAAAATCCGGACTGAGGTCGTCGCCGCCGACAACGAGAAGCGCAACGGCGCGTTGAAAGCCGACTACGACGCTCTTGGGGCGAAGCTCGCTCGCGACGGCATCAGCATCGATGCGATCACCGAGAAGGTGGGACAGTTCTTCGTGGCTGTCCCCTCCTGGGGCGTGGGCACCGGCGGCACCCGCTTCGCCCGTTTCCCCGGCCTCGGCGAGCCACGCAACATCTTCGACAAACTCGACGATTGCGCGGTGATCCACCAACTGACCCAGGCGACACCCAACGTTTCCCTGCATATTCCGTGGGACAAAGTGGACGATCCGCGCCGCTTGAAGACCCATGCGGATGCCCTGGGCCTCGGCTTCGACGCCATGAACTCCAACACCTTCTCGGACGCCCCGGGGCAGGAGCACAGCTACAAATACGGCTCTCTCAGCCACGCGGATGCGGCGACCCGCCAGCAGGCGGTGGAGCACAATATCGAGTGCATCGAGATCGGCGAGGCCATCGGCTCCAAGGCGCTGACCGTATGGATCGGCGACGGCTCGAACTTCCCCGGCCAGACCAACTTCACCAAGAGCTTCGAGCGCTACCTCGATGCCATGAAGGCGATCTATCAGCGGTTGCCCGGCGACTGGCGCATCTTTTCCGAGCACAAGATGTATGAGCCGGCCTTCTATTCCACGGTCGTGCAGGATTGGGGCACCAACTACCTCATCGCCACCGAGCTCGGCGAGAAGGCGTACTGCCTCGTAGATCTCGGGCACCATGCGCCAAACGTGAATATCGAGATGATCGTGGCGCGCCTCATCCAGTTCGACAAGCTGGGCGGCTTCCACTTCAACGACTCGAAATACGGCGACGACGATCTGGATGCGGGCTCCATCGACCCCTACCGCCTGTTCCTCGTTTTCAATGAGCTGGTGGATGCCGAGCATCGCAAGGTTCCGGATTTCCGTCCGGCGCATATGATCGACCAGTCTCATAATGTGACCGACCCCATCGAGAGCCTGATCCGCAGCACTAACGAGATCCGACGCGCCTATGCGCAGGCCCTGATCGTGGACAGGAAGGCGCTGGAAAACTATCAGGAATCGAATGACGCCCTCATGGCGTCCGAGACCCTGAAAAACGGCTTCCGCACGGATGTCGAGCCGATCCTCGCCATGGCCCGCCTGAAGGCCGGTAGCGCCATCGATCCGGTGGCAGCTTATCGCGCAAGCGGATATCGCGCTGAAGTGAGCAAGGAACGCCCGGCGGTCGTCGGAGGCAGCGGCGGCATCGTCTGACGCTACCCGACCTCGCACCTGGAGAGTGCCATGAAGACGATCACCTGCATCGACGATCTGCGCGATCTTCATCGCCGCCGCACGCCTCGTGCCTTCTTCGATTATTGCGACCGGGGCTCCTATGCTGAGGAGACACTGAATGCAAACCGCCGCGACCTGAAGGCGCTCACCCTGCGCCAGCGAGTCATGGTGGATGTAGGCAACCGCTCGACCGAAACGACCATTCTCGGCGTCAGGCGCGCTCTGCCCTTCGGCCTCGCTCCCGTGGGCCTGACCGGCATGCAGTACGGCGACGGCGAAATCCTCGCGGCGAAGGCCGCCGAGGCGGCCAACATTCCGTTCACGCTGTCCACCATGTCGATCTGCTCCATCGAGGATGTGGCGGCGGCGACAACAGTGCCGTTCTGGTTCCAGCTTTATGTGATGCGAGACCGAAGCTTCGCCGAGTCACTCATGGCGCGGGCGCATGCCGCCAAGTGCAGTGCGCTCGTCCTCACCCTGGACCTCCAGGTGCAGGGCCAGCGTCACAACGACATCAAGAACGGCATGACCGTGCCGCCGCGCGTCACCTTCAAGAACGTATTCGATGTAGCGACCAAGCCCGCCTGGGCGCTAAGCGTGCTGCGTGGCAAACGCAAGACCTTCGGCAACCTGGAAGGCGTAAAGGGCATGTCGGCGGCGACATCCCTCGCGGCCTGGATCTCCACCCAGTTCGACCCGACGCTGAACTGGGACGACGTGGCCTGGATCCGCCGGATATGGCCGGGCAAGCTGATCCTGAAAGGCGTTCTCGATGTGGAGGATGCCCGCAAGGCGGCAGACACGGGCGCCGATGCCATTGTGGTGTCGAACCATGGTGGCCGTCAGCTCGATGGTGCGCCTTCGGCCATCTCCATGCTGCCTCCCATCGCTCAAGCCGTGGGCGAACAGGTCGAGGTGATGTTCGACAGCGGCATCCGCTCCGGCCAGGATGTCGTGCGCGCCATCGCGCTCGGTGCGAAATTCTGCCTGATCGGGCGCGCGTTCAACTATGGCCTTGGCGCCGGCGGGCAAGCGGGCGTCGAGAAAGCCATCAGCATCATCGCGCGTGAGCTCGACGTCACCATGGCGCTCACAGGGCGGCGCACAATTACGGAAATCGACCGGACGGCTTTAATGGGCTGAAGACCAAAGGACCGATTTTCAGGTCACTGCCCTCGTCGCGGCATCGTTCGAACCCGTCTCGCCTTTATCCGCTCGGATGACGCTGATCCGCCCGTCGCCTTCGATATAGGCCCGCTTCACCTTGGAGCAATGCTCGACGCCATGCTGGCGAAGCTGACTGTTCAACTCCTCGGTCGTGATCATCTCCTGGCGCATGTTTCTGAAGATCATCTCGCCATCCTTGATCAGCAGAAGCGGCGGCGGGCGGGTCAGGCGCTGGAAAGCGGGAATGCGATATCCGAGCCAATCGACCGCATAATTCCAGAATACGATAGTGAGCACGAGTATCCCACCCTCGGTGATGGACTTGTATTCGCTTGCCATAGCATTCTGCGCCGCATCGGCGATGAGAACGATGACCAGCAGATCGGCGATCCCAATCACACCCGATTGCCGCTTGAGAAAGAATCTCAGGATCAGGAACAGCATGATGTAGGTGAGCGTCCCACGCACGATGATCGAGAGGATCGGATGGGTCGGGATGAACAATTCCTGCCAATCGATCATGTCCGGGTTAACCTCTCGGCTTCATGCACAGGATGGAAGAAGGAAGGCCGGCACCGCGTGCCAGATCAGCACGATGGGCGAGAAGCCGTTGATCAGGACGCTCGCCTGGCTCATGAAGAGATCGGCCGGGGCGACCGGCTCACCCCTCACCTGCCGATAGATGCGAAACGAGATGAGCAGGAGGATGCCGGTGGCGGCGAGCATGAGAAGCGTGGTCGCCACGATCGTTGCCGGGACGATATGAAAGCCCAGCAAGGTCGCATCCGCCCATCCACGTCCGCAAAGGGTCGAGGTCACGGCATAGATCACAGTGAACTGCACAGCCCAGGCCAAGAGCCCGCCGAGCATCAGTAGCACCTGAACTGTCCGCCGCCCACTCATGTTAGACGCCTCCGGTGAGGCGTGGGAAGCCGTGGACGACCGCCAAGCCGACGAGACCCTGGCCCACGGTGTAGTACCAGAACAGCATGGTGTTATCGAAGGTCGTCCGGCGGATGCTGTCGAGCTTGCTCGTGAGCCAGCGGGCAATGGTGTAGAGCCCCATGATGGTCGTCGTCATGACGAAGAATATCTGAAGCGAGATGATCGCGTAGACCGCCGCGCCATAGGCATGGACCGACGGGCTCAAGCCTGTCCGCCATTGTGACCAAAGATCAACCGCCGATGCAGCGGCCACCAGCACGAGCGCAATCCCGATCAGGACCGGCACCGCACGCGGGGCACGGCGATCCTCGCCTCTCAAGGTGCGGCTGGCGATGGCGATGAGGGCCGCGCTCGCCACATAGAGCATAGCCGATGAGGCCGGCCACATCCACTCGGGGATGAGGGTGCCGGGGGAAGGCCATGCGCCAGGGTTTACGAGCCAAAGGAAGAGATAGGAGAAGACGAGGCAGGTGAAGACCATTCCCGACACGATCATGAGGACGATCATCGCCCACCAGGAGTGGTTCATCGGCCCCGTCACATAAACGGGAAGCACATACCCACCGCCGATATCGGCCGGCGGCCGCACAGGGCCGGGATCGGTCTCCCACAGCCACCAGATGACGAAGCCCAGCGCCAGCACACCGCAGATCGCCGAGGTGATGACCATCTTCACCGTGAGCAGCAGGAAGAAGGCGGCTGTGAACACGGCGGCGAGCAGCGGTTGCCATCCGGGTCCGGGGATCTGCAGGATGTATTGTGGGCGTGCATCGAAGGGGCTCGTCACCAGCGCCTCGCGCCCGCCCGTTGCCGTCCCCGGCATGTAATACCGCCCCACTTTCACGTCCTCAGGCAAGTTAGGCTGATCCCAGAGCGGGTCGCGGCTGACGACGGAGGGAACGCTTCGCGTATTGTAATTGCCGTTCGGCAGCCATTCGAGCGTGCTCGCATTCCAGACATTGCCCGCATTGTCCTCATCGGCGACGCGGAAGCTGCGGATCATGTCATAGATGAAGATGGCGACGCCCGCCGCGATCATGAAAGCGCCGATGGTGGAGATGAAGTTCAGGGCATCCCAGCCCATGCCCATCGGATAGGTATAAACCCGCCGCGGCATCCCGATGAGGCCGGTGATGTGCATCGGCAGGAAGCTGACGTTCACGCCCAGGAACATGAGGCTGAACACCCAGCGCCCAAGGCGCTCGGAAAGGGCGTTCTTGCTCGCCACCGGCACCCAGTAATAGAACGCCGCGAAGAGTGGAAACACCATGCCGCCGATGAGCACGTAATGCAGATGCGCCACGACGAAATAGCTGTCATGCGCCTGCCAGTCGAAAGGCGCCATCGCGACCATCACACCGGTGAGGCCACCGAGGGTGAATATGAAGAGGAAGCCCAGGATGAAGAGCGAGGGCGTCGTCAGCTTCATGCGGCCCGAGGCGATGGTTGCGATCCAGGCGAAAACCTGAATCCCGCTTGGCACCGCCACCGCCGTGCTCGCCGCCGAGAAGAAGCTCAACGACATCTTCGGCAGGCCCGTGGCGAACATGTGGTGCACCCACAGGCCGAACGAGAGAAAACCGGTGGCGATAAGAGCCATCACGATCAGGCGGTAGCCGACGAGCGGCGTCTGCGCCATCGTCGGCACGATCATGGATACCATGCCCGTCGCGGGAATGAAGATGATATAGACCTCAGGGTGGCCGAAGAACCAGAACAGATGCTGCCACAGCAGAGGGTCCCCGCCCCGCTCGGCGATGAAGAACGGCCAGTCGAACGCACGTTCCATCTCGAGCAGCAACGTGGCGAGGATGATCGCCGGGAAAGCGATGATGATCATCACCGCGAAAACCAACATTGCCCAGGAATAGATCGGCAGCTTGTCGAGGCTCATGCCGACCGCGCGGGTTTTCATCACACCCACGATGATCTCGATGGCGCCGGCAATGGCCGAAATTTCGATGAATCCGATGCCGAGTAGCCACCAATCAGCGTTGTCGGCGGGTGAATACTTGGTGCCGGTCAGCGGCGGATACATGAACCAGCCGCCATTCGGTGACAGGCCGAAGAAGATGGTGCCGAAGAACACCAGGCCGCCGACGAAATAGGCCCAGAACGCATAGGCCGAGAGGCGTGGAAAAGGCAGGTCGCGCGCGGCCTGCATGTTCGGCAGAAGATAAACGCTTGCCGCCTCCACTGCCGGAACGGCGAAAAGGAACATCATCACCGTGCCATGCATGGTGAAGAGTTGGTTGTAGAGATCGTGGCTGACGAGATCGCTCTCCGGCACGGCAAGTTGCGCGCGCATGATGAGCGCGAGGATGCCCGCCAGAATGAAGAACAGGAAGGCCGTGCCGACGTACCACAGGCCGACATAGCTGTTGTTGACGTCCGTAATGAAGGCAAAGCCACGCGGCGATTCCCAGACCTTTTTCAGCTTTTCGAACTCGCCCGGCGGTCGTGGCAGTGAGTTGGGAAGCTCAGGCTCGCCCTGCCCGAAGGATCGTGGATTCTCGGGTGCGTTCATTTCAGGCTTTCCATGTATCCGGCCAGTGCGCGCAGATCCTCTCCACTGAGCGATGCATAGGACGGCATGCGCGCGCCTGCCTTGATATGCTGCGTGTTGGCTATCCACCCGGCAAGCGTGCCGATATTGTTTGGAAACTGCCCCGCACCGATTGTCCTGCGGCTTCCCACATGGGTCAGATCCGGCCCGAATTGCCCGTTGGCGTCAGTGCCCCGCACCACATGGCAAGTGCCGCAGCCGCCGCTGATGAAGAGCTGGCGGCCCCGCTCGATCAGCGGCAGATCGGGCTGTCTCGCCGGTTGAGCCCGCGCCGCCCGCCACGTTTCGAACTCGGGCAACTCCATGGCCACCACGTCGAAGGCCATGCGGGCATGCTGATCGCCGCAGAACTCGGCACAGACACCGCGATAAACCCCTGGCCTCTCCGCCGTGAAGCTGAAGCGATTCATCCGACCGGGGATCATGTCGACCTTGCCGCCGAAATTGGGAATCCAGAAGCTGTGAATGACATCGGCTGTCGTCAATGAGACGGTCACGGGTTGCCCTATGGGGACAACGACTTCGTTCGCCGTCACGACCTCCGCGCCGTTTTTGTGAGCCGGATAGCGTACCCGCCACCAATATTGTTCGCCGACGACCTCAATCGGCAATGCGCCTGCCACCGGCACATCGGTGTCTCGCATCACGACAAGGCCATAAGGCAGCAGCAGGGAGAGTACCACGATGGGAAAGGCGATACCGCCATAGACGATCGTGCGGCGGGTACCGAGCCAGGCCCGGCGTTCCGGCGGGGCGAAAATGGCGTAAAGCAGAAGGATCGTGACGCCCAGGAAAATGAGCGTCGCGCCGATCGTCATGATGATGGTGAGCCAATAGAGCCGCTGGGCATCGCCTCCAGCCGGGTCGAGGGCCGATTGCACGCCGCTGCAGCCCGCGACCGCCAGGGCGCAGACAACCAGCCATGCCCGCTTCAGGCAGGGACGCAGCCTCTCGCCATGGCGATGCTCGTTAGCTTCTCGGTCCATCCGCCCTACGTTTCTTGAAGGCAATGAACGGAAAAGCTTGGCCGTGTGCGTTGGTTCCCTCAAAAAGTCGTCAGACAGACATCTCTGGAGCTAATGCAACGCTGTTTGGCCTGCTTGAGCGGAACGGATAGCAAGCTCGACGGTTGCTCCTCCGTAGGTCCTGAACCCGGGAAATGACCGTGCTCCATCCGTTTCGAGCCCTGGCACTGCTCGCCCTCACCGGGCTTGCCGCATGCGGCGAGACGCAGAGCGCACCCTCGCCTCTCACAATTGCAGGGGGAGATGCCAAGCAGGGTTTGAGACTGATCCAGGCCTATGGCTGCGGCACATGTCATGTGATCGAGGGCGTGCGCGGCGCTCGGGGCAAGGTCGGCCCTCGCCTCGAGAGTTACGCGCAACAGCACCTTCTTGCCGGCTTTATGCCGAACATTCCGAGCAACCTGATCGCCTGGCTCATGGACCCCGTCGCGCTGAAGCCGCAGACCGGCATGCCCTCACAGGGCGTGACGGAGGCCGAGGCCCGGCATATCGCGGCCTATCTTTACACTCTGGGCAGTCAGGACAGGCAGGTCTATCCGCCCGATCCGCAGTTGCCTCTGCGCGACCAAATCGAGAAACCGGCCGACTTGCCGTCTGTGAGCGACGCGGAGACGGTCCCGCGCACGCAACGCATCGTGCCGGGAGTGGCTCCCGTTTCACACTAGCTACGGCTCTTCGGATGCCTCGTCCGCATAGGTAGGGCGGTTTCGCATGATGACCGCGAAGGCAACGGCCCAAAGCACGACGATGCCGACGATCAGGCCGAGATCCAGCAAAGAGGCCCTGCCCTTTGGCTGAAGAATCCACAGCATGTGCGTTGCATGGTGCATGAGCGCGAGCGTGCTGCCTACGATCATGCCGACGCGGCTCACACCCGATGGAACCAGCACGACGATGGCCGCGACCATGAGCCCGAAGGCCGCCGTGGCAAGCATGGAATTCCAGGGGTCTGACCGTCGCAGATACCAGGTGACCTCGTTCGGCAGGTTCGTCAGCCAGACGATCAGGAACTGTGCGAACCATGTCCAGAGCGTCAGAAGAAGCAATGTGAGAAGCGCGCGCTCGAGGCTTTTCATCCGCTTGAGCGCGGCATGGTGGGGGCCCAGTACCGTGATCAGGATCGCGCCCGCGAGGGCAGCGAGGATCTGGGATTGTGCAAAGGCAAGGCCGAAGAGGCTCGACCACCAATGTGGCTCGCGGGACAGCACCCAATCATAGGCGGCGAGCGTCATGATGGGCGTCATCAGAGCAAGGCCGATGCCGCTCGCCCGGCGTACGTGCGGGGTGCGAATAAGCCAGAACGCGATGGCCGCGCTCGCCAGCAGGTAGATAACACTGCGGATGAGGAAGAAGGCCGGGCTCAGGAATGCGGCCCGCATCGGCGGAAGATCGGTTCTCTCATCGATCCAAGGAAATATCTGGTCGAGCCCGAATGCGAGCACGAAGCCTAGGAGCAGCAGCAGGGGCAGCGTGAGAGCCGCCGCTTCCACCTCGGCGCGCACGGGAGCAAGCCAGTGCTCGCTCATGATATGGCCGATCATGAGGGTTACGAGACTGCCCATTCCGATTCCTGCCAGGGCAATGAACGCGAGATAAAGCGCCTCCATCATGCTCATGGCTGAGGCCCCATATCCCGCGCTTGTAGGGTCTTCACGTAATGCGCAATCGCCCAGCGATCCTCCGGTGCGATGCGGTCCGCATAAGGATACATCCGGCCCACGCCTTGCGTGATGACGTGCACGATCTGCTCAGGCGTGTAGGCGCGAAGGCGCTCCTGATGGTAGGAGGGCGGCGCAGGGAAGCCACGGGACACCACAGCCCCATCACCACGCCCGCTCTGCCCGTGGCAAGGCGTGCAGAAGGCCCTGAACCGTTCCTCGCCGCGTGCGATCAGCTCGGGCGTCATCTCCGGCCCCGGCGCTGCAAGGGCCGCAGCCTGCGCAGAGGCTCCTCTGGCGATGACGCCGGGAGGAACCGGCACATAAGCCCGCTGCACCGCGCGGGTCGAAGCCACCGCATCCCTCTCCTCGGTGCCACTGTCGCAGGCAGCGAGCAGAACAGACATGGCGAGAATGACCGCTAGTCGCATGCCGGGACCTCCCGGACAGCGAGAGGCGAACATGTCTTCAGAAAGTCACGAGCAGCTTCCTCCTGGAATATCGGATCATCGCTCAGGATGCAGAGAAAGAACCGATCCTCGGACGCGCGGTTGAAACCGTGCACTTCGAAGACCGGATGGTGTAATCGCGGAAGCCGCAGGATCATGAGCAGGCTGATGAGCGTCGCGGCCCCAGCCCACAGGATGGCGACGACAAGACTCGCCGGAATGAAGGCGGGCCAGCTGTCGAGGGGACGCCCCCCGACATTGAGCGGATAATCGACCGCGTTCATCCAATACTGCGCCCCATACTGAATGCAGCCGCCGGCAAGAGCAGACACGAATGCGATCCAGGGGATCGCGGTCGTGCGAACGCCAAGTTCATCGGCAACCTCGGACAAGGGAAACGGGCTATATGCATCGAGACTCGTGAAACCCGCGCGCTTGGCTTCCACAACAGCCCGTTTCAGCGCCTCGGGCTTCTCGAATTCCGCAATCATTCCATGGATTCTGCGGGTCATGAGGCCTTGTCCTCATGCTCGTCGTGGCGCGTCTCGAACATGGAGACGACCGGGAGATAGCGGACGAAGAGCAGTAGAAGCGCTGCGAACAAGCCGAGTGTTCCGAGGAATAGCCCGGTCTCGGGCAGCGTCGGGCTGTAGGTCCGCCAGACGGACGGCAGGTGATCCGTCTGGAGGCCGCCGACGATGATGGAGTAACGGTCGAACCAGATGCCAACGCCGATGGAAAAGCCGACGAACACGCCCGCGATGGTGCTCCTGCGCGCGGCGCTGAACCAGAGCAGTTGCGGTACGAGAATGCTGTAGACGATGGCGGCCCAGTAGAGACCGGCATAATCCCCCGTCACGCGGTTGAAAGTAGCCTCACGGGTCAGTTTATCGGACAGAAGGACTGCGACGATCTCATCGAGGTAAAGATAGGCCGTAACGAGGGCGCTCGCGAGAACGAGCTTGCCGAGAAGGTCTACATCCTCATCGTCGATATAGCGCTCCAGCCGCAGGCCCCAGCGCAGCAGCATCGCCACCAGGAGTACGATGGACAGACCTTGCGCCAAACCCGTCACCACGAAATGAAGCGGCTGGCGCGTCTCATGCCAGTCCGGCACCAGCGTCACCGCGAATTCGAAGGCGACCGTGCTCTGCATGATGAGGATGAGCGGAAGAACGAGGATGGCGACGAGACGATAAGCCCGTTGATGATAGGCCCAATGGCGCACGGAGCCGCGCCAGCCGAGTGCGAAGACGCCGTAGATCTGCCTGACGCTCTTGCGCCGTGCCCTGTCGCGCAAGGTCGCGAGGTCCGGAATCAGGCCCACATACCAGAGCAGGCTGGTGACGATGGCGTGTGTGCTGATCGCCCAGAAATCCCAAGTGAGTGTGCTGCGGAATTGCGGCCAGACCTCGTAGGTCGCCGGATAGGGAAACGTCCAATAAAACAGCCACGGCCTCCCGAGATGGAAGATCGGGAAAATGCCTGCGCAAATGACGGCGAAAAGCGCGACGCCCTCCGCGAAGCGGTTGACCGACGTGCGCAGATCATGCCGGCGCAGCACCAGGGTCGCCGCGAAAAGGCTCGATCCGTTGGCGATGCCGATCCACCAGGCATAGTTGATGAGATCGAAGCCCCAGACGAAAGGTGCGTTGACGCCCCAGACGCCGACGCCGATGAAGACGATGGACAAAAGCGTGTAACCGAGCAGCACGACGAGCGCGCCGGAGACCAGCAGCGTGACCCACCATCCCCAGCCGAAACGCGGTGAGAGCGGAATATCCGCCACCGGACTCGTGATGGCCTGCGCCTCAGTTCCCATCATTCGATCTCCGGCGGGTCTTCGACGCGGGCGAGATAGGTAGTGCGCGGCCGCGTGTTCAGCGCACCGAGCAGGGCGTAGTTGCGAGGGCTCTTCTTCAGACGGCTCACCGCGCTGTCGGGATCATTGATGTCCCCGAACACGATGGCTTGCGTCGGGCAGGATTGCTGACAGGCGGTCATCACCTCGCCGTCCTCCAGGCGTCGATCCTCCACCCGCGCATCGGCGCGCGCAGCCCCGATCCGGTGGACGCAATAGGTGCATTTTTCCATCACGCCCCGGTCTCGAACCGTCACCTGCGGGTTCATAGCGTCATCGGGCGCGGAAAAATCGGTGCCTTGATAATCGAGGAAGTTGAAGCGGCGCACTTTGTAGGGGCAGTTGTTCGAGCAGCTCCGCGTGCCGATGCAGCGGTTATAGACCATGTCGTTCAACCCTTCCGACGAATGCACCGTGGCATTGACCGGGCACACCACCTCACAGGGCGCCTTCTCGCATTGCATGCAGGGAACGGGCTGGAAATACGTGTCGGGTTTCGCAGGGTCGCCCGCGTAGTAGCGGTCCACGCGCAGCCAATGCATCTCACGCCCCTTCGCCACCTCCTCCGGTCCGACGACGGAGATGTTGTTCTCGGCCTGACAGGCGATGACGCAGGCATTGCAGCCGATGCAGGCATCGAGATCGATGGCCATGCCCCAGGCATGGTTCGGGTACTCCCAATCCGGATAGATCGATGGCAGCTTCACCTCATCGAAGGGTTGCGTCTGATCGGGCGCTGTAATGCGCACGATGTCCCGCCCCTGCAATGAATGATGCTGCTGCGTGGTGACGAGCTTCACTCGCTCGCCGACGCGCCGGATTTCACCCGTCGCAGTCCATGGCTGAGCCGATGTGCGGATCGCATAGGCGTTGAACCCGATTCCGTTGCCGATCTGGCCCGCCCGCTGGCGGCCATAGCCGAGCGTGAGGGTCACCGCGCCGGGCGCATGCCCAGGCAGCACCCAGACAGGCGCACGCAACGTGCGCCCATCCAAGGAGAGATCGATGAGGTCGCCCGACGACAGGCCGAAAATCTCCGCGGTTTCGGGCGCGATCAATGCGGCATTGCCCCAAACTTGCTTCGTCAGCGGCTTGGGCAATTCCTGAAGCCAACCATTATTGGCGTAAGTGCCGTCCCACACAGAGGGATCGAGCGCGAAAACGACGTCGATGCCAGCGGAAGAAGCCTGAAACGCAGGCTCCGGACCCCGAGAGGCTTGAGGAGTTACATCGATCGAAGGCGATGCCGAATTCTCGACGACGCCATCCTCGAGCGCTCGGCTCCATTGCGCATTGAACGCATCGCCCCATGCCTCGCGCCAGGTGGCCTGGACGAGTCCGTGCCCATCCATTGTCTGGCCGGTCATGAGGCCGAGAAATTCTTCAGCGCTCAAGGACGGCTTCAGTGGCAATGTCGCCGGCTGCCGCAATCCGATCGTGCCGTCGAACGCGCGCAGATCGCCCCAGCTTTCGAGCGGATGAGCCTCGGGGACATGCCAGGTGCAGAGGGCAGCCGTCTCATCGACATGAGAACCGAGGTGCAGCGACAGGGGCACGCGCCGTATGAGCGCCGCAAGGTCGATATCGGCCGGCGCAGTATAGACCGGATTGCCGCCGAGAATGATCAATCGAGAAGCCTGGCCCGCTTCGATGGCTATCGCCAGATCGTCAAGTGTTGAGACATTGCCGAGAGCATTCCGAACCGGCTCGATGGCCCGGATCGTAGTCCCGAATGCTCCAAGCTGCGCGTTGATCGCGAGAGCGAGCGCGTGAACCGAAGCAGGCTGCTCACGGCCGACCGCGACGAGACTGCGGGGGCCGGATCGGCGCAATTCATTTACGAGCCGCGAGAGCGATGGATGGGCATTGGAGGAAGCTGCGCCTGTCCGGACGGCGTCAGCAAGCGCGCGTGAGAATGCTTCGAACTCGCGCGGCCTCAGAGGGATCCGCTCATCCGCACGAGAGCCCACAAGACTTGGCCGGGTTTCCAGAGCGAAAAGACGCGGCAACTCGCGATCCTGCATGCGACGCCTGTTCTGGTAATCGGCCGCATAGCGGATGTGACCAGCCTCCTCCGCAAAGAGATCGCCGCCCAGGGTGACGATCATATCAGCCTGCGTGAGATCGTAAACCAGATCCACACCGCGCCTGAACACGGTTTGAGCAGCCTGCTGGCGATTGATGTCATCGACGGGCGTGAAGCCGTGCCATTGCGCATGGGGGAAAAGCTGGCGCGCCTGCGAGACGAGCCGCCGGATCGTCGGCGAGGATGTCGGCGGCATCAGGACATGCAGCCCCCGCCCCTCCTCGACCACGAGTTCGTTGCGCACGGGGCGGATGAATTGCGTCACCTCCTTCCAGCTTCGCGCAACACCCTTGTGGAGGGGAGCGCCGGATCTGTCAGGGTCGTAGAGCGACAGGATCTCTGCTTGAGCGAAAACATCGGTCGCACCGAGGCTCGCCGGATGGAGCGGATTGCCCTCCACCTTGATCGGACGCCCCTCCTGCACCTTCGCGAGAACGCCGCGTCCGTAGCCGTTGAGAGGCAGCGACGTGGCGATGATCGTCGGGACACCCGGCATATAGCCCGGCGCGTTGTGGCTTTGTGACAGAAGCGGCGCATTCTTCACGGCGCCGCTGTTGCAGGCCGCCAGTCCACCGAGGGCGAGCGAGGCGCTCATGAGCCGCAACAAAGTACGGCGGTCGACGATTGAGGCCTGCATCACGTCCGGGAACTCGGCTTCAACGTAGCGGCGCACGTCGGGCCGGTCAGTCAGTTCCTCCAGGCTGCGCCACAGCCGCGGCCCCTCCTCGTCCGCAAGGCGGGCCCGCAAGGCGTCGAGATCGAATGGCTCTTCCCGTTTCATCGCCTTTACCTGTGACACGTGCTGCAGCTGGTGAGGCGGCGGGAGGCTTCCTGGTAGAAAACACGAATATCCTTCGGCAACTCCTTTCCATGCGGTTGATAGCCCATGGCGAACACATCCGCTTTGGGCCGCAGATGTGGTGTCGGATCGCGGTGGCAATCCAGACACCAACCCATCGACATGGTTTGCGTCTTCACCGTCTTCGGCATCTGATCGACCCGCCCATGGCAGGTCTCGCAGGCCACGCCCTTGGTCACATGAGCGGCGTGGTGAAAATAAGCGTAGTCCGGCAGGCGATGGACAGAGGCCCATTCGATGGGCTGGCCGAGAGCGAAGCTCGATCGGACCGGATCCAGGACGCTGGCACCCACCCAGACCTGTGAGTGGCACGACATGCATGTCTGCGCCGAAGGCATGCCCGCATCTGCCGCCTTTTCGACGTTGGAGTGGCAATAGCGACAGTCGATGCCGAGCGAACCGCTGTGAAGATCGTGCCTGAACGGAACCGGCTGGGGCGCGGGCGTTCCCACGTTCCAAGTGCTGCCGGTGCGTGCCCAGACATAGGCAGTCGCCCCCGCACCCACGAGCCCCAGGCCCGCGAGTACGATGGCCACACGAAACAGAGTGGTCGCCGATGGTGTGAAGAGCTGCGCCATCGCCCGTGCCACGAACCCTTTGCTAGATCAGGCTTTGAGCGCCCGAAGTGAAGCTTCGCCGTTGACACAATCATTCTCGGCGCAGGTTCGTTCCCTCACCTTTGAGCAGCTAAGCCCTGCTGATGTCGAAGCCGACAAAGAGAAAGCTCGAGAGATTTTGGCTACGATCACCACGAAAGTGCATTTCGGGGGTTGCGAACCGGCGCCCCAAAAGCTAATTGACACCTGCCGTTCAAGGCGTCGGAGCGTAGCGCAGCCCGGTTAGCGCACTAGTCTGGGGGACTAGGGGTCGGAGGTTCGAATCCTCTCGCTCCGACCATTATTTTTAAGGGCTAGATTAAGCCTGCACCCTTCCTCCCCGGGGAAGCATATCAGCAGCCCACCGCCTATTTTATCTTGAGAGCATGCTATCAGCTTAAGTTGGCATCACCGCCAAGGTTCAATCTTCCCGACATCCGTAACTGAACGGTAAGCGGACCTTTTCGCAGTTGCGCTCAACGGCAGAGATTTCCCAGGCGACATCGATACAAGGCACTGCCGTCCCCAGAACGCGGCTTATCGTCGATGCGCGCGACCCGCAAGATGACGACAGCCATAGGCAAGTACAACCAGGACACCCTTCTCTGAAGTCAGCTTTATAAATATGACTATCGACGCCAGAAGAGGATCATATCTTATAGGGCAATAGCATTCCCACACTGACAGAAAGCTTTTGTCGGATAAGAATGTCATTACTTTTCAATTTCTGGCGCTCAGTTCTATGGCCGAACTGTCCAAATCTGATAAGCCTATGGCTCAATTGGTCAAGCAGGACTGGACGGTTGCGATAGAGTGTTTTTTACGCACTCGTCCGGCATGCGGAACTCGGTCGAGGCGTATCCTGACCGGTCGCCTTCTTATCTGTCCCGGAGATCGAGTCGGCACCGCTAGACCGACCTCGAACGTGCGTATGGAGGCTGATCGGTTTTCATAACGATGATCGATGAGAGGAGACCGCCATGAAATCATCGGTACTGGCCGTCGCGCTCCTGGTGGCGCTTCTGTCCGCCAGCCCGGCTTTTGCACAGAGCATGTGCGTCATCTCGGGCAATCAACCCATCATGGGCGCTAACGGGACTGCTGACTTCGACGTCCAATCCAGTCAGGGATGCATGTCGGACATTCGTCCTCAAGGCACGCTCAGCAGCTCGGAACTCAGCCAGCGCCCCCAGCACGGCACCGTCAAGATGGTTGACAAGGATACTTGGACCTACGAGCCCGCTCCAGGCTACAAAGGCTCTGACAGCTTCGCGATCACCGCAAAGGGGCAGAGTGTAGACGAGAAGCCAGGCACATCCGTACTTAATTATAGGGTCAACGTTCGGTAGCAGCCCCAGACGTCTGCTGTCGGCTTCAAAGGTGCTCTCGCCTCGACTGCGCAACGGACCATGAAAAGACCCGCCCCAGGATTGAAGCTGGAGCGGGTGAGTCTTAGGCGCGATCCCAGGATGGATGTGTCCAACTTCTGAACACAAGTGTTGTTGCCGGATAAATCCCCTGCCCTCGAAATCAGTTTTTCGCGCGCGGAATCTCATTCTGCGTGTCGCCACGCAGAACCGCCCCTCAGAGATGAGGCCCGGACATTGATCTGGAAGGGAAATGGTGGGCGGTGAGGGGATCGAACCCCCGACCTGCGGTGTGTAAAACCGATGCTCTACCAGCTGAGCTAACCGCCCTGAGAACCCTGCCCTGCGGAATCGGCCGCAGCGGGAGGAAGCGTCATATCAGAAGCTGGCGAGGTTTCCAGTCCCGATGCGCATCACATAAAAAGAGAAGGCCAACAACGCAAGCGCGGTTGGCCTTCTTTTCAAAACGAAAGCAGCTTAAAAGCGCTTACCTCACGTTGACGGCTTCCTTCAGGCCCGCGCCAGCGCGGAACTTCGGGGTCTTGGAAGCCGGAACCTTCACCTTTTCACCGGTGCGGGGGTTACGGGCTTCGCCGGCAGCGCGGTTCGTGACCACGAACGTGCCGAAACCGACGATCTTCACTTCGTCACCCTTCTTCAGAGCCCCCGTGATCGCCTCGATGGCGGCGTCAACCGCCTCGCCAGCCTGGCCACGGGAAAGGCCGACCTTGTCGGCAACGGCAGCAACGAGCTCGCCTTTGTTCATCTTCATATCCTCCAATGATCACGATGACAGCAGAGTTATGTATCATCGTTTCAGGAAGGACTCGTGTGGCGCAAAGCTTGTCCGTTAGCAAGTGGTAAACAAGTGAAAACAAAGCGTTTTGTGCCCTATCACACGAAAAAGGCCCCCGAAAAATACTTTCGGGGGCCTTTTTTGATTACCTCAAGTCATGCCTCTAGTGGG
The DNA here is from genome assembly GCF_052114605.1 of Microvirga sp. 2YAF29. Lineage (NCBI taxonomy): Bacteria > Pseudomonadati > Pseudomonadota > Alphaproteobacteria > Hyphomicrobiales > Methylobacteriaceae > Microvirga > Microvirga sp. 2YAF29. The sequence continues at coordinate 460,842 of NZ_JBFRFB010000001.1, forward strand.
CAACCACTCCAGCGGCATCGTCTTCGACAGCCGGTTTGGGGCTCTTGAGGATCGAAGCCTCGTCCCATTCGATCGGCACCGGCATGCGTACGAGGGCATGCTGAAGAACCTGATCCATCATGGAAACCGGAACAATCTCCAGGCCGTTTTTCACGCTCGCCGGGATGTCGACCAGATCCTTGGCATTCTCCTCGGGGATCAAGACCTTCTTGATGCCGCCGCGAAGGGCCGCCAGGAGCTTCTCCTTCAACCCACCGATGGGCAGCACCCTGCCCCGCAGCGTGACCTCGCCTGTCATAGCGATATCGCGGCGAACCGGGATACCCGTGATGACGGAGACGATGGCGGTCGCCATGGCGATACCGGCGGACGGACCATCCTTCGGCGTAGCACCCTCCGGCACGTGCACGTGGATGTCGCGACGGTCGAACAACGGGGGCTCGACGCCGAAGGCTACCGCACGGGAGCGAACGTAGGACGCCGCAGCCGAGATCGATTCCTTCATCACGTCACGCAAGTTGCCCGTGACGGTCATCTTGCCCTTGCCCGGCATCGCGATGCCTTCGATGGTAAGCAGCTCGCCGCCCACCTCGGTCCAGGCAAGACCCGTGACCGTGCCGACTGAATCCTCCGTCTCCGCCTCGCCGTAGCGATAACGCGGGGGACCGAGGAACTCGGGCAGGTTGTCCGTGGTGACTTCGACCGACGGCACCTTGGACAGCAGGATCTCCTTCACCGCCTTGCGCATGAGGTTGTTGATCTCACGCTCCAGGTTACGCACGCCAGCCTCGCGGGTGTAGCGGCGGACCAGCATGAGGAGAGCCTCATCGTTGATCTTCCACTCCTTCGGCTGAAGGCCGTGCTTCTTCGTGGACGAAGGGATCAGGTGCGTGCGTGCGATCTCGGCCTTCTCTTCCTCGGTGTAACCCGCAATGCGGATCACTTCCATACGGTCGAGAAGCGGGCCCGGGATGTTGAGCGTGTTCGCCGTCGTCACGAACATCACGTTGGAGAGATCGTAATCGACCTCCAGGTAATGATCGTTGAACGTGTTGTTCTGCTCAGGGTCGAGCACCTCGAGCAACGCCGCCGACGGATCGCCGCGGAAGTCCATGCCCATCTTGTCGATCTCGTCGAGCAGGATAAGCGGGTTGGACGTCTTGGCCTTCCTCATCGACTGGATGATCTTGCCGGGCATCGAGCCGATATAGGTGCGGCGGTGACCGCGGATCTCGGACTCGTCACGAACGCCGCCGAGCGACATGCGCACGAACTCGCGGCCGGTCGCCTTGGCGATCGACTTGCCGAGCGAGGTCTTACCCACGCCGGGAGGGCCGACGAGGCAAAGGATCGGACCCGTGAGCTTGTTGGCGCGCTGCTGCACAGCCAGGTACTCGACGATGCGCTCCTTGACCTTCTCGAGACCGTAGTGATCGGAATCGAGCATGTCCTGCGCGGCTTTCAGGTCCTTCTTCATCTTCGAGCGGCGGCCCCACGGAATGCCGAGCAGCCAGTCGAGATAATTGCGTACGACGGTCGCTTCCGCGGACATGGGCGACATCTGGCGGAGCTTCTTCAGCTCGCCCAGCGCCTTTTCGCGGGCTTCCTTCGTGAACTTGGTCTTTTCGATCTTCTCTTCAAGCTCGGCCAACTCGTCGCGACCTTCGTCGTCGCCGAGCTCCTTCTGGATCGCCTTCATCTGCTCGTTGAGATAGTACTCGCGCTGCGTCTTCTCCATCTGGCGCTTCACGCGGGTGCGGATGCGTTTCTCGACCTGGAGAACGGAGATCTCGCTCTCCATCATGCCGAGTACCTTTTCGAGGCGCTGCGCGACGGTCGGCGTCTCCAGAATCGCCTGCTTGTCGGCGATCTTGATAGCGAGGTGCGAAGCAATCGTGTCGGCGAGCTTCGCGGGCTCATCGATCTGGGTCACGGCGGAAACGACTTCCGGCGAAACCTTCTTGTTCAGCTTCACGTAATTTTCGAATTCAGCCACCACCGAGCGGGCAAGCGCCTCCGCCTCGATCTGGTCGCCGAGTGCGTCCGGAAGCGCCTCGGCTTCGGCCTCGTAATATTCATCGGTGCGGGTGTAGTTCTTCACCTCGGCACGGCTCGCGCCTTCGACCAGCACCTTCACGGTACCGTCGGGAAGCTTCAGGAGCTGGAGTACATTGGCGAGGGTACCAACCTTGTAGATCGCCTCCGTTGCCGGATCGTCATCCGTCGCATCGATCTGAGTAGCCAGCAGGATGTGACGGTCGTTCTTGACCACTTCCTCAAGCGCCCGGATCGACTTCTCGCGGCCGACGAAAAGCGGCACGATCATGTGCGGGAAGACAACAATGTCGCGCAGAGGCAGAACCGCATAGGTTCCGGTCGAGCCTGGAACAACAGGCTGACGTGGCTTCGATTGTGTCATGAGATGACATCCTTTTATCTGCGTCCGGAGGGCCCCTTGAATAAGCTGGTCCTTGGACGGAAAACCGGAATGCTCAGGCTTTTTTTATGGGCTGCATCCGGTACGCGGCGTGTTCCCTCGGGGATGAGCGGACAACACCGTCGCAAGAGATAATGTGGCGCTGCGGAAGCAGTGTTTCAAGAACTGGTCCCGCATCGCCTTTCGTCATAAGGGCGCCCCTGAGCTCCCTTTAAGCGCTGGCGCTCGCCGCCTGCTCGCTGCGATCGCCATGGATGAAGAGTGGCTTGGCCTTTCCTTCCACGACTTCCGGCCCGATGACCACCTGCTCGACCGAATCGAGGCCCGGCAGGTCGTACATGGTCTCCAACAGGATGCCTTCCATGATCGACCGCAGACCGCGGGCGCCGGTGCGGCGCTCGATGGCCTTCTTGGCGATCAGGGTCAGGGCCTCGTCCTGGAACGTCAGCTGGACATTCTCCATCTCGAAGAGGCGCTGGTACTGCTTGACCAGGGCGTTCTTCGGCTCCTGAAGAATGGTCTTCAGGGCATCGACGTCGAGGTCCTCCAGCGTCGCCAGAACCGGCAGACGGCCGACGAACTCGGGGATGAGGCCGAACTTCAGCAGATCCTCGGGCTCCACGGCGCGGAAAATCTCGCCCGTGCGGCGGTCGTCAGGGGCCTGGACCGTCGCGCCGAAGCCGATGGAGGTGCCTTTGCCGCGGCCAGAAATGATCCGCTCAAGACCGGCGAAGGCGCCGCCGCAGATGAACAGGATGTTCGTGGTGTCGACCTGCAGGAATTCCTGCTGCGGATGCTTGCGGCCGCCCTGCGGAGGTACGGAGGCAACCGTGCCTTCCATGATCTTCAGGAGCGCCTGCTGCACACCCTCGCCAGACACGTCGCGGGTGATGGACGGGTTGTCGGACTTGCGGGAGATCTTGTCGATCTCGTCGATATAGACGATGCCGCGCTGCGCCCGCTCGACATTGTAGTCGGAGGCCTGAAGCAGCTTGAGGATGATGTTCTCGACGTCCTCACCAACGTAACCGGCTTCGGTCAGCGTGGTGGCGTCGGCCATAGTGAAGGGCACGTCCAGGATTCGGGCGAGCGTCTGCGCAAGCAGGGTCTTACCAGAACCGGTGGGGCCGATCAGCAGGATGTTGGACTTCGCCAGTTCCACGTCGTTGTGCTTCGTGGCATGGGCGAGGCGCTTGTAATGGTTGTGGACCGCCACCGAGAGCACCTTCTTGGCGTGCTCCTGGCCGATCACGTAATCGTCAAGGACTCGGCTGATCTCTTTGGGGGTGGGCACGCCATCCCGGGACTTCACGAGGGAGGATTTCGACTCCTCGCGGATGATGTCCATGCACAGCTCGACGCATTCATCGCAGATGAAAACCGTCGGGCCAGCGATCAGCTTGCGAACCTCGTGCTGGCTCTTGCCGCAGAACGAGCAGTACAGGGTGCTCTTGGAGTCGTTGCCGCCAGCCTTGGTCATTATCACATCTCCAATTCGTACAGGACCGGCCCCTTGCCGGCCCCGCACTTCTTAAGTTTATGAGCGTGGGACCTAATGAAAGGTTCCAGCGCCAACAATTCCGTCAAATCGCTACGTCTCCCGAATCCACATGCAATCACGTGACAGGCGCGTGATCAATAGAAACGGGATTACAGGCTAAAAAGACGCACCTGGGGAGAATCTTTCCCCAGGTTTTAGGGATTAGGTCGGAGTGGCTGCGGGCTCGGGGCGTTTTTCGACGACCTGATCGATCAGCCCGAACTCACGGGCGGCCTCGGCGGTCATGAAGTTGTCGCGCTCGAGAGCTCGCTCGATTTCCTCGTAGCTCCGGCCCGTATGATTCACGTAGATCTCATTGAGACGGCGCTTGAGAGCCTCGCTCTCACGGGCGTGGATCATGATGTCCGTGACCTGACCCTGGTAACCGCCGGAGGGCTGGTGAACCATGATTCGGGCGTTCGGGAGCGCGAAGCGCATGCCCTTCTCGCCGGCGGTCAGGAGAAGGGAACCCATGGACGCGGCCTGGCCGACGCAGAGCGTCGAGACAGGGCAGCGGATAAACTGCATGGTGTCGTAGATCGACAGGCCCGAGGTCACGACGCCGCCGGGCGAGTTGATGTAGAAGGAAATTTCCTTCTTCGGGTTCTCGGCTTCGAGGAAGAGCAGCTGCGCCACGATGAGCGAAGCCGAGTAATCTTCGACCGGACCCGTAAGGAAAATAATCCGCTCGCGCAGGAGGCGCGAATAGATGTCGAAGGCGCGCTCGCCGCGGTTCGACTGCTCGACCACCATCGGGACGAGCGTATTGTTAAAGAGCGCTACCGGATCTCTCATGTCTCACTGCTCCAAAGCGGCCGCGCGGATGCGCGGCCGTCTGATTGATGCAAGGTGCGAGACACTCGAGATGAGGGTTACTCGCCCTTGCTGGCTTTCTTGCCGCCCTTAGCCTTCGGCTTGGAATCGGCTTCCTCGTTCTCATCGTCGGCGAAGAGCGCTTCCTTGGAAACGGTTTCCTCGTTCACCTTCACCTGGGACAGGATCTGGTCGACGACTTTCTCCTCGAACAGAGGAGCCCGGATTTCGGCGAGAGCCTGCGGGTTCTTCTGATAGAACTCCCAAACCTGCCGTTCCTGGCCGGGGTACTGGCGGACCCGCTCGATGAGGGCCTGAGTCACCTCGTCGTCGGAAATCTTGATATCGGACTTCTCGCCGATCTGCGCAAGGACCAAACCAAGTCGCACCCGGCGCTCGGCGATCTTCTGGTATTCGGCCTTGGCCTCTTCCTCGGTGGTGTCCTCGTCGGCGAAGGTGCGGCCGTTCGACTTCATGTCGGCCTCGACCTGCGACCACACGGCAGCGAATTCCTGCTCCACGAGGGTCGGCGGCAGCTCGAAGCTGTACTTTGCGTCGAGAGCGTCCAGCAGTTCCTTCTTCACCTTGCGGCGGGACTGCGTGTCGAAGTCGCGCTTGATGGCGTCGCGGATGGCTTCCTTGAGCTTATCAAGGGAATCCATTCCGAAGTTCTTGGCCATCTCGTCGTCGATCTTCAGCTCGCCGGGAGCCTCGACTTCCTTCACGGTCACGTCGAACTCGGCAGCCTTGCCGGCGAGATGATTAGCCATGTAGTTCACGGGGAAGGAAACCTTCACGAGCTTGGTGTCGCCGGCCTTGAGGCCGATGAGCTGCTCTTCGAAGCCCGGGATGAAGGTGTTGGAGCCGAGCTCCACACGGATATCCTGGCCCTTGCCGCCCTCGAACTCTTCGCCGTCGATGCGGCCCGTGAAGTCCACGACGACGCGGTCGCCATCGGCGGATTTGCCGGTCTTGGCCTCGTAGGTGCGGTTCTGCTTGGCCATGCGCTCAAGCGACTCGTTGATTTCCGTGTCGGAAACCTCGGCCACCGGCTTCTTCACGCTCACGGCGGAGAGATCGACCAGCTCGAACTCGGGCAGGACTTCGAGAGCAACCGTGAAGGACAGGTCGCCCTTGGCGTCCATGGCCTTCTCGATGGTCTCCTTGTCCTCGGGGAACTGAACCTGCGGCTCCTGAGCGAGCTTCAGGCTGTTGTCCTCGACGATCTTGCGATTGGCCTCGTTCACGGCGTTCTGGAGAACGTCGGACATCACGGAGCGGCCATAGACCTTGCGCAGATGCGCCGGCGGCACCTTGCCGGGGCGGAAGCCGTTGATCCGCACGCGATCCTTGATGTTGTTCAGCTCGCTGTTCAGGCGCTGCTCCAACTCGGTGGCCGGGAGCACGACCTTGAACTCTCGCTTCAAGCCTTGGGACAGTGTTTCCGTCACCTGCATGGTTCTATCGCCTTCATTCACTCGAAAAAATCTATATCAGGCTCTGGCCGCGCGGCATGACGCCGTCAACCTTTTGCCAGGAGCCCCCGGACCCAATCCTGACGATTGGTGCGGGCGGAGGGAGTCGAACCCCCACGACTTGCGTCGCTGGAACCTAAATCCAGTGCGTCTACCAGTTCCGCCACGCCCGCGTGGGAGCAGCACGATATACGCGCCCCTCTTCCAGGACGCGGCTCTATAGCATGCTTGGAGAAGCATGCATCAAAAAAGTTCGTGCGGGGCCAAACGCAACTAAACTTGGCCTTTTCCGTTCAAGATTGTACCTCTGTACCGAGTTTTGAGCCCAGGACGTCCCCACCCATGATCACCCGCCGCGCCGCGACCGCAGGCATCGCCACAACACTGATCGGGCTAGCGGGACGAGGGACGGCTCAAACACCGGCAATTCCCATATTGTCAGCCCGCCCCGCGCAGCAGCGCCTTCGCCCCGACGCGGCAAAGGACGCCGAGGTCTGGGCTTTCAATGGCAATCTCGGCGAAGCAACGCGTCTCAAGCAAGGCGAGGCGCTCGCCCTCACCTTAAGAAACGAGACCAACCTCCCGCTTTCGCTTCATTTTCATGGCGTGCGCGGTCCCAACGCCATGGACGGCATCGGCGGCCTGACTCAGGAGCCGGTCGCCCCAGGCAAGGACTACGAGTATCGCTTCACCCCGCCCGATCCGGGCACCTTCCTGATCCGACCCGGTGTGATCGGCGGCAGCGCGGAGCCCATGGAGCGCGGGCTGTCGCGGCTCCTGATCGTGGAAGAGGCGAGCCCGCCCCCGGTGGATCAGGATGTTGCCATTCTCATAGACGATTGGGCGCTGGCCGAGGATGGCAGCCTCGCTCTGTCCGAGCAGGCACCCGCAGGCCGCCTCGGCAGCTTCCTCACCCTGAACGGCAACCCCACCCCGCAGCAGATCAAGGCCCAGCCAGGCGGCCGCATCCGTCTGCGCCTCGCCAATGCCTGCAACGCCCGCACCATGCGCCTGCGCTTCGATGGGCTGAAGGCTTTTGTGATTGCGGTCGATGGACAGCCTTCCAGCACCTTCGAGCCCCTGAAGGCCACCCTGCCCTTTGCGCCCGGCAACCGCTACGATCTGCTGATCGACCTTCCTCCGGATGAAGGACAGAACGGTATGGTCATGGCGATGATCGGCACCGGCTTTCCGCTGGCCGAGATCATTGTGGAGGGGACCATACGCGAGCCTCTGCCTCCCATCACCCCGCTGCCGCCCAATCCCAAGCTGCCGGATGCCATCAAGCTTCAGGACGCCACTCGCAAGGATGTGGTGATCAAGGGCGATGCAAAGACACCCTGGACGATCAACGGCGCGCCGAGCCCGGCCTCGGACGCCCCACTCGTCAAGGTGAAGCGCGGCACCCCGGTCGTGCTGGCACTCAAGAACGAGACCGGCCTCAGCCAGCCCATGCACCTGCACGGCCATGCCTTTCGCTTGCTCCATGCCCACGATGACGGATGGGAGCCCTATTGGCTCGATACGGTTCAGGTGCCGGAGAACAAGACGACCCGCATCGCCTTCGTGGCCGACAATCCCGGCAAATGGCTTCTCGCCTCGACCGTCATGGAGCGGTTCGATGCGGGCCTGTGGACCTGGATCGAGGTGACTTAAAGAAGCTTACGCAAAACGCCGGGCACCAGCTCCGCCAGATCCTCCGCGATCAGACCGGGGCCGAAGCTTACCCCTGCCTCCGCATGAATCCAGACCCCTGCGCAGGCTGCCTCGAATGCAGGTACGCCCTGCGCCATAAGCCCCGCGATGATTCCGCAAAGCGTGTCGCCCGATCCCGCCGTCGCCAGATAAGGCGTGCCGTTCTCGTTGATGGCGATGCGACCATCCGGCGATGCGATGACCGTATCCGGCCCTTTGAGCACCATCACGCCGCCGAGATAGAACGCGGCGCGGCGGGCGCGCTCGATTTTCGATTCCGGATCAAGGATATCCGGGTGACCTTTGAACAGACGGTTGAACTCCCCGTCATGGGGCGTGAGCACGGTCGGCGCTTGGCGAAAGGCCTGGTGCAGCTCGGTTCCGAGGCCCTCAAAGGAAGTCAGGGCATCGGCATCGAGCACGAGGCTACGGTGCGCGTGGACCGCAACAGCCACCATGGCGCGGGTGCCGGAATGGACGCCGAGGGCAGGCCCCATGACCAGTGCATTGAACCGCGCATCCTGCAGAATCGCATGGAGCCCCTCCGGCCCATCGCAGCCGCGCAGCATGATGGCAGTGAGGTGAGCGGCGTTGACGCCCAAAGCCTCTGGCGGCGAAGCCACAGTGACTAGGCCTGACCCGATTCTCAAAGCCGCCCGCGCGGCAAGGCGCGCGGCGCCGGTGCGGGTCGCTCCGCCGGACAACACAAGGGTATGGCCGCGATCGTATTTATGAGCGGACAGTTCCGGCCTTGGCAGCTTCTCCAGCCATAAGCTCGGGGCATTGGCGAACAGCGTACCGCCTTCAGCTTCAAGCGTTGCCCGCGCTATGCCGATATCCGCCACCTCGACTTGGCCACAGAAAGCGCGGCCCGGCATCAGGAGGTGACAGGGTTTGCGGGCGGCAAACGTCACCGTCCGCGTGGCTCTGACGGCGACCCCACGAACAACGCCGCTGTCGCCGTCGATGCCCGAGGGAAGGTCCACAGCGAGAACCGGCTGACCCGAGGCATTCATATGATCGACCGCAAGCCGTGCCGCACCTTCGAGATCCCGTGCGAGGCCCGTGCCGAACAGGGCGTCTATGATGAGGTCCGCTTTCCCAAAAGATAGCTCTTCGACAGGCTCGACCTTGCCCTTCCAATCCTGTGCCGCGAGGGCCGCATCGCCCGACAATCGGTCCAGTGAACCGAGAAGACCCAAGGTGACCTGGTACCCCTGCTCTGCCAGAAGGCTTGCCGCGATGAAGCCATCGCCTCCATTCTGACCAGGGCCAGCCGCTACGACCACCCTCGCCCCCTTCGTGATCATTCCTTTGGCAGTTTCAGCGACTGCGAGTCCGGCACGGCGCATGAGCTCGATTCCGGAAATTCCCGCCGCGATGGTCGCAGCGTCCGCCTTTTTCATTTCCTGGGGTCTGAGAACCAGTTCAGTGCTCATAACGGACTCCAAAAATGCTGATTCCGGGTCGTTTGATGCCGAAAATCGCACTTGCATAAACTTTGAGCAGCATGTGCACTGTAGAGCAGCAAAAGCGCCTCATTTGGAAAGATGAATCCATGGAAGGGGCCTCACGCTGGTGCTAAAAGCGGCAATCTCGAACTGAAACGGTCATCCGATGAAGAAAATCGAAGCCATCATCAAGCCTTTCAAGCTGGATGAAGTCAAAGAAGCTCTCCAGGAGGTCGGTCTCCAAGGAATAACCGTGATCGAAGCGAAGGGCTTCGGGCGCCAGAAGGGCCATACCGAACTCTATCGCGGGGCGGAGTATGTCGTCGACTTCCTGCCCAAGGTGAAGCTCGAGATCGTCCTTAACGACGACATGGCGGAAAGCGCCATCGAAGCCATCCGCAAGGCCGCCCAAACGGGCCGCATCGGAGATGGCAAGATCTTCGTTTCGACGGTCGAAGAGGCCGTCCGCATCAGAACAGGCGAGACCGGATCCGACGCGATCTGACAACGCTTCCATGAACCAAGGCTTGAAGCCTCGGAATTACTCTCAAGGGCAGAAGAGGACTGAATAATCATGCAGACCGTCAAGGATGCGCTCAAGGCGATCAAGGACAACGACGTCAAATACGTCGACTTCCGTTTCACGGATCCGCGCGGCAAGTGGCAGCATGTGACGTTCGACGTCTCGATGGTCGATGAGGACATGTTCGCCGACGGCATCATGTTCGACGGTTCTTCCATCGCCGGCTGGAAGGCGATCAACGAGTCCGACATGACCCTCATGCCCGACCCGACGACCGCTCAGCTGGACCCGTTCTTCTCGGCCTCCACCCTGTCGATCAACTGCGACATTCTCGAGCCGGCCACGGGCGAGCCCTATAACCGCGACCCGCGCGGCATCGCCAAGAAGGCCGAGGCCTTCCTGAAGTCCACCGGCATCGCCGACACGGTCTATGTGGGCCCCGAGGCCGAGTTCTTCGTGTTCGACGATGTGCGCTTCTCGTCCGATCCCTACAACACCGGCTTCAAGCTCGATGCCGCCGAGCTGCCGATCAACGGCGACACCGCTTATGAAGGCGGCAACCTCGGCCACCGCATCCCGGTCAAGGGCGGCTACTTCCCGGTTCCGCCGCTGGATTCTGCTCAGGACATGCGCAGCGAAATGCTCGCCGCCATGAAGGCTATGGGCGTGACGGTCGAGAAGCACCACCACGAAGTGGCTTCCGCCCAGCACGAGCTCGGCACCAAGTTCAACACCCTCGTGAAGACCGCCGACGAGATGCAGATTTACAAGTACTGCATCCACAACGTCGCTCAGTCCTACGGCAAGACGGCCACCTTCATGCCGAAGCCGGTATATGGCGATAACGGCTCGGGCATGCACGTTCACCAGTCCCTCTGGAAGGACGGCAAGCCTCTTTTCGCCGGTAACAAATATGCCGACCTGTCCCAGGAGTGCCTGTGGTACATCGGCGGCATCATCAAGCACGCCAAGGCGCTGAACGCCTTCACCAACCCGTCGACGAACTCCTACAAGCGTCTTGTCCCGGGCTACGAGGCTCCGGTTCTGCTGGCCTACTCGGCTCGTAACCGCTCGGCCTCCTGCCGTATTCCGTGGACGACTTCGCCGAAGGCCAAGCGCGTCGAGATCCGCTTCCCCGATCCGACCGCCAACCCGTATCTCGCTTTCACGGCGATCATGATGGCAGGCCTCGACGGCATCCTGAACAAGATCGATCCCGGCCAGGCGATGGACAAGGATCTCTACGATCTGCCTCCGCGCGAGCTGAAGAAGATCCCGACAGTCTGCGGCTCGCTCCGCGAAGCTCTCGCGAGCGTTGACAAGGATCGCGCCTTCCTCAAGGCCGGCGGCGTCTTCAGCGATGACTTCATCGACAGCTACATCGAGCTGAAGATGGCCGAGGTCGCTCGCTTCGAGATGACCCCGCACCCGGTCGAATTCCAGATGTACTATTCCTGCTAATCGGACGAGTATCCTCCCGGCTGCGTCAGCCGCAGCCAACCTTAGCCGGGGCCACAAGCCCCGGCTTTTTTTGTGTGCTGCATGAAGCGGGGCGGCTTCATCGCCCATCGCCTACATCCGAAGGACAGTCGTGCTCAACTCGGTGTCCTGGCAGCGTTATGCCAAGAACCTGAAAGAGCCGATCTTTGTCGCAGCCTACAAGGTCATTGCTATGGCGCTAAGCGACTGGGAGATGCGGAGAGACAAATTCCTATAGCGCTCATACTGCGCGTTTTTCATGCCCTTCATAGGCAACGCGAAGGCCAAGACCCAAGAAGCCAGCCCCAAAGAAGTCTCAGCAGGCCCCAAGCCCCAAGGCTCAAGGCTCAAGTTGAACCAGCCTCGCCGAGAGCCGGCCCATATAACGAAAAAAGCCCGGGTTTCCCCGGGCCTTTCGTCTATCGCCGAAGCAATGGATCTTAGTAGGTCGAGAACTTGTAGTTCAGACCAGCGCGAACCACGCCGAACTCCTGCTCTTCCGTCGAGAAGGTCAGGCCGTTGAAGGTGTAGTCCTGGTCCTCGAGGTTCACGTACAGACCTTCGATCTTGCCGGTCAGGTTGTTCGTGAAGGCGTACTCGAGACCGCCGCCGAGGGTCCAGCCAGCGCGGTCGTCAGCGAAGGCGAAACCGCCGGTTGCGTAAACGAGAGCGCGGTCGAAGGCCACACCGGCGCGAGCGCGGACGGTGCCGAACCAATCGTCAGAGCCATCTTCGAAGATGCCGGCGCCGCCGAAGTCGTAGCGGTTGTCGCCGAAGTCAGCGTACTGGATGTCGCCTTCGAGACCGACAACGAACGAGCCGATCTGGTAGTTGTAGCCGACCTGAGCACCGCCGACGAAGCCGCCGTCATCGTTGCCGTTCGTGGAGACAACCACGCCGTTCGGGAAGGTGATGTTCGTGCCGTCGTTCCAGCCGTAGCCAGCGTTCACACCGACGTAGAAGCCGGTCCAGGTGAAGACCGGAACAGCAGCAACGATCGGAGCCGGAGCGCGGCGGGACGGGAGGTCAGCAGCCATTGCGCCAGCAGAGAAGGCGATGAGGGCGACCGAGGAGAGGAGGATCTTTTTCATTGTGTAAGTCCGTTCTTTATGAAGGCTATGGCTGCGCTTGTAACCTAGCCCGGCGGAGTCGTCTGTCACTTTTGCGCAACAGTTAACAGCAGTCGTAGCGTAACCCTGTTCGAGACAGAATTCTTAGAACGCTCAAGCTACTTTGACAACTCTATTACCCAAGGTCATTAACAGGCAATTAATCATCTATGACGTTGTTTTAGCAGCATAAATTTTATAGGCGCATTCTACAACGCGTCCAAACCGGCGCAGATGTGCGCAGTAACACATTATTGACCATACCCTACGGAAGGCCTCGGCTACCTCTTGGTCAGCCTTCTTCCAGCCAAAGCCGCATGGCCTGGATCACTCGTTCCGGCTGTTCCAATGTCGAAGTATGCCCGGCCCCTGGGACCACGGTGAGCGAGGCCCATTCGACCAGATCGGCCATTTCGCGGGCGACCTCAGGCGGGGTGATGATGTCGCCCTCCCCGACCAGAATCAGCGTGGGGATTTCGATTTCGGGCAAAAGCGGCCTGGAATCAGGCCGTCCCATGATCGCGCGCTGCTGCCGTATGAAGGTTTCGGGGCCCGTTTCCCGCATCATGCCGAACAGGACCTCCTGAAGCGCTTCGTCGGACTGGTGGTCTGCATGCACCAGACGCGGCCAGAGAAGCTCAAAGATATCCTCGAAGCGCCCTGCTTCGGCCAAGGCGATCTGGCGCTCGCGATTCTGCCGGGTCTCGGGGGTATCCGGCCGAGCGGTCGTATCAAGCAGGGTAAGGCGTGAGACGCGCTCGGGTGCCTGACGCATCACTTCCATGGCCACATAACCGCCCATGGAGAGACCGGCGAGGGCGAAGCGCTCGGGCGCACCCTTCAACAGGCGCTGTGCAATGGCCGGAATCGAATCGTCCTGCCGGTGGTCGGCGACGACGACATTTCTGTCTGTGGAAAGAGCCGAAATTTGCGGCTCGAACAGGCGGCCCGTGCAAGCCAGACCCGGAATCAAAATGAGAGTTTCGCCCATCGGCCGTTTTCCTTGGAAGTTTCCTTGTATTGACAAGCCCATAGCTTACCCTATGGTCCCGCCACACCTAAAACTTGAGTACAAGCCTCAAGTGAAACCAGTCTTGCGCCCGTTTGTTGCCGTAGAGCGCCGCCGGCATCCAAAGCGCACCAGCTCAACGGTTTAGATATTCATGTCGTTCGCCGAACTCGGACTTAGCGATAAAGTACAGCAGGCTGTCGCCACCGCCGGCTATTCAGAGCCGACCCCGATTCAGGCCCAGGCCATTCCTCATGTGCTCGCCCGCAAGGACGTGCTGGGGATCGCCCAGACGGGCACGGGCAAGACCGCCGCTTTCACGCTCCCGATGCTGACCCTCCTCGAGACGGGACGGGCCCGGGCCCGCATGCCGCGCACCCTCATTCTCGAGCCTACGCGCGAGCTCGCAGCGCAGGTCGAGGACAATTTCGACAAGTACGGCATCAATCATCGCCTTTCCGTCGCCCTGCTGATCGGCGGCGTTTCCTTCGGCGACCAGGATGCCAAGATCACCCGCGGCGTAGACGTGCTCATCGCCACTCCAGGCCGCCTGCTGGATCATTTCGAACGCGGCAAGCTGCTGCTGACCGGCGTCGAGCTGCTGGTGATCGACGAAGCCGACCGCATGCTCGATATGGGCTTCATCCCGGATATCGAGCGCATCGTGAAGCTGGTGCCCTTCACCCGCCAGACCCTTTTCTTCTCCGCGACCATGCCGCCGGAAATCCAGCGCCTGGCCGATGCCTTCCTTCACAATCCGGTGAAGGTGGAAGTCGCCCGCGCCGCTTCGACGGCAGCCACGATCACTCAGCGCCTCGTGGCGACGGGGCGTGAGGATTTCGATAAGCGCGAGACCCTGCGCGAACTGATCCGCAACGCCACGGATCTCCAGAACGCGATCGTTTTCTGTAATCGCAAACGAGACGTGGCAGTTCTTCACCGCTCCCTGCAGAAGCATGGCTTCAGCGCTGTGGCCCTCCATGGCGACATGGACCAGCATGCCCGCATGGCGGCCCTCGAAAGCTTCCGCAGCGGCGAGATGCCGATTTTGGTGGCGAGTGACGTGGCCGCCCGTGGTCTCGACATCCCCACTGTGAGCCATGTCTTTAATTATGACGTGCCCCATCATGCGGAGGATTACGTCCACCGCATCGGCCGTACGGGCCGCGCCGGCCGTGCGGGACAGGCCTTCACGCTGGTGGGCCCGGGAGACGAGAAGTCTCTCGCCGCCATCGAAAAGCTGATCACCACACAGGTTGAATGGGAAGGCCAGACACTTGCCGAGCGCCCGGCCTCCGAGAGTTCCTCACGCCGTCGCGGCGGTGGACGTGGCGGCCGTGAGGGGCGTGACGACGAGCGCTCATCCCGTGGTCGCAAGGTGAAAGTCCGCTCCAGTTCCGACCGGCAGCGCCAAACGGCCGAAAAGCCGGTGGAAGTCGAGGCTCCAGCCTTGAGCGCCCCGCAGCCCGAGCAGGAGCGCCGCACCCGCCCCGAGCGCGAGCGTCAGCAGCCGAAGCAGGAACAGCGCCGCCCGCGCCGCGATGACGACAACGAGCCATCGGTGAAGGGACTGGGCGATCACGTGCCAGCCTTCCTCATGCGTCCCGTGACGATCAAAAAGTCTTAAAGAAAAGGCTCAGAAGCAGGCTTTCGCACTTTCCGGGCGGGGGCTTTACTTTTGGGCTTCTTCGCCCCCGCCGCTTTCCGGCGCTGGGCGGCCTGCAGGGCCATTCGGCCCAAGTGTGTAGCTTCATCCGGATCGTCCAGGGCCGATTCCGGCATGAGCCAGTAGCTCATGGCGGTGGTCCTGCCGTCCTTGGCCGTGTAGGCAAAGGGCCGGGAGCCCAGATCGCGAAAGGTCTCGACGCTTTCGTCGTCGACCTTCAGGTACAATTCGCCATAGGCCTCCAGAGCGAACATCAGCTCACTCTGGTAGACGCCCTGCCCTCCGAACATCCTGCGAATGTGAATCGGCCCGAGACCCCGGAAAATATCTCGGATGGTCTCGGCATCCATGGATCAGCCTGCCGATTGAAGACCCGCCGGCGTGGCCGGCGTGATCGCGACGGATTCGCCGCAGCCGCAGGCCGAGGTCTGGTTAGGGTTGTTGAACACGAACTGGGACGACATTTTCGAGGTCTGGAAGTCCATTTCCGTGCCGAGCAGGAACAGCACCGCTTTCGGATCGATGAGCACGGTCACGCCCTTATCCTCGATCACCTCGTCGAGCGGGTTGATGCTCTCGGCATATTCCATGGTGTAGGACATGCCGGCGCAGCCGCCGTTCTTGACGCCCACGCGCACGCCGACAATGGGCTTGTCGGCTTTCGCGATGATATCCTTCACGCGGGTTGCCGCCGCGTCGCTCAAGGTGACGACCTTGAAACCGGGTAGAGCCATTGGCCTTCTCTCCTGGCAGCCGGGTTCAAGGCCCGGGCAGAACGAGTACGATTATCCTTAGATAAGAGATGGGAACGAAAACGTCGAGAGCGGACAGGGTTGTGCATACGGTCCAGGTCTACCCTATGGGAAGAACCTAACCTGCTTGGCATTCTGACGCGGCGAGCTGGCGCCTCGCCCCCTTGTCGGCCCGGCATTTTACGGATGCAGCCCAGGAATCCCTACCACATATCCAATGCGACGCGGGCCTCGTCGGACATGCGGCTCTGGTCCCACGGCGGGTCGAAGATGATGGTGGCCTTGACGCTCTGGACGCCCGGCACGGCGGCGACCGCGTTCTCTACCCAGCCCGGCATCTCGCCCGCAACGGGGCAGCCCGGGGCAGTGAGGGTCATGTCGATGGCCACGTTGCGGTCGTCGTCGATATCGACGCGGTAGATCAGGCCGAGCTCGTAGATATCGGACGGAATCTCGGGGTCATAGACGGTCTTGAGGGCCGCGATGATGTCGTCCGTCATACGGTCGAGCTCTTCAGGCGGAAGCCCTGAACCGGGCGAGACCTGCGGCGCGTTGGGCCCGTCTTGGATGGGTGTCTGATCGTTCACAGGTTTGATCCTTCAGGCAAACAGGGCTTCGGCCTTCTGCAAGGCCTCCGCCAGCTTATCGACTTCTTCCATGGTGTTGTAGAGGCCGAATGAAGCACGGCAGGTGGAAGTGGCGCCAAACCGCTCCAGCAGGGGCATGGCGCAGTGAGTGCCCGCGCGAACCGCCACGCCCTGCCGGTCGATGATGGTCGCAACGTCATGGGCATGGGCGTTCTTCATCTCGAAGGCGAGAATAGGCCCTTTGCCCCGGGCCTTGCCAATGATGCGGATAGAGTTCATGGCGCCCAGCCGCTCATGAGCATAAACCGAGAGGGCCTCCTCATGGGCGCGGATGTTTTCCCGGCCCAGCTGGAGCATGAAGCGCAGGGCCGCATCGAGACCGATGGCCTCGATGATGGCCGGAGTTCCGGCCTCGAAGCGGTGCGGCGGATCGTTGTAGGTGATCGCGTCCTGCTTCACCTCGCGGATCATCTCGCCGCCGCCTGAATAAGGCGGCATCTTTTCGAGCAGCGCGCGCTTGCCGTAGAGAACGCCGATGCCGGTCGGTCCATAGACCTTGTGGCCGGTGAATACATAGAAATCCGCATCGAGGTCGCGCACATCCACATCGAGATGCACGGCGCCCTGCGCACCGTCCACAAGAACGGGCACGCCGTGGGCATGGGCGATGCGGATGATGTCCTTGATCGGCGTCACTGTGCCGGTCACGTTCGACATATGCGTGATGGCGACGATCTTGGTGCGGGGCGAAATCAGCTTCTCGAACTCGTCGAGAAGGAAATTACCCTCGTCGTCCACCGGAGCCCACTTGATCACGGCACCCTTGCGCTCGCGCAGGAAATGCCAGGGCACGATATTGGAATGGTGCTCCATGATGGAGAGGATGATCTCGTCACCCTCCCCGATATTCATGCGCCCGAACGAATCCGCCACGAGGTTGTAGGCTTCCGTCGCCGACTTGGTGAAGACGATCTCATCCACAGAAGCGGCGTTGAGGAACGAGCGCACTGTCTCGCGAGCCTGCTCGAAGCCTTCGGTCGCCACATTCGCCATGTAGTGCAGGCCGCGATGAACATTCGCGTAGCCCGTCTGCATGGTGTTCACCATGGCGTCGATCACCGCGAGGGGCTTTTGCGCCGAGGCGGCGTTGTCGAGATAGACGAGCGGCTTGCCATAAACCTGCTCGCCCAGGATCGGAAACTGAGCCCGGATCGCTTCGACGTCGTATGGCTTCACGGGAGCATTCATTGCCTGATCCATTTCTCTGCCGTCATGGCCGGGCTTATCCGGCCATCCCGATGCGAAAAGAGTGGCCCTCTCCCAATCGGGATCACCGGCACAAGGACGGTGATGACGTGATGGGTTATGACCTGGCCTGCAGCCAGCCCTCAACGGTGCCGATCAGAGCCTCGCGGGCGGCCTCGTTCTCGACGAACTCGATAGCCTCACCGAGGAAGGCCTGGACCAGCAGGCTCTCGGCCACCTTCTTCGGCAGGCCGCGGGCCATGAGGTAGAACAGGAGATCCTCGTCGAGCTGGCCGCAGGTGGCGCCGTGGGCGCACTGCACGTCGTCGGCGAAGATTTCGAGTTCCGGCTTGTTGTTCATCGAACCGCCCTCCTCCAGGAGGAGCGCCGCCGACATCATGCGACCGTCGGTTTTCTGAGCGTGATGCGGAACGATGATCTTGCCCTGGAAGACGCCGGTCGCCTCGTTGTCGATGACCGTCTTGAACAGCTCGCGGCTCTCGCAATGGAGAGCGTTGTGCTCGACCACCAGAGTGGAATCGCTATGCTGCGTTCCTTTCAGCATCGTCGCGCCGTTGACGCGCAGGTTCGTGTTCTCGCCATTGAGAATGGCGTAAACCTGATGGCGGGACACGGCTGGGCCGGCCACCACGTTGATGCTGTTGAACAATGCATCGGCGCCGACCTTCAGGGCCAGCGTCGACAGGGCCAGCGACTTGTCGCCTTCCGCATTCACGCGCACGTGCTGCACATTGGTGCGGTCGCCCGCGATCAGCTCGATCACGTCGTTCGGCTGATGGTTCGCGCCGTTCGTGCTCTCGTGGCTTTCGAGCAGGGTGACGGACGCCCCCTCCTCCACCACCACAAGAATGCGGGTCGCGGTGGCGACCGCCGAGGCAGAAGACGTCACGAAGCGCAGGTGAACCGGTGTCTCTACAGGGCCTGCCACGCGGATCATGACGCCATCGGCCATGAATGAGGTGTTGAGCTGGTAAACCGGGTTCTCGCTCGCCCACGGAACCGGGCTGAGCTTCGCCAGCCACTCATGGCCGTTCGCCAGAGCCTCGGCCAGGGGCACGATCTCGATGTTCTCGGGCAGGTTATGGAAGTCCACCGCATCGCGCACGAAATGGCCGTTCACGAACGGAACCTGAAGCGCCTCGATGCCGGAGAGCGTCTTGGCGCTCTGGATTGCCGCCTTCGCTTCTTCCGCCGAGGGCACGCCCGCGAAAGGCGCAACCTCACGCATCAGGGCGCGCAGGTCGGTGTATTTGAACTCCTCGACGCGGCGGTGCGGGAGGCCGCGCGAGTTGAACTGCTCGAAAGCCTGGGCGCGCGATTCTGCATCGCCCGGGAGCGCGGACTTCGCGCTCTCGAAGGCCTGCACCAGAGCGGTTTCCGCTGGCGTCTTCATGAGGGTCACGTCAGCCATCTTAAGCGGCCTCGCTTTCCCGGTAATCGGCATAGCCGTTGGCCTCGAGCTCGAGCGCCAGGTCCTTGCCGCCCGAGCGCACGATGCGGCCGCCATGCATCACGTGCACGGTGTCGGGCACGATGTGGTTCAAGAGACGCTGATAGTGCGTAATGACGAGGAAGGCGCGATCCGGCGAACGGAGCGCGTTCACTCCCTCGGACACGATGCGAAGCGCGTCGATGTCGAGGCCGGAATCGGTTTCGTCGAGGATGCAGAAGGACGGCTGGAGCAGCGCCATCTGCAGGATCTCCATGCGCTTCTTCTCACCGCCGGAGAAGCCGACGTTGAGAGCGCGCTTGAGCATGTCCTTCGGAATTTCGAGCTTCGCGGCCGCCGCGTTCACACGCTTGATGAAGTCGGGGGTCGTCAGCTCGTCCTCGCCACGCGCCTTGCGCTGGGCGTTCAGGGTTGCCTTGAGGAAGGTCATCGAACCGACGCCAGGGATTTCCAGCGGATACTGGAAGGCTAGGAACACACCAGCGACGGCGCGCTCATCCGCTCCCATTTCCAACAGGTTCTGGCCGTCGAGCAGGATCTCGCCGTCGAGGATCTCATAATCCTGCTTGCCGGCGATCACATACGAAAGCGTCGACTTGCCCGAGCCATTTGGGCCCATGATAGCGGCGACCTCGCCATTGTTCACGGTGAGGTTGAGGCCGTTGAGAATGCGCTTGTCCTCGATCTGGACAACAAGATTTTTGATTTCGAGCATTGGTGAATTCCATCCACGTCATCCCGGACGGCTAAGAGCCGATCCGGGATCGTTATCCGAATTGAACTGGTTTTCGCGATCCCGGCTCTTAGCTTCGCTTGGCCGGGATGGCGTTTGTTCCTTAACCGACCGAGCCTTCCAGCGAGATCGAGATCAGCTTCTGCGCCTCTACTGCGAACTCCATCGGGAGATGCTGCAGCACGTCCTTCACGAAGCCGTTCACGATGAGCGCGGTCGCCTCTTCCGCTGAGAGACCCCGCTGCTGGCAGTAGAACATCTGATCTTCCGAGATCTTCGATGTCGTCGCCTCGTGCTCGAACACGGCGGTGGCGTTCTTCGACTCGATGTAGGGCACCGTGTGCGCGCCGCACTGGTTGCCGATCAGCAACGAGTCGCAATTCGTGAAGTTGCGCGCGCCGGTCGCCTTGCGGTGAGCCGACACGAGGCCGCGATAGGTGTTCTCGGATTTTCCGGCGGCGATACCCTTCGAGATGATCCGGCTCGTGGTGTTCTTGCCGAGATGGATCATCTTCGTGCCGGAATCGACCTGCTGCATACCGTTCGACACCGCAATCGAGTAGAACTCACCGCGCGAGCCATCGCCGCGCAGGATGCAGGACGGGTACTTCCACGTGATCGCCGAACCGGTCTCAACCTGGGTCCAGGTGATGATCGAGTTCTTGCCACGGCAATCGCCGCGCTTCGTCACGAAGTTGTAGATGCCGCCCCGACCCTCAGCGTCGCCGGGATACCAGTTCTGGACGGTCGAATATTTGATCTCGGCGTCGTCGAGCGCGATCAGCTCAACCACAGCGGCGTGGAGCTGGTTTTCGTCGCGCTTCGGGGCGGTGCAGCCTTCGAGATACGAGACGTAGGAGCCCTTGTCCGCGATGATGAGCGTACGCTCGAACTGGCCGGTATTCTTCTCATTGATGCGGAAATAGGTCGACAGTTCCATCGGGCAGCGCACGCCCGGCGGAATGTAGACGAACGAGCCGTCGGTGAAGACTGCCGAATTCAGCGTCGCGAAGAAGTTGTCCGTCACCGGAACCACGGTGCCGAGATACTGACGCACGAGGTCGGGATATTCGCGGATGGCCTCCGAAATCGGCATGAAGATCACGCCGGCCTTCTTAAGCTCTTCCTTGAAGGTCGTGGCGACCGACACGGAATCGAACACCGCGTCCACGGCAACCCGGCGCTGCGGCTCGACACCGGCCAGGATCTCCTGCTCGCGCAGCGGAATGCCGAGCTTCTCATAGGTCTTGAGAATCTCAGGGTCCACCTCGTCGAGGGACTTCGGCGCCGGGTTCTTCTTGGGAGCGGCGTAGTAGTAAATGTCGTTGTAGTCGATCTTGTCGTACGAAACGCGCGCCCAGTTCGGCTCGGTCATG
Source organism: Microvirga sp. 2YAF29 (assembly GCF_052114605.1). Classification (NCBI taxonomy): domain Bacteria; kingdom Pseudomonadati; phylum Pseudomonadota; class Alphaproteobacteria; order Hyphomicrobiales; family Methylobacteriaceae; genus Microvirga; species Microvirga sp. 2YAF29. The sequence continues at coordinate 482,203 of NZ_JBFRFB010000001.1, forward strand.
GTGAGCCAGCGCTTATAGGCATCGAGGCGCCATGCGAGCATCCACTCGGGCTCGCCCTTCTTGGCCGAGATGAAACGGATCACGTCCTCGGAGAGGCCCTTCGGCGACTTCTCCATCTCGACTTCGGTCTCGAAGCCATACTTATATTGGTCGACGTCGATCGATCGAACCTGATCGATGGTCTCCTGCACTGCAGGCATCTGTCTCTCCCACCGCTCACGGCTTCAAGGGCCGGGGGGTTGATATGGACATGGAAAACTGGCGGAGCCTATCAGGCCGCGCTCGCCTTCCGCTTATATAAGGTGCCGACCACCCTTTCGCACGCCTCCGCAAAGCGGATTACGTCCTCTTTAGTGGTCTTCCACCCCAAACTCACTCGCAAAACGCCCTCGGCCAGGGTCGGCTCGACACCCATGGCATCAAGCACATGCGACCGCTTCACCTTTCCGGACGAGCAGGCCGAACCGGATGACAGGGCAATTCCCGCCAGATCGAAGGCGATCAACGCCGTCTCGGCCTTGAGGCCGGGTATGGCAAAGGCCAGCGTATTAGGCAACCTTTCCGCGCCTGCACCCACAACAAGAGCGTTCGGCGCGATACGCATAACCTCGGCCTGAGTCTCATCCCTCAGAACCTTGAGCCTGTCGGCCTCCGCCTCCAGGCAGGCCAGGGCGAGCTCTGCCGCCACGCCGAATCCGGCGATGCCGGCTACGTTCTCGGTGCCGGCACGGTAGTTCTTTTCCTGCCCGCCGCCTCGGATCAGCTTGTCGCCGATCTCGTATTGGTCGGAGGCCAGCACCAGAGCGCCGACGCCCTTCGGCCCGCCGAGCTTGTGCGCGGAGAGGGTCAGCGCATCGACGCCAAGGCTCGCGATATCCACCGGCATCCGCCCCGCAGCCTGGACCGCATCCGTATGGACGAGGCCCTTATAGGCATGAACGAGTGCCGCGATCTCAGCCACCGGCTGAATGACGCCTGTTTCGTTGTTGGCCAGTTGCACGGAGACGAGAGCCTGCTGCTCCCCTGCCTCTTCGAGGTGTGCCTTGAGCCAAGCCAGATCAAGGATTCCGTTGCGGTCGACCGGAATGATATCGATCTGACCTGCCGGGAAGCGGTGTCCATTGAGAATGCAGGGGTGCTCGGTCGCTCCGATCAGGAGCCTTGCCATTCCCGGCTGGCCGAGCCTGCGGAAGGACGGCGTCAATACCAGGTTGGCGGCCTCGGTGCCGCCGCTGGTGAAGATCGTGTTCTTGGCCTTGGCCCCGACGAGCTTGGCGACGCTTACCCGCCCTTCCTCGAGTTCGGCCCGCGCGGCGCGGCCTTCCATGTGGACGGAAGAAGCATTGCCGGGCACCTGGAGCACGCGCAGAACCACCTCCGCCACTTCAGGCCGCAGGGGCGAAGTGGCGTTATGATCGAGGTATGTACGCTGGCTCGATGCCATGGATCCTGCCTAAGCCTCACGAATATCTTGCAATTGACCCTGGGTGCCGTGCTAAAGCACCGCAGCCACATGTTCCCGAAGTTTCGCTGGGGTCTTATGCCCACTCGTTTTGAAACAAGGTAACAACTTAGAAGAATTCTAAAGGTTTTTTATGAGAATCCCTGGCCTTGGTCAAGGTCGCATGGGGTTTTCCCTCTCCCGGCGGAGAGGTGAGCAAGAGGTTCGCGTATATGCCTGAGGTCATCTTCACGGGCCCTGCCGGCCGCATCGAAGGCCGCTATCAGCCCGCCAAGGAAAAAGGCGCACCGATCGCCATCATCCTGCATCCGCACCCGCAGTTCGGCGGCACGATGAACAACCAGATCGTGTACAACCTGTACTATGATTTCGTGAAGCGTGGCTTCTCGGTGCTGCGCTTCAACTTCCGCGGCGTCGGCCGCAGCCAGGGCGCCTTCGACCATGGCCAGGGCGAGCTGTCGGATTCCGCCGCCGCCCTCGACTGGGCGCAGTCCATGAATCCGGATGCCCGTGCCTGCTGGATCGCCGGCGTGTCCTTCGGCGCCTGGATCGGCATGCAACTTCTCATGCGCCGTCCGGAGATCGAAGGTTTCATCTCGATTGCCGCCATGGCGAACCGTTACGACTTCTCATTCCTCGCCCCCTGCCCGTCCTCCGGCCTGTTCGTACACGGCTCGGAAGACCGTGTGGCCCCGGTGAAGGACGTAGTCAGCGTCATCGAGAAGGTGAAGACGCAGAAGGGCGTGAAGCTCGAGCATGCCGTCATTGATGGCGCGAACCACTTCTTCGATGGCAAGGTCGATGAACTGATGGTGTCCGTGGACGAGTATCTCGATATGCGCCTCGGCGCTACGGGAGAAACAGCTTAGCTAACCTGAGGGAGGCGGCAGCAAATACTGGACCCAATTTATGCCCAAACGACGTGGTGCTTAGGCTCTTATTCGGCGTAAAGCTCCGAAGAATGCAATTCCTATCCTAGAGCAACGTCGGTTCTGATGGAGTCGTTGGGGCTATGCGGCCTATCGGCTTCGTGATTCACTCATCTCGGCTCTCTTTGCAGGAGATGAGTGATGACCAAATCCTACTCGCTGGATCTGCGCCGCCGGGTGGCACGCTTTGTCGAAACGGGCCATTCCTGCCACGCCGCCGCCCACCACTTCGAGGTCTCCGTTGCGTTCGTGGTGCGGCTCATGGCGGCCTATCGCGCCTCCGGCAGCTTGGCCCCCAAGCCGGAGGGTGGCTGGCGCTACTCCAAGCTCGATCCCCATCGCGACTTCCTCATCCGCCGCGTGAGCGAGAAGGACGACATCACCATGCCCCAGCTCGCCGCAGAACTGACAGCCCTCGGCACAAAGGTCACGCCCGCTGCGATCTCGCACTGGTTCATTCGCCAGGGCTACTGCTTCAAAAAAAACGCTGCGGGCCAGCGAACAAGGACGCGCCGACGTGCGCCAGGCGCGCGAGCATTGGCGCGCGAAGCGCCAGCCGCGCATGCGCCAGGAGCCGCACCGGCTCGTCTTTCTCGATGAGACCGGCACCTCCACCAAGATGCCCCGCTTGCGTGGCCGCGGTCCCAAGGAGCAGCGTCTGTATGCCAAGGCACCCTTTGGCCATTGGCTGACACAAACCTTCATCGCGGGTCTGCGCTGCCAAGGGCTGACAGCACCGTGGGTGATTGATGGGCCGATGACCCGGCGCATCTTCGAGACCTATGTGGAGACCCAGCTTGCTCCAACCCTGTCGCCGGGCGCTGTGGTGATCCTCGACAACCTACCGGCGCATAAAAGCGAGAAGGCCGCACAGTGCCTGAAGCAACGAGGCGCCTGGTTTCTGTTCCTGCCGCCCTACAGTCCGGACTTGAACCCGATTGAGCTGGTCTTCTCCCAGATCAAGGCACACCTGCGCAAAGCCGAAGCCCGAACTGTCGAGGCGCTTTGGCGCCATCGGCGACATCTGTGATCTCGTCGAGCCCGAGGCGTGCCGCAACTACTTCACCGCGGCAGGATATGGCTTCGCCTGAATGACCGGTGCACTAGCCGCCTCACCTTTCCGCAAAACAGAAGGGCGCCGACAAGGTGGATGTCGGCGCCCTTCTGTTTTTAAGCAGGATTACGAGCGGACCGCCCTTTTTACACGAGCAGGAAGCTCGAGTACGTCAAGGCCAAACCCTTCGAGATATCGGCGAACTTGACCTGCGCCACAGCTCCAGAGCCGTCGGCATCGAAGAAGAGCTCACCAGTCGTGTTGTTGTAGACGACCTGACTATACTGCGTGACCGCGCGGGCTCCGATGCTGAAATTCCACTGCATAAGCTCGCCCGAACTGTAAGCCAAAAGGCCTTTAAACACCTGACCGTCCAACTCGAACTTGTCCTGCGAGACGTTGAAATCCGCGATGTAGTCGACATTTGACGGGCCGAGGGCCGCGTCGAACCGGAAGTGATCTGCCCCTCCGGCACCGGTCAGATGGTCGGAGCCCGCACCGCCAGAAAGGGTATCGTTGCCTTCGCCGCCGTGGAGTTCGTCATTGCCGCCACGGCCCTGCAAGAGGTCGTTACCATCCAGTCCCGACAGCGCATTGCCAATCTCATCGCCATTGAGCACGTCGCTGAACATAGAGCCCTGAAGACCACGGATAGCCTCGTAATAATCACCTGTCGCATCGCCGGTATTAGCTGCGCGATTGGCCAAGTCGGCAGTCACACCAGTGGTCGCATCGGTATAGGACGCCCAGTCGAAGTCGCCGCCGCCGACCAGTATGTCGGCACCGGCGCCTCCAATGAGAATGTCGTCACCGGCTCCACCGTGGAGATTGTCATTACCACCACGGCCAAGCAGCACGTCGTTACCGTCAAGACCCGACAGCGCATTCATGCTTCCGTCTCCGGCGAGGGAATCGGCGAAGTTCGAGCCTTGTAGCCCTTCAATCTCAATATAAACGTCGCCTGCAGCCTCGCCGGTGTTCACACCCCAGTTAGCCAGATCCACGCGCACGCCGGTTGTCGCGTCCGCGTACGAGGCCCAGTTGAAGCCCTCGCCTCCCACCAGCACGTCGGCACCCAGGCCGCCGCGCAGAATATCGTCGGAGCCTAGCCCGTAGAGGATGTTGTTCTTGGCATCGCCTGTCAGGATGTCGGTATATTGTGTGCCGGCGATGTTCTCGATGCCGTCATAGGTATCGCCCTTCGCCTC